>JBIOTQ010000135.1:0-30686 GCA_044866075.1 Actinomycetota bacterium | reverse complement strand
GGAAGTTTTCCGGTTCGCGCGCTCGTTCCGTATGTGCGAGCCTCTAGGCCGCCGCCTCACGAGGGCGGTACGGGACGTCGGGCAACTGGGGAGGAATCGTGGACGCGATCGTCCGCGCGAGCGGCGTGCGCAAGGTGTACCGCTACGGGGCCGAGGTGGAGGCCCTCCGCAAGGTGGATCTCGATGTGGCGCGCGGTGAGATGGTCGCCATCGTCGGCCCATCCGGTTCGGGGAAGACCACTCTTCTCAACTGCCTGTCGGGTCTCGAACACATCGACGAAGGCGAGATCCTGATCGACGGCTCGAACCTCGAGAGGATGTCGGACAACGACCGCACGAGCTATCGCGCCAAGAACATGGGCTTCGTTTTCCAGGCGTTCAACTTGTTGCCGGTCCTCAGCGCCGTCGAGAACGTGGAGATCCCGTTGCTGTTGCTCGGGCGCCCGGCGAAGGAGTCGCGCCAAAAGGCACTCGACACGCTCGACCTCGTGGGGCTCGCCCCGCGCGCCGGCCACACGCCGGATCGCATGTCCGGCGGCGAGCAGCAGCGCGTCGCCGTCGCGCGCGCGCTGGTTCACGAGCCGGCCGTAGTGTGGGCCGACGAGCCGACCGGGAACCTCGACTCGGAATCGACGCAAGCGGTGATGGAGCTGTTCCTGAAGCTGAACGCGGGCGGTCAGACGATCGTCATGGTCACCCACAACCCCGCGCTCGCCGACATGACCC
The DNA here is from genome assembly GCA_044866075.1 of Actinomycetota bacterium. Classification (GTDB taxonomy): domain Bacteria; phylum Actinomycetota; class AC-67; order AC-67; family AC-67; genus JBASRP01. The sequence goes on along the minus strand of JBIOTQ010000135.1, from coordinate 29,960 downwards.
GCCGGACGATCAGCATGCGCGACGGTCGCATCGAGAGCGACCACGCACGCGGGTAATCGTCATGGGTCCCATCGCCGTCATCTTCGTCATCATCTTTGGCTTGATCCTGCTGCTGGCGTTGCGGCAGCGGTTGCTCGGCCGCCTCGCCGGCCGCTCGATCCGGCGCCGCATCGGCCAGTCGCTGCTCGTCGTCGCCGGGTTGATGGTCGGCACAACGGCGATCACCGCGTCGCTGATCGGAGCGGACTCCACGGAGGACTCCACCGTCCTCAATACCTACCGCAGCTGGAATATGGTCGACTACCTCGTCACCGCGCCGAACAACGGTTTCTTTTCCGAGGACGTGGCGACGCGGCTTGCCGCCGACCCGAGCCTGGCGCGTGTGACCGATGCGGTCGCGGGGGGTATCGATCAGATCGCGTCGGCGGCGGACCTAGACCGCCGACAGGGAGAATCGGGAACCGTCACGCTCGTCGGTCTCGATCCCGCCGCGCAACGGAAGACGCTCGGCGCGTTCATCCTGACGGACGGCAAGCGCACGTTCCTCGACGATCTCGGCGAGGACGGCGTCGTCATCTCGCGCCGCCTGGCGAGCGCCCTCGACGCGCGCGTCGGCGACCGGCTGCGCGTCACCGTCGAGACGCTCAAGCCGGGCGAGCCGGTCCCGCTCGTCGTGCGCGGCATCGCGCGCGCGGACGGACCCGGCGCGTACACGCTTTCGCACGCGGTATTCGCGCCGCTGGCGACCGCGCAGCGAATCGTCAATACCGACGAGATCAACGTCGTCCGCGTCTCGGCGGTCGGCGGCGTCAAGCCGGCGCGGAGCGCGTTCCGGGAGCTCCGCCGGGCCGTCTCGGCGCTCGGGGTCCCCGGCATCGAAGCACACAACTCGAAGGTCAACGACGTCGATCAAGCGAAGACGAATACCGAGTTCATCAAGACGTTCCTCGTCGCCCTCAGCGTGCTGATCATGGCGGCCGGCGCGGCTCTGGTGGTGAACCTCATCTCAATGCTGGCGGAGGAGCGGCGGGCACAGCTCGGCATCCTGCGCGCGCTGGGATTGACGCGCCGCCGGCTCGTACTCCTGTCCGTCATCGAGGGCGCCGTCTACAGCCTCGCCGCGGCGGCCGTCGGCGTCCTCGCCGGCATCCCGGTCGGGCGCGTCATCTCGTCGCGCTTCGCGCACGCCTTCTCGGAATTCGGCGGGGGCGACTTCGACTTCCGGTTCACGTTCTCCCTCAAAGGCCAGACCGTCGCCGTCGCCTTTGTGCTCGGATCGATCCTGACCCTGGGGGTCGTCTTCGTCACCGCGCGCCGTACGTCGCGCATGTCGATCCCGGCGGCGATCCGCAACCTTCCCGAGCCTGCGAGGGAGACCCGCCGCGGCATCATCCGCCGGATCCTGGTCGGACTGGCCGCGTTGTTCGGTCTCTTCGGCGTCGTCGCCGGCAAGGACCTCGGCCGCGTCGCCGCGGGGATCGCGCTGATCGCAGCCGTCGCCGCGCTGACCCGCCGGCTCACGCCGCAGCGGTTGCACACCACCCTGGTGGGACTCGCTCTCGGCGGATGGGCCTTCGGAAGCGTGTACGCGATCAACCCCGACACCGACCCGGACACGTTCTTCCCTATCTTCGTCGTGTCGCTGCTCACGTCCGTGTTCGCGTTGACGATCATCGCCGTCGCCAACCTCCGCATCGCCGAGTGGTTCTTCGGACTCCTCGGACGAGCGTTCTCGGGGCTGCGCGCGATGCTGCGTCCGCCGCTCGCGTACATGGCCCGACGCGGACTCCGCACGGGACTCACGACCGGCGTGTTCGCGATCGTCCTGGCGATGCTGCAGATGTTCGCCGTGTTCGCATTCATCTTCCGGCCCGACTACGCGGAAGCCGCGAAAGGGTACGACGTCCGGGTCCTCGCCACCGGTTCGCGATCTCTGACGCTTCCGTCGGACGTCCAGGGCGAGGTGCAGAAGTTCACGCCGATCTCGACCGCCGGATACATCGGTCCGTTCAAGTCGCCGGGGAGCTTCGGCGGCGGCGACCGGGCGTTCATGCCGATCTACGAGCTGACGCCGACCCTCGCGACGAGCCCACCGCTGAAGCTCGACGGCAAGATGAAAGGCGTCTCCGAAGAAGAGGCGTGGCTGGCGGCGCTCGGTAACCCGTCGGCGATCGCGAAGCTCGGCGCGAAAGGGCTCGACTGCCCGTCCGACGCGGCTACGGGGAAGAAGCCGGCGAAGGGCGCGGCGCCCGTCCGGGCGGAGGCCTACGTGATCAACGACTTCGGAAGCTCGGGCCAATGCCTGCAGGTGAACGACGCGTCCGGTCCTCTCGTCCTGAAGATCGTCGGCATCCAGACGTTCAACATCCTCGATGGCATGTTCGCCTCGTCGGACGTCCTCGGTCGTTTCCGCGGACTACCGCGCGGCACCGCCGCGCTGGTCGACCTCAAGCCGGGGGTCAACGCGCGGACGGCCGCCTTGACGATCGAACGAGACCTCTTCGAGCAGGGCGCCGACGCGACGACCACCAAGGCGCTCCTCGATCAGGCCTACCGCGCGAACCGTGCGTTCTTCTCCGTCATCGACTTGCTGATGCGCATGGGCCTGATCGTCGGCGTTCTGGCGCTCGGCATCGTCGCGCTGCGGGCGATCATCGAACGTCGGCACGTGATCGGCGTCCTGCGCGCCATCGGATATCAGCGCTGGCAGGTGATGAGCGGGCTGATGACCGAGGCCGCAACCACGACCTTCGTCGGCGTCCTCGTCGGCATGGCCGTCGGGTTGATGATGGGCTACATCTTCTACCGGCAATCGGATACGAAGGTGCCGTTCGGCGTCGACTGGCCGTCGATCCTGGGGGCGATCGGCGCGGTGTTCGTCGCCGTCGTGGTCGTGACGCTGGGCCCGGCCTGGCGTGCGTCCCGGCTGCCACCGGCCGAAGCGGTCCGGTACACGGAGTAGGGGCCGCAGCGGCGCACCAAGCCCGTCGATAGGATGGCGCGTCGATGCGCGACATCGACCGCAGAACCTTCCTCGTGACGAGTGGGCTCGCCGTCGCGTGGCTGGCGACCGGCTGCTCGAAGAAAGACGAGGGTCTGCCGAAGGACGCGAGTCTCAACGATCTCGTCAAGACTCTGCGGAAGAAGGACGGCGCGAGCATCAGCGTCGTTCAGGCCGTCGATCAGATCCTCGTTCACCAGAAGTCTCGGGTTGCGTTCGCCCTCATAGGCGCGGATCGCGTGACGCGATACGCGGGAGGCAACGTCCGGGTCTATTGGGGGCTCGACGCGGACGGCGTCCCCAAGGGACCCGTCGCGGCCGAGTACCACGGCGAAGGCCTCGGTACCAAGGGCGTCTACATCGCCCGGCTCGACATCGACGGGCCTGGCAACTGGAACGTCCTCGCCGTGGGAACGCCCGGCGGCGCGGAGAAGGAAGTGTGGGGAGGAGCCGCCTACCCCGCGGTCGACCGCGTCGACGGTCCCGCGCCGGGTGCGAAAGCGATCTCTGTGCCGACACCGACGGTCGACAACCACCGCGGCGTGAACCCCTACTGCACGCGCACGCCTCCATGCTCGATGCACAGGATCTCGCTCGACGTCGCGCTCGCGAACGGACGGCCGACCGTCTTCAACATCGGAACGCCGCGTTTCTGTACGAGCCAGGTGTGCGGGCCCGTCGTCGACGTCGTCCAGACCGTGTCGAGCGAGTTCGCCGACCGCGTGAACTTCATCCACGCCGAGGTCTACGTGAACGACACCGACGCGCCGGCCAAGAGCGTCAACGGGTTCACGCCGACGATGAAGGCCTGGAAGCAGCTGCAGGAGCCGGTCACGTACTGGATCCGGCCCGACGGCACCATCACCGAGCGGATCGTCGGACCGACCGACGTCGCCGAGGTCCGCACGCTTACACAGGCGCTGACGTCCTAGAACGCCGCGATCCACAACGAAGAAGGAAGCCTCGACCCGGCCAGCGAATAGCGCGGCGTGAGCGTGGCCGGTCGAACCAGACTCGAAGCCTTGGTTGCGATCGTCGTCTGCCTGGCGACCACCGGCGCGCCGGCCACAGCCGACCCACCGCCGGGCAGTCCCGGTTGGTACGAACGCGAGACGTCGAACTGGCTCGACAGCAGCGGTCGTCTGCGCGATCAGCTCTCCGATCCCGAATACTGGGCGCTGCGCGCCTCACAGCAGGATCAGACGAACGCCGATCCGTACCGGGCTCCGGAGCGATGGGCCCCGGCCCGAGGCCGTGTGATGGCGGTTCATTATCGGAACCGCTACGGCGCGGCGATCTCGGCGCATCTGTGGGCCCCTCCCGCGAGGTTCGCCGATCCGGTTACGCGCCGGGTGTCCCGCGCGCCGTATCCCGCGGCGATCTTCGTCAACGGCGCGGGCGACACCGAGGAGGAGTACTGGTCCTTCGCCCAGGACCTCGCGGAGCACGGCTACGTCGTCATGACGTTCGACCCGCAAGGCGCCGGCATGTCGGACGACGCGCCCACCCCAGAGGCGACCTACTGCGATCCGAACGGGTCGTGGCGCAAGCCGCAGGAGATGGGAGTGCGCGAGCACGGGATGTGCGCGGGCCAGAACGACAACGGCGTCAACAGCACGGTCGGCCAGGCCCCCGCGGTCGCCTCGATCGCGATCGACGGACGGACCGGTTCTCAGGGGACGGTCGACGTGCAGAGTCTGTACGAGGAACTCGAGCCGAACTTCGTCTTCGGAGCTCTCGACGCGTGGACGTGGCTGGCGTCTCGCAGCAACCCCTGGCGGCGGCAGATCGACGTCCGGCGTGTGGGATTGATCGGCCACTCACTCGGGGCGTACGCGGCGGCCCTGGTAGCGAACGGGGATCCTCGCCGGCGGTTCGCCGCGGCGGTCTCTCTGGATTCCTACGGGAGGTTCATGCACGGCGTGCGACCGACCGTGCCGACCCTCTATGAGCAATCGGAGCAGGAGCTTTTCTCCGGCCCTCGCGCCGCAGCCCCGCCTCCCGAGGCTCTCCACGGGACGCGGCGGGACTATGCCGCGTTCACGGCGCGCCGACTCGCCGCCATGTACGTGGTCCTGCGTTCCTCGACACATCAGGAGTTCGCGTACGTGGGCCCGGAGGCGGGGCAAACCGCCTCTCGCTACGGGCAGCGTGTGGCAACGTACTTCGCGCTCGCCTGGCTCGACCGCTACCTGAAGGGCGAGGTCCGGGGGCGCCGGCGCGGCGACGAGAGTGTCCAGCGCAGAGACGCACTGCGCAGGCTCGTCGCGCGGCGCTTCGACCGGTCGGTCGATCGCTCCTCGATCGGCCTCGGCGTGTGGGATCCCGTCGGTGCGTCGAACCGGCCCTATCAGATCGGGAACGAAGCGATCGCGGACGCTCTCTCCTATTACTACGTATCTCGGTACGCCTTCGACGGCCGCTCGTGTGTTGACATGCGCCGCGCCTGCTCTCGCAGCGGCTAGCCCGGTTCGAGGACCCAGGCGCGTCCTGCCCCGGCGACAACGGGCGGGGCGCTTGGCGTCAGGACGACGCCGACGCCCTCGTCGAGCGCCACCACCGGGACCGGCGCCGTCGAGCGGACGTGCTCGAGCCACGCCGGCGGCGCGGTGCGCGCGTGGACCGCGAGCGCGACCTTCTCGATCGGGCCGCACCCGGCCGTCCACGTCGACGGACGCCGGTCGCCAGGTTCGGGCACGAGCGCGTGCCGGCACAGGGCCATCGCGCCGGCGCTCGAGCCTGCGAGCGAGGCGCCGGCGCGCCAGCGGCGCAACGCCTCCTCCCACAGCGGCGTGTCGCGCAATGAGGCGATGAGGGCCGCCGGGCTCCCCCCGGCGAGGAACAGTACGTCGTAGTCGGGCAAGACGTCGGCGCGCGCGTCGTCGCGGATCAGCACGTCGACCACCACCGGGTCCGTTCCCAAACGACGGTAGTAGGACACCGCGAGCCGGGCGCTCCGCGCGGCGCCGCGCGGGTCGGCCGCGAAGATCAGCGCGATCCGCTTCCCGGTCACCGACAGCAGCGCGCGATCGAACGGTTCGGCGACGGCAAGGAACTCGTCGGAGGAAAGCAGTCCGATGGGGCCGCATCCGGCGGGGATCTCGTCGATGACGTCGCGGAGCTCCGGCGACATGACGCCGCGCAGCGTATCCGCCTACCCTTCCACGCGCCCAACGACCGAAAGGAACGACCATGCCGCTCTTCGAGTTCGAAGGGAAAGAACCGACGATCCATCCGACCGCGTTCGTGGCCCCGACCGCGACCATCGTCGGCGACGTGACGATCGAAGAAGAGGCGTCGGTGTGGTACGGCGCGGTCGTGCGCGCCGACTACTCGCCCATCGTGATCCGCGCCGGCGCCAATGTCCAGGACGGATCCATCCTCCACGCGCCACCGGAGATGCCCATCGAGGTCGGCGCCGGCGCGACCGTCGCGCACCTGTGCGTCGTGCACGGCGCCACCCTCGGCGACGAGTGCCTCGTGGCGAACGGCGCCACGATCCTGGACGGCGCGCGGATCGGCGCGCGCGCGATGATCGCCGGCGGCGCCGTCGTGACGCCCGGAGCGGAGATCCCAGACGGTATGCTCGCGGCCGGCGTCCCCGCGAAGGTCCGCGGATCGATCGCCGGCACGCCCTCGGAGATCTGGGTCACGATGAATCCGCCCGCGTACAGGGCCCTCGCGCAGCGCCACCTCGCCAGCCTGCGCGCGGCCGACTGAATCGCGATCGGGCCCGCTGGGTGGGTGGGAGGCAGATAAGCGCAGTCGTTCGACGCCGGAAAAAGGAGATGCTTTCATGTCGGTCGAGATGACCCCGACGAGAGACGCCACGAAGAAACCCGACCGCAACCTCGCGATGGAGCTCGTGCGCGTCACGGAGGCCGCCGCCCTGGCCGCCTCGCGCTGGATCGGTCGCGGCGACAAGAACGCGGCGGATCAAGCAGCGGTCGATGCGATGCGCCTGATGATCGACACCGTCTCGGTGGACGGGGTCGTCGTCATCGGGGAGGGCGAGAAGGACGAGGCGCCGATGCTCTTCAACGGTGAAAAAGTCGGCACCGGCGAGCCGCCTAAAGTGGATATCGCCGTCGACCCGATCGACGGCACGCGTCTCACGGCGCGCGGCGGCGCCAACGCCTTGTCGGTTCTCTCGATGTCGGAGAAGGGGACCATGTTCGACCCCGGACCGTGCGTCTACATGGAGAAGATCGCGACCGGGCCGGAAGCGGCGGACGTGATCGACATCGAGGCGCCGATCGAGGACAACATCGCCAAGGTCGCGAAGGCCAAGGGGATCGAGGTCGCGGACGTGATCGTCACGATCCTCGACCGCGACCGGCACGAGGAATACGTGAAACGCATTCGCGATGCGGGAGCCCGCGTGCGGCTGATCACCGACGGCGACGTGGCCGGTGCGATCGCCGCCGGCCGGAGCGCGCTCGGCGTGGACATCCTGTACGGCATCGGCGGTACGCCGGAGGGCGTCACCTCGGCCTGCGCGCTCAAGTGCCTGGGCGGCGAGATCCAGGGAAAGCTGTGGCCGCGGAATGACGACGAACGGCAACGGGCGATCGACGCGGGTTACGACCTCGACCGGGTGCTCACGACGAACGACCTGGTGTCCGGGGAGGACGTATTCTTCGCCGCGACCGGCGTCACCGACGGCTACCTGCTCGACGGCGTCCGCACGACGCGCGACGGCGCCGTCACGGAGTCCCTCGTCATGCGATCGCGCTCCGGAACGATCCGCACGATCCGGTCCGAACACCAGTGGGACAAGCTCGAACGCATCTCCGAGGTCGCGTACCGCCCCGGAACCCGTTGACCGATAGGCCGTCCCGGTGACCCGCGCGTCCAAGACGGACCAGGCGGCGCGGCAGCTCGAGCAGCGAGCGCCTGACGCCGGACGACCTGCTCGATCTGGCGGAAAGCAAGCTCCGGTGGGACGAGCGCGAGGTGAAAGGCGTCGTGTTCCACCTCGTGAGCGCGATCGCCTCCGCGGGACGGACCGGCGTCACCGTCATCGGCGACTCGGCGAAGGAAGCAAGCGACCGCTACCGCGACGTCGTGAGCGTGCTGAATGCGGAGTGCACGACGCCGTTGTGACTCGTCGCAAACGCGCGTTCTAGGCGATGCGGAAGAACGGGCGCACGCAACCCGGCAGAAGTTCGCGCGCGGGTCTAGGCAAACGACGCGAACCCCACGTACACTCCCGGCTCCATCCGGCCGTGCGGGGACGAACGTGGCAGGGCGAAACAGGGAACGTCGACGTCGCATCCCTCGGTCCGCGCTGGCTCTTTTGCTCGTTCTGGTCGGGACCCAGACCGTGTCCTCGGCCGGAACGTGGGTCGACGGCGTGCGCGTGCCGACCGGGTACCGCATCATCCAGCGCCACCGGCCGGGATCCAGCGTCGTGCATCTTGCCCTGCGCCGTCGCCATCCCGACCAGATCGTCCACGTCGCCCGTCTCGACCGCTCGGCGCGCGATCGGCTTCGCGTCCTTCTGTCGAACGGGCGTGTCTCCGGCCCGACGCCGCGGACCGAGCGGACGAGCACCATGTGCAAGCGCGCCGGGTGCGTGGTCGCCGTCAACGGGGACTTCTTCAGCGAAGCGGGCGCACCGATCGGCGGCGTGATCGACTCGGGGCGGCCGCTTCGGTCTCCGATCTCGTCGCGGCCGCACTTCTCGATCGGCCGCACGGGCGCCTTGCGGGTCGGCACGCTCGCGATGACGACAACGCTGACGACGACTCACACGACCTTGAGGCCCGGTTTGCTCGCGCCGATCCGTACGACGGAGCAGCGTTCGACGGCGATCCAGGGTCTCAACGCGACTCGTTCGGGCGACCGGATCGTGGTCTACACACCCCGCTACGGACCGAGCACGGAGACGCGCGGCGGCACCGAGATCACAGCCCGGCTGCTCACTCCGGCGGCGGGGGTCGTGACGGGAGCCCCCACGGCCGTGGAGCTCGTATCGTCTCGATCCGGCGGCAGCCGGATCCCCTCCGACGGCGTCGTGCTGTCGGGAGCGGGCGACGGCGCGAGCGCGCTCGCGGCCCTCTGGCGCGACGTGAACGCCGGCATCGCGGATCGCCGCGCCTCGCTCACCGTCTCCGTCGCGCCGGACGTGGTCGAGGGCGTCGCCGGCAAGCCGGTCCTCGTGCGCGACGGGAAGCGCGTCACCGATTGGAAGACGCGCCGCGACGCGCGAACGATGATCGGCTGGACCGAGCGCGGCGATCTCCTCTTGGTCACGGTCGACGGACGCCAGCCCGGCCGGTCGGTGGGGATGACCATGAACGAGGCCGCGAACCTCATGCGCGCCCTCGGTGCGATCGAGGCGATGGGCCTCGACGGAGGCGGTTCGACCACGTTCGTCCTGCGCGGCCGTTTGATGAATCGCCCCAGCACCTCGAGCCACCGCGAGCGCGGCGTCGCCGTCGCCGTCGCCGTCGTTCCGGAAGACTGACGCACCCGCCGGGGCGCCGCCTCCGCGCGGGCGTAGACTCCTCGACGGTGGACGTTCTCGTCGTCATCGCGGGAGGCGCGCCTCCCGAACGGCTACTGTCGCGAGCGCATCACGTCGTCCACTCCCCGACGGCCGAGCTCTCCCCCGACCTCGTCGCCGACGTCCGGGCGCGCATCCCGCGCGAGGTGGGCGTGACCGGTCCGGCCGCCGCCGCGGCGACCGCGGCGCTCGCGCTGGAACGCAGCGGCTTCCCCGTCTCGTTGGTGACCGACGAGGAACCGCCCGACCGCGCGCGTCTCGACCGCGCCGGCATCCGCGTCCTCCCGGCGACCGATCGCGGCGCGGCGATGGAGGTCGCCGACTCGCTCGTCGATCTCGTCGGCGGCACCCCGCTGGTGCGGCTCGATCGCATCGGACGCGACCTCGACTGCGTGCTTCTGGCCAAGCTGGAGCAGCTGAACCCCGGCGGCAGCGTCAAGGACCGTATCGCGCTGGCGATGGTCGAGGCGGCCGAGCGCGACGGCGTGCTCGGCCCCGGTGGGACGATTGTCGAGCCGACCTCCGGCAACACCGGCGTCGGCCTGGCGATCGTGGCCGCGCGCCGGCGCTACCGCTGCATCTTCGTGATGCCGGACAAGATGAGCCAGGAGAAGATCTCGCTCCTGCGCGCGTACGGCGCGGAGGTCGTCGTGTGCCCGACGGCCGTTCGGCCCGAGCACCCCGACTCGTATTACAGCGTGGCGAACCGCCTCTCGTCCGAGATCCCCGGCGCGTTCCAGCCGAACCAGTACGCGAACGCCGAGAACCCGCGCGCGCACGAGCTGTCGACGGGGCCCGAGATCTGGCGCCAGACCGCCGGCCGCATCACGCACTTCGTCGCCGGCATCGGGACGGGCGGCACGATCTCGGGCACCGGGCGGTTCTTGAAGTCGCAGAACCCGGCGATCCAGATCGTCGGCGCCGACCCCGAAGGGTCCGTGTACTCGGGCGGCGGCGGGCGGCCGTACATGGTCGAGGGCGTCGGCGAAGACTTCTGGCCGGCAACCTATGATCCAAAGATCGTCGATCGGATCATCGCGGTGAGCGACCGCGATTCGTTCCTGACCGCGCGGCGCGTCACGCGCGAGGAAGGGATCCTCATCGGAGGCTCGGCCGGTCTCGCCGTGAAAGCGGCTCTCGTCGCCGGCGAAGGGCTCGGCCCGGAGCACGTCGTGGTCGTCCTCATCCCCGATTCCGGCCGCGGCTACCTATCGAAGATCTACAACGATCACTGGATGGCCGAATACGGCTTCCTTCGTGTCGGCGGCGAGTCGGTCGCCGATGTCCTCGCGCGGAAGGCGCCGCACCTGCCGTCGCTCGTGCACATCCACCCCGACGAGACGGTGCGCGCGGCGATCGCGCTGATGCGCGAGTACGACATCTCGCAGGTTCCCGTCGTGAAGGCGGAGCCGCCGCTCGCCTTCGCGGAGGTCGCCGGCGCCGTGCGCGAGCGCGACCTGCTGGAGCGCGCGTACCGGGACGCGTCGATCCTCGACCGGCCGGTGTCCGAAGCGATGGGTCCGCCGCTTCCCTCCGTCGGGTCCGGTGAGCCGATCGACGCCGCGGTCGAGGCGCTGGAGCGCGGTCCGGCCGTGCTCGTCGTCGACTCGGGGCATCCCGTTGGGATCCTGACGCGATCGGACGTCCTCGACTTCCTGTCGCAACGGAGCGTCCGCTGATGGAGTTCGAGACCCGCGCGATCCACGAGGGTCAGGAGCCCGACCCCGCCACCGGCGCGATCGTCACGCCGATCTACCAGACGTCGACCTACGTCCAGCGTCGCGTCGGAGAGCATCAGGGCTACGAGTACTCGCGCACCGGCAACCCCACGCGCACCGCTCTCGAACGCTGCCTGGCGTCGCTCGAGGGCGCAGCGCACGGCCTCGCGTTCGCGAGCGGGATGGCGGCGGAGGACGCGATCTTGAGATTGCTCTCCCCCGGCGACCACATCATCATCCCGAACGACGCGTACGGCGGGACGTACCGCCTGGTCGCGCGCGTGTACGGCCCGGCCGGCCTCCAGTTCAGCGCCGTCGACATGACCGAGGCCGCCGCGTGTTCCACCGAGTGGCGCGACACGACGAAGCTCGTGTGGATCGAGACTCCCACGAATCCGCTGCTGCGCGTGATCGACATCGAGGCCGTCGCCGAGCTTGCGCACGAGCGCGGGGCGATGGTCGTCGTCGACAACACGTTCGCGACGCCGTACCTGCAGCAGCCGCTCGCGCTCGGGGCGGACATGGTCGTGCATTCGACGACGAAATACCTCGGCGGGCACTCCGACGTGATCGGCGGCTTCGCCGCGACGAATCACCCGGAGATCGCCGAACGACTGGCCTTCCTGCAGAACGCGATGGGCGGCGTGCCCGGCCCGTTCGACTGCTGGCTCGTCCTCCGCGGCGTGAAGACGCTGGCGCTCCGCATGGAGCGGCACTGCAGCAACGCGCGCGCGGTCGCCGAGATGCTTTCCGACCATCCGGCAGTGACGCAGGTCTACTACCCGGGCCTCGGCACCAATCCCGGCCACGACACCGCGAAGCGGCAGATGCGCGACATCGGAGGCATGGTGTCGTTCACGCTCGCGGCCGAAGACGCCGCGCTCGAGGTCGTGACGCGCACGAAGATCTTCGCGTTGGGGGAGTCTCTCGGCGCCGTCGAGTCGCTCATCGAACACCCCGCGCGGATGACGCACGCGTCTGTCGCGGACTCGCCGCTCGCCGTGGATCCGGCGCTCGTGCGTTTGTCCGTCGGCCTCGAACATCCCGACGATCTCATCGCGGACCTGCGCGCTGCGCTGGACGGCATGCGCTAAGAGAAAAACCGGAAACCTCGCAAACGATTGTCTCGGCGTCGCCCGGGTAGTATCCCCGCGTGCAAACCGAGCTTCGCGCTGAAGCCCGCCCTGTCCCCGCACCCCTTCCCACCAGGGAATATCGCGCGGATATCGACGGCTTGCGGGCGGTTTCGGTGCTGCTCGTCATCGCCTTCCACGCAGGGATCACGCAGCTCGCGGGCGGATTCGTCGGCGTCGATGTGTTCTTCGTGATCTCCGGTTTCTTGATCACGGGGATCCTTCTCAAAGAGACGACCGCCACCGGAACGATCAGTCTTCGCAACTTCTACGCCCGCCGCATCCGCCGCCTCCTGCCGTTGTCGGCGCTCGTCCTCGTCGTCACCGTGGCGATCGGGATCCTGCTCGTCCCCGCCCTCGATCGGGGCCGCCTCATCGGGGATGCGCGCTCGGCGGCCTTGTACGTGTCGAACTGGCGGTTCGCGGGACAGGCGACCGCGTACGCCGACACCACGGCGGCCGACGGTCTGTTCGTTCACTACTGGTCGCTGTCCATCGAAGAACAGTTCTACGTCCTGTGGCCGCTCATCATCCTTCTGGTTTCGAAGCGCGTGATGCGGTTCAACCCGTCGAAGCTTCCTCGTGCGCTTGGATCCGTCCTCGGCCTCCTCGCGATCACGTCGTTCGCGCTGTCGATCCTGCTGACGCGCGTGCAGGGACAGAGCGCGTACTACGCGACGCACCTGCGTCTCGGCGAGCTGGCGACGGGCGCCGCCCTGGCGGTTGCGGCTCATCGGCTCGGCAAGATCCGCGGGCGCATCGCGGACCTCGCCGGCGTCGCCGGGATCGTGTGCATCATCCTCGCCGCTGTGATGTACGAAAGGACGACTCCGTATCCGGGTTCGGCCGTCCTCCTGCCCGTCCTCGGCTCGGCCCTGGTCATCGCGTCGGGTCTCTTCCGGCCGGCCTCCGTCGGGCGCATCCTCGCCAAACCTCCGCTGCCCGCGATCGGACGCGTCTCGTACGCCTGGTACCTCTGGCACTGGCCAGCGCTCGGCCTCACGAGTCTCGCGCTCGGATCGGATGCATCGGCGAGCATGCGCGTCGCCGGCAAAGTGTTCGCCGTCGTCGTCTCGTTCCTGCTGGCGATCGCGTCGCATCTCATCGTCGAGAACCCGATCCGCTTCTCGCAGCGCCTCAAGCGTTCCGCCGGCAAGGGACTCGCACTGGGCGCGGGGCTCACGGCCCTCTCCCTCGTCGCAACGACGCTTCCCGCGGCGAGCTCGGCGTCGCGGCCCGTCGAGATCGCCGGCGGCAGGGGCATGACGCCGATCGAGGCGCGCAACTCGACCGTCCACGGGATGGGCGGCTGCCATGTGACGTTCCGGGACACCGCCGCGCCGGCCGACTGCGTCTTCGGGGATCCCCACGGGCAAAGAACGATTGCCCTTATCGGCGACAGCGTCGCCCAGCAGTGGTTCCCCGCGTTCCAGCAAGCCGCGCGGACCGAGCACTGGCGTCTGCTGGCCTGGACGAAGAACGCCTGCCCGGTCGTCGACGTGCTCAGCTATCAGCCGCGCCTGAACCGCGCGTACAACGAGTGCGTGACGTGGCGAGACAACGTGATGGATCGCATGCGCGCGTTCCCCGGCGGCGTCGACCTCGTGGTGATCGGACGAGCGACCTACGCGGACGGGAACGTCCTGGACAGCGACGGCACGGACAACTCGCAGCCGCTCCCCGAGCTGTGGGAGGAGGCGGCGGCCCGAACGTTCACGCGGCTGCGTCAGATCGCGGACAACGCGCTCCTCTTCCGCGACACGCCGGTCGCTCCGGTCGACATCCCCGGTTGTCTGTCCGAGTCTCCGGGCGCGCCCGAGCGGTGCTCGTTCCCGCGGAAGGGATCGGCCAACCGGGACAAGGTCATCGCGGCGGCCGAGCGCGCGGCCGCGCCGGCCGGCGTCGAGGTCGTCGACCCGACCCGCTTCGTGTGCCCGTCCGATCCGTGCCCCGCGGTCGCCGCGAGCGGTCTGATCATCTACCGCGACCGTCACCACATGACGGCGCGCTTCAGCGAGTCGCTGGCGGAGGTCATCTCCAGGATCGTGTCCGGCGTCTGGGAACGGACGGACACCGCGTAGCGCTCGCTCAGACCTCGGGCGGGCTGAGCTCGTCCAGCGCGCGGCCGCGACCCTCCGGTAGCCGCGGGATCAGGAACAGGGACACGACGAGCGGCACCACGCACGTGACGGCGATCGCGTTGCCGACACCGCCGAGCGGATCCGCCAAGTACCCGACGAAGAGAAGGCCCGAAACGGCTCCGATCACGCCCGCGACGAGCAGCGCCGCTCCGGCGCGGCCGCGGACCTCGGTCGGGAAGAGCTCGGTGTTGAACGCGGTCAGGGACGGGCCCGACATCGCGCCGGCGATCGTCGCCACCAACATCGCGATCCACAGCACGGGTCCTCCCCACAGGAAGAACGCAGCTGTGGCGATCGCCAGAACGAACGTGGCTTGTGCTGCGACCGGCTTCCGTCCTCGCGACTCGGCGAGATGTCCTCCGGCGATGATCGCGAAGAGCGACGGGAAGGCTTGTGTGACGGCGCGCAGCCAGAAGATTCCGATCCCCGAGAACGCGCGCTCGTCCTGTAGGTATCGGTTCGTGAACTGGAGGCTCGGCACTCCGAAGAATCCGAGCAGGAACACGAGCGCCGCGACGATCGCGAAGCGGCCGCCATAAAGAGGGTCGACGAGTTCTTGGGCGCGCGCCGTGCGGGCACGCTCGGACATGGCCGCATAGCGATCGGTCTCGACGACGCGACGAGAGAGACTCGGCAGCAGCAACAGACCGAGACCGGTGAGCGCGAACAGGAACCGCCAGGCGGATTCGGAGAGGTCCGCTATCGGGAGCAGCCCGGCGCCCAGCGCGAAGCCCGCGCCCGATGCCATCCCCGCGATCGCGAGGAGGAACGCCCGCGATCCCTCGGGAGCCTCCTCCGTGATCGCGATGTAGCCGACGACCGCCGCCAGCTGCACGCACCCCCGCACGACCACCTGCAGCAAAGTAAAGGTGACCACGCCCGGGGCCAGCGCCGACAGCGCGCTCGCGCCGCAGACGCCGATCATCGACGCGAGCAGGATCCGCCGCCGCCCGCGGCGGTCGGCCATCGCCGCGCCGATGAGTCCGATGAACGTCCCGACGCGCGTGACGGCGAGCGCCACGCCTAGGTCCGCGTCGCTCGCGTGAAAGCTCTTCGCGACGAAATCGACGGTGTTCGTGAAGATGCCGCCGCCGTAGCCGGCGATGATGAGGATCACCGCCACCGCGGCCACCGTGGCGGCTCGGCGCGGCTCAATGACCTCGCGCGTGATCCAGACCGGTCGCGGCGGCGTCGACGGTTCCGGGCGTCCGAGAGCGCGCGCCTCGAGCACGGCCGCCATGTGGACGAGCGTCTTATGCACGGCCGAGCGCACGAACGGACGGAACAACCATGAGAAGTAGGGCAGCCGCAGATCGACCTCGGCGCGCAGCGTCAGCTCCGTGGCGCCCGATCCGTCGGGCACGACCTCGGCCACGCGATCGACCCCATCGACGAGATCGGCTTGGGACGACCACGTGATGACGCCGTCGTCCACACGCGCGCGCGCCGGCTCCGCGAATCCTGTCGCGATGGGAGTTTCGGCCGCCGCCAGCACCCGCTCCGGGGGCGCGGCGATACGCGTCGTCAGCATCTAGAGCGGCGCCGCTCCGCTGATCAGCGCCAGCGCTCCCTCGGCCATCGCCGGCACGACCTGCTCCATCTGCGCGTGCCATGGATCGTCGCTCGTCCCGGCGAGATGCAGCGCGTACAACCCCTCCAGCGCGACGGCCAGACGGAACAGAGCCAGCACCCGATAGAACGTCGGGTGCGCGAACGTCCGGCCGCTGCGCTCCTCGTAGCGGGCGGCGAGCTCCGCGCGCGACGGGAAACCCTCGAGGCGCGTCATCGCCAGATCATCGAGCACGCTCTCGGGATCGTCCGGCTCGCGCCAGGTCGCGATCATCCAGCCGACGTCGGTCAGCGGATCGCCGATCGTCGCGAGCTCCCAGTCGTAAATCGCGACTAGCCGCGCCGGCGCCGTCCGGCCGAACGCGACGTTGTGCAGGTTGTAGTCGCCGTGCACCACGGCGGGCGGCGGCGACTCGGGCACGTGGTCCGCCAGCCACGCGGCTACCTTTTCGAGGTCGGCACGCGGGCGCGTGTGCGCGACCGTCATCGCGAGCTGCTCGCGCCGGCGCCGTACCTGCCGCTCAAGGAAACCGTCCGGCTTCCCCAGGTCGGCCAGACCGGCCGCGGTCCGGTCGACCGCGTGCAGCTCCACGAGCGCATCGACGAGCTCTTCGCCGATGCGCCGCCGGTCCGCCGGCGCGTCGAGCGCCGGCGGCATGTGATTGCGGATCACGACACCGTCGATCCGTTCCATGACGTAGAAGGGCACCTCCAGCACCGAGGCGTCCTCACACATCAAGACGACGCGCGGCGCCCGCACGCCCGTGCCGGCGAGGCCGGCGAGGACGCGATACTCGCGCCGCATGTCGTGCGTCCCCGGAGGCAACGGGCCGTCCGGCGGGCGGCGCAGCACGTACCGGCGATCGCCGCGCGTCACGTAGAAGGTCTGGTTCGAATGGCCGAACGCGTGCCGCTCGATCTCGATCGGTTCGTCGCCGTCGAGCCGCGGCGCGAGGTAGGCGAGCAGGCGCTCGTCCGTTTTCTGCACGCGCCGATGATAGGGGACACGCATCTGCACGGGGCCAGAACGTGCGGAGAGGCCGTCCTGGTGGGGGACGACCTCTCACGCGGGGGGAATGCGACTACGGAAAGGTCTGATCGTCCGGCATCGGGGCGTCTTTGACAGAGACCTCGGCGCGCAGCTCGCAGGCGTCCAGCACGAGCCCGGGCGCGAGGATCGCGCACCCCACGAAGAACCGCTGCATCCGCCCCTCCCTGACCGTTCTGCCCCAGGCTTCGGTCGTGAGACATCCCACCTTGAGCGTCTTCACGCTCGGTGGTCGGGCGTCTACGGAAGGACGGCTCGCAGTTCTTTGGTCGCGGCCGCCGCATCGGGGGCATCGGTGATCGCGCGGACGACGACGATGGCCCGTCCGCCGGCCGCGCGTACCTCTTCGACGGTCTCGGCGTTCATGCCGCCGCTCACGAACCACGGTTTGGTCGTCTCGCGCGCGGCCAGCCGGACGAGATCGATCCCGGTGCCCGGCCGTCCCGGCTTGGTCGGCGTCGCGTGAACGGGACCCGTCACGACGTAATCGACGTCCTCGACGAGCGCCGCGCGGAACTGATCGGGATCGTGCGTCGATCGGCCGATGATCGCGTATCGTCCGAGGATGCGGCGCGCCTCCTCGACCGGGAGGTCGTCCTGCCCGAGGTGCACGCCGTCGGCGCGCGCCGCCAGCGCGACGTCGGCGCGATCGTTGACGATGAACGGCACCCCGTACGCCGCGCAGCGCTCGCGGAAGATCTCGGCGAGCTCGAGCAGCGGTCGCGCCTCCATCTCCTTCTCGCGCAGCTGCAGCAGATCGACGCCCGCTCCGAGAACCGCGTCGAGGAAATCGCGCAGCGGCTCTCCCCCGCCGCGTCCGCCGGTCACGAGGTAGAGCCGCGCATCGGCGACGCGCGCGCGCAGCTCGTCCGGATCCACGCTCAGCCGCCCGCGACGGCGCGGACGACCTCGAGCCGGTCGCCCTCGGCCAGCGTGTGCTCGCCCAATCGCGCGCGCTCGACCGGTTCGCCGTTGTGCTCGACGACGACCCATTCCGGCTTCCAGCCGAGCGTCGCGAGAAAGTCTCTGATCGTTGCGCCGTCCGGCACGTCGCGGGTCTTGCCGTTCGCGAGGATCGTGGCCATCGCCGCTCAGCGCGCGAACGCGTCCTCGCGCATCGCCGGGTCCCAGTCTTTCCACACGACGTCGAACCCGCGATCCGCGAGCGCCGCCGCGACCTCTTCGGGCGAGCGCGTGTCGTTGACCTCGAACTGCCCCTCGGCCTCGCCGGGCTCGGTGTACCCGCCGGGCTCGGTGTGCGAGCCGGCGCTCGTGTGCGTGATGCCGAGCGATACCAGTGCGTCGCGGAACCCGGCCGCCTCGCGGGACGAGCCGACGATCGCGAGGTCGGGCAGGAACAGGCGGAACGCACAGATGAGCTGCACGAGATCGCGGTCGCTGACCGTCGAGCGCGGCACGTACCCGCTCGCGCTCGGCCGTATCCGCGGCAGGCTGACGCTCACCTCCGAGCGCCAGAACCCCTTCATCAGGAACCGCGCGTGCGCGGCCGTCGCGATCGCGTCCTCGCGCCACGGATCGTGCAGCCCGAGCAGCGCGCCCACCCCGAGTCGGCGAACGCCTGCGCGCCCGGCGCGCTCGGGCCCGGCGAGGCGCCAGTCGTAGTCCCGCTTCTTCCCGGCGACGTGGTGGTCGCGGTACGCCTCCCGATCGTAGGTCTCCTGATAGATCACGACGCCGTCGCACCCCGCCGCCGCGAGCCGCCGGTACTCGTCCTCCGACCACACCTGCACCTCGATCGACAGCTGCGGCACGACGCGCGACATCGCGCGCAGCACCTGCTCGAGGTAGTCGACGCCGGTGATCCTCTGGTGCTCGCCGGTGAGGAGAAGCAGGTGCCGGAACCCTCGCGTCGTGAGCGCCTTGGCTTCGCGGACCGCCTCCGCGACCGTCAGCGTCCGCCGCACGATGTCGAGGTCCTTCGCGAAGCCGCAGTACGTGCACGTCGTGAGACATTCGTTCGACAGGTAGATCGGTGCGTACATATGGATCGTCTTGCCGAACCGCCGTACCGTCAGCCGGTTCGCCGCGCGCGCGACCTCTTCGAGCCGCGCCGACGCCGCCGGCGAGAGCAGCGCCGCGAAGTCGCGCAGGTCCCGCTCCCCAGCTCCAAGTGCGAGCGCACGCGTGACGTCCTCGTCCGTGGCGGGTAGTGAGGCGAGCTCGCGGACGGGCGTCGCCGCGAGCTCCTCGGCGAACGTTCGTGTCATCGCGCCATCGGGTCCAGGAAACCCGTGAGTGGGCTCGACGCCTCGGCCGCCTCGCGCACGGGCGGCAGGCCCGCGCGGTAAGCGGTGCGTCCCGCCTCGACCGCGGCCTTGAACGCCGCCGCCATCTGCGCCGGGTCGCGAGCGACCGCGATCGCCGTGTTCACGAGCACGGCGTCGACGCCGAGCTCCATCGCCTCCGCCGCGTGCGACGGCGCGCCGATCCCGGCGTCGACGACGACCGGAACCTCCGCTTGCTCCACGATGATCCGCACCGCGTCGCGCGTCCGCACGCCGAGGTTCGAGCCGATCCACGCGCCGAGCGGCATCACCGTCGCGCAGCCCGCCTCCTCCAGTCGCTTCGCGAGCACCGGATCCGCGTTGATGTACGGCAAGACGGTGAACCCATCGGCGACGAGTTTCTCCGCCGCCGTCAGCGTCTCGACCGGATCGGGCAGCAGGTAGCGCGGATCCGGAGTCACCTCGAGCTTGATCCAGTTGGGCAGCCCCATCGCGCGCGCCAGCCGCGCCAGCCGCACCGCTTCCTCCGCGGTCATCGCGCCGGACGTATTCGGCAGCAGCAAGTAACGGTCGCGATCGATGAACTCGAGGATGTCGGGTCCGCCCGTCGCGTCGAGGTCGATGCGCCGCAGCGCGACCGTCACCATCTCGGTCCCGCTCGCGTCGAGCGCGTCACGCATCGCCTCGCCGGACGAGAACTTTCCCGTCCCGACGATCAGCCGCGACGCGAACTCGCGCCCCGCGATGACCAGACGATCGTCCATGAGATGCGGAAGGCCACCGATCCGGTGGCCCTCGTCTCCTCCCTCCGCCGGCGTTATCCGGATCAGGTTCTTCGGGTCGCCGCCGGCGTCAGGCAGCCTCTCAGCCCGGTGCCCCGAGCTCCCCGCGTATGCGGTTTTCTCTCCGAAGTATACGCCGCGGCGAGGGAACCGAGCCCGTGCGTCAGGCCTCGACGTCGATGAAGTCGATCGCGCGGAAGAGCTGCTCGGCGCGGTCCAGCTCCCCCGCGACGAACGCAACCTCCGCCGGACCTTTCCCGTCGTACTGTGGGAACAGGAACAGGTTCAGCGCCTCGTTCGAACCGATCTGCATGCCGCGCGCGTCGAAGAACTCGCCGATGGCGAACTCCCACGTGAAGAGCACCTCGTTCGTCGTGGGATCCCAGTGCACGTGATAAGTCAGGAACCGGTTCGCGCTCTTCTCGTACGTGATCTCGCCCTGCCGATTCTGGCCGAGGTAGCGGAAGCCGAGCGCCTCGAGATCGGCTGCGAACCCCTCCGCGTCGGTCACGCGAGCCTCGCCAGCCAGCGCAGGTCGGTCTCGCGCATGCGCTTCGGATGGAAGCCGAACGCGCGATCCATCGAATCGGGCGCGCAGGTGTTGTCGAGCACCACCATGTCGAGTTGCTGGTTGGTGACGAGAGGATCGCGCCGGAGGCCTTGCACGAACGCGAACGGCCGGGCCGCCCAGACAGGCACCGGGACGGTCCGCCGGCGTTTGCCGAGCACGTCCATCACGAGTTGCACGATATCCGAGAAGGTCATGACCTCGGGCCCCCCGAGGTCGAGTGTCGCGCCGGCCTGCTCCCCACGCAGACACGCCGAGACGCATCGCGCAAGGTCCTCGATCCACAGCGGCTGGAACCGCGTCTCGCCGTGCGCGACCATCGGATAGACGGGCGCCCACCGCAGCGTCCAGACGATCGGACGGAAGAAACCACAACCCTCGCCGTGGAGGACGCTCGGCCGCAGGACCGTCCACGAGAGGCCGCTCGCACGCACCGCTTCTTCCCCCCGCCATTTCGTCAGCAGGTAAGGGAACCTCTCGTCGGGCCCGGCGCCGAGCGCACTGAGATGCACCATCCTCTCGACTCCGGCGTCGCCCATCGCGGCAACCACGTTGCGAGTGCCTTGGTGGTTCACGCGCTCGAAGGTCTGCGATCCGCGCTCGACGATGATCGCCGACAGATGGACGACGGCGTCGACGCCGGCGAGGGCGGCCCGCAGCGAGCTCGGCTCGGTCACGTTCGCTTCGACGTGACTGGCCCCCGCGGGCAACCAGTGCGGCGCCGACCGCGACGCGACACGAACGCTCGTTCCGTCGGCGGCGAGCCGGCGCACGATGTGGCCCCCGACGAACCCGGTTCCGCCCGTGACCAGGACGTTCATCCCATCCCGGAGTCTATTCGGCCGAACCGGGTTCCGTGCCGGTCCCTTATACGGTCACTAGACTTGATCGGACGTGGCGCAGGACATCGGAACCGATCGCCGCATCGCACGTATCGTCGGCGGTCGCTATCAGATCACCGGCCTCATCGCCTCCGGCGGTATGGGTGAGGTCTTCCAAGCGCACGACCGCGTCCTCGATCGCACCGTCGCGCTGAAGGTCCTCCGCGCCGGGCTCGGATCGGATCAGGAGTTCGTCGCGAAGTTCCGCAAGGAGGCGACCATCGCCGGCCGCCTCTCGCATCCGAACATCGTCCAGGTCTACGACTTCGGCCAGGCCGACGACGGCTCCGCGTACATGGCGATGGAGCTCGTCGAGGGCCAGAACCTCCGCGAGATCCTCAACGCCAACGGCCGGCTGCGGCCGGCCGTGGCGGCGCGCGTCGCCGGCCAGGTCTGCGCGGCGCTCGAGGCCGCGCGCAAGGCGGGCCTCGTGCACCGAGACATCAAGCCGGAGAACATCCTGCTGACCGCCGACGGCCAAGTGAAGGTCGCCGACTTCGGCCTGTCGCGCACCATGGCCGAGTCGCACGCCACGCAAGCCGGAACCCTGTTCGGGACCGCGCACTACCTCGCCCCCGAACAGGTCGAGGGCAAGACCAGCGATCACCGCGCCGACCTGTACGCGCTCGGCGTGGTGCTCTACGAGATGCTGACGGGCGTGACGCCGTTCACCGGCGACACCCCTCTCGTGGTCGCCTACCAGCACGTGCGCGACAAGGTGCCGCGTCCCGGCGAGAAGATCGCCGGAGTTCCGCCGGCGCTCGACGAGATCGTCGCCTGCGCGACCGCGCGCGATCCCGCGAAGCGCTACGGCTCGGCGGCGGAGATGGGCGAGGCGCTGCGAAACGCGATGCCGAGGACCGACACCGGCGAGGTCGGCACGCTCGTGCACCCGACCGTCGCGATCCCGATCGGCACTCAGGACACGGTCAACCTCGGCCGTCGCCGGGGACGCCCCCGGCTCACGCGGCGCGGCGTGATCGTCATCGTCGCGATCCTCGCGCTCGTCGCCGTGTCGATCCCGATCCTCGCCAACAACTTCAAGCAGGTCGGCGTCCCGTCCGTCGCCGGCAAGTCGAAAGCCGCGGCCCAAGCGTCTCTCGAGAAACTCGGCTTCGAGGTGAAACCGGACTCAGAACACAGCAAGACCGTCGCCGAAGGTCTCGTGATCCGCACCGATCCGCCGGCGGGATCCTCGATCCGCAAGGGATCGACCATAACCCTCGTCATCTCCTCGGGCCCGGTGACGGTGCAGATGCCCGACGTCACGAATCAGCCCTACGCGGACGCAGAGCGAACACTCACCGGTCTCGGACTCAAGGTGAAGCGCGTCGATGCGTTCGACCCGAACGTGAAGAAGGGTCACGTGATCAAGCAAGACAAAGATGTCGACGTGCTGATCCCGGCCGGAACCACCGTGACGCTCACGGTCTCGAAGGGCGTCGAACGCGTCCCCGTCCCCAAGGTCGTCGACAAGACGGAGACGGAGGCCTCCCAGATCCTCACCCAAGCGGGCTTCACGGTGACCGTGCAGCACGCCGACAGCGCCACCGTCGCCGCCGGCAAGGTGATCTCGCAAACACCCGCCGACGGAACGAAGGCCAACAAGGGCTCCGCCGTCACGATCGTCGTCAGCAACGGGCCGCCGAAGGTCCAGGTACCCAACCTCCAGTGCAAGACGCGGAAGCAGGCGTACGACCTGCTGGCGGCGAGGGGACTTCAGGTGAAGTTCGTCGGTCGCGGCAGCGATCGCTTCGTGGTCGATCAGGATCCGCCGCCCGGTACCTCCGTACCCAAGGGATCCGTGGTCACCGCGTACGTGGGTCCCGGCACCTACTGCTAGAGGCGGGCACTCCCCCGCCTATACTCGCCGACCGTGCAAACGGCATCCGCGCGCGTTCGGCGCTATTCCTGGGAGATCGGCCTCATCGCGATCACCGCGGTGTGGGGTTTCACGTTCCCGATCGTCAAGTGCGCGCTCGAGCGCTGCCCCGACATCAAGGGCGGCTTCGGCCTCGCCGACGTCGCGCATCCGACGCGCCCCCTCATGTTCATCTCGTTGCGGTTCGCGACCGCCACCGTGATCGTCGGCGCAGCCTCGCTCAAGGCCCTTCGGGAGATGACGCGACGACAGTTCCTCATCGCCTGTCTCGTCGGTGCGGCCCTATGCGGCGGTTTCATCTTCCAGACCACCGGCCTCGAGCACACCACCGCGTCGAACACCGGATTCCTCACCGGGATGTACGTGATCCTCACGCCGCTTCTCGGCGCGGCCGTGCTCCGGCGCTTCCCGCCCCTCTCGACCATCACCGGTGCCCTCCTCGCGTTCGCCGGCCTGTTGCTCATCACCTCGCCGTCCGGGATCGGACTGCGCCTGGGCGACGGACTCGTCCTGGGCTGCGCGCTGCTCTTCTCCGTCCACCTCTTGCTGCTGGGTCGGTTCGCCGGCGCCGCTCCCCTGCAAGCGCTGGTGACCGTCCAGCTCGCGTTCACGGCGGTGGCGACCGCTATCGCCTCTGCGGCGACCGAGCGCACGAGCATTCCGACCGAAGGGGGCATCTGGGTCGTGATCCTCATCACGGCGGTGCTCGCGTCGGCGCTCGCGTTCTTCATCCAGACGGGGGCTCAGCGGTTCATCCCGCCGGCGCGGACGGCCGTGATCCTGGTGATGGAGTCGCCGTTCGCGGCGCTGTTCGGTTTCTTGATGCTCGACGAGCGGCTGGGCGCGCGTGGATGGACGGGCGCAGGATTGATCGTGGCGGGGTTACTGGTGGCGGAGCTGTTCGCTCCGGAGAGGGAGGCGCTGTAGTTCCTGCGATCGGGCCACCGGGTGGGTGGTGGGCCAATAGGCCCGAGCGGTCGAAGCCTAAGGGCGGCGGCGTCGCGCGAAGATCTGCGCGACGAACATCATGATGGTCGTCATGTCAGTTGTTCCAGGTCGTGAGCGGGCCCGCCTCGAGAGCGAAGGCCGCTTCCCACATGGCCCCGAGCACCATCGGCATCAGGTTGGCGAGGGCGCCGCCTTTGCCGGGCATGGGCGGAAGGCCGCTGTCGTTCTGGTGGGTGTAGTTGAGACCGGTGGCGGAGACGCCTGCGTAGGTTCCTTCGGCCGGGGCGAACGCGTCGCCTGCGTAGCCCACTCGGCCCCATACGGCCTGGTCCCCGAGTGCCTTCTGCGTGCCTGCCGTTCCGTCCATTTCTGGCTCCTTCGCGGCGTACAAACCCATCCTCGGCGCCGCGAGCACCCTCTTTGACCGTCCTTTCGGCCGGTTTCCCCCCTGTCCTGAAGGACTACCGGGCCGTCCGTTCGGCCTACCCCTCGGAGCCGCCATCCCCCGGGATCGACAGGCTCTCATCTCTACGAACGACCGGGGGTTACGGGAGACGTAGTACAAAGGTCCCCTCTTGCCCCCCACAGACGGGTGGTCTTGTCGTGTCTTGACAGTGTCTTGACAGCTTGGGCAGCCCCTCCTACCATCGGCCGCACCTATGCAGCGGTATTACTGGTTCTTCGGAGACCCCCGCCCGGGGGCCGACGCCGTCTAGGCGAACGCCGAGAGCCAGCCCCGGGTGAGGAGCCCGGGGCGTTTCGTTTCCCGGGCCGGGAACCAAGGAGCAGGGCAATGGTCGTGGTGCTGGGAGCGGGAGCGACGGAGGAGCAGATCGCCGCGGTCGTCGAGATCGTCGAGGAGGCCGGCGGCGAGACCTTCGTTTCCCGCGGTAAGAACCGGACCATCGTCGGGCTGCTCGGGGACACCGAACGGTTCATGTCGCTCCCCCTCGCGACCCTGCCGGGGGTCGAAGAGGTCGTCCGGATCGGAAAGCCGTACAAACTGGTCGCGGCCGAGTCCCGGTCCGCGCCCTCGGTGGTCCAGGTCGGCAATGTCCCGATCGGCCGCGATTCCTTCTGCGTGATCGCCGGGCCGTGCGCGATCGAAACCGAAGACCAGGCGATGTCCGCCGCCCGGGCGGCCAAAGCCGCCGGAGCGCACGTCCTCCGGGGCGACGCGTACAAGCACCGCACCTCGCCCTACGCGTTCCAAGGCCTGGCCAAGCGCGGCCTCGAGATCCTGGCGCAGATGCGCGCGGAGACCGGGCTGCCGGTCGTCACCGAGGTCCTGCACACATCCGAGGTGGAGGTCGTCGCCTCCTACGCCGACATCGTCCGCATCGGCGCCCGCAACATGCAGAACTTCCAGCTGTTGCGCGAGATTGGTCGCACCGGCCGCCCGGTGATGCTGAAACGAGGGCTCTCCGCCACGATCGAGGAATGGCTGATGGCCGCTGAGTACATCGCGCAGCAGGGAAACGAGGACATCATCCTGTGCGAGCGCGGCATCCGGACCTACGAGCCGATGACCCGGAACACGCTGGACGTGTCGGCCGTGCCTCTCGTCCACCGGCTCTCGCACCTGCCCGTGATCATCGACCCCTCCCACTCGAGCGGGAAGCGCGAGCTCGTCGCTCCCCTCGCGCTCGCCGCGGTGGCCGTCGGGGCCGACGGGGTCATGATCGACATCCATCCGCACCCGGAGACGGCACTGTGCGACGGGCCGCAGGCTCTCACGCCGGACGAGCTCGTGCCGCTGGTCGCCGAGATGGGCCGGGTGGCGAACGCGGTCGGCCGGCCGCTCGCACGGTCGTCCCGCGGCCTCAGCGCCGTGGGAGAGTAAGCCGGCTCACAGGTTTCTAAGAAACCCGGCGTACGCTGGGCGTATGGCTTCCGGCCGGGTCCTGGTGGTCGACGACGATCGTCGGCTTCGCGACATGCTGCGCCGGGCCCTGGAGTCCGCGGGGTTCGAGGTCGACTCCGCGGAGGACGGTGGGCGGGCCCTCGCGGCGATATCCCAGCGGGCCTTCGACCTCGTCGTGCTGGACGTCCTGATGCCCGGCGTCGACGGGCTCGGCGTCGCGCGACGGCTGCGGCAGCGCGGCGACGCGACGCCGATCCTGATGCTGACGGCCCGGGACGGGATCCCCGACCGCGTGGCGGGTCTCGACTCGGGGGCCGACGACTACCTCGTCAAGCCGTTCTCGATCGACGAGCTCTTGGCGCGTGTCCGGGCGCTCCTGCGCCGGGCGAGCGGCGAGGCCGGCGAGCTTCTGCGCTTCGCCGATCTCGAGCTGGACCCGCGGACGCGCGACGTCACGCGAGGCGGCGCGCCGATCGAACTCACGACGAAGGAGTTCGAGCTTCTCGAGTTCTTCCTCCGCCAACCGAAGATCGTGCACGACCGGTACCGGATCCTCGAGGACGTGTGGGGCGGCGAGGACGTCGCGTCGAACGTGCTCGAGGTCTACGTCGGGTATCTCCGCCGCAAGCTCGGCGAACCGCAACTCATCGAGACCGTGCGCGGCGTGGGGTATGCGCTGAAGGAGTCCTAGTGTCCCTCCGGCTCCGCCTCACCCTGATCACGACGGTCGTCCTCGCGATCGTGCTGGCCGTCTTCGGCAGCGGCGTCTACGTCCTGCTCGAGCGGAACCTGAAATCGCGCCTGGACGCGACCCTCGTCCAGAGGACCGCCGCCGTCGCGCGCTCGATGAGGATCGACCCCGAGCTCGAAGCCCTCGGCTTCCTTCCGCCCGGCTTCTATCTGGAGATCGTCGACCTCGACGGCAGGGTCGCGGACAAATCACGGACTCTCGGCAGCGAACAGATTCCCGTAGACAACGCGGTGGTCGAGGTTGCGACGGGCCGCCGCCAGTTCGTCACCTACGACACGCAGGTCGACACGCAGCTCGGCACGTATCCGCTGCGGGTCCGCGCCGTCGGGCTGGTCGAGAGCGTGACGCGGCAGCCGGCCGGCGCGCTGCTCGTCGGAACCTCGCTGTTGGAGGTCCAGGAAACCTTGCGCCGCCTGCGCGGCATCCTTCTGCTCGCCGGCCTCGCGGGGATCGCGCTCGCCGCCGCCCTGGGATGGCGCTCGGCGCGGACCGCGCTGCGGCCGGTCGAGGAGATCGGGGCGACGGCGCACCAGATCGGCGCGACGGGAGACTTGAGCCGCCGCGTCTCGTCGGCACGCAGCGACGAGCTCGGGCAACTGGCACGCGCCTTCAACACGATGCTCGATCGTCTGCAGGCCGCGCAGGCGACGCTCTCTCGAACGGTTGAGACGCAGCGACGGTTCGTGGACGACGCCTCGCACGAGCTGCGCACGCCGCTGACGATCATGCGCGGGAACCTCGAGCTGGTCGAACGCGACCCGTCGATGGCGAAAGCCGAACGCGACGCCGCCCTGCGAGACGCGATCGCGGAGGCGGAACGCATGACGCGACTCGTCGACGATCTCCTCGCGCTGGCGCGCGTCGACGCGGGGATGACGATGCCCGAAGACCAGGTGGCGCTGGCGGCGCTCGTTCGCGCGGTCGCCGAGGAGACCGAAGCCGCGGCCGGCAACCGCACCGTCTCCGTCACCATCGGGTCCGAGACCGCCGGGGTCCGCGGGTCGGAGAGCTTGCTGCGGCGCGTGCTCGAGAACCTCACCGACAACGCGATCAAGTACACGCACGCCCACGGCGCGATCTCGCTCTCGCTCGTCGAAGAGGACGCGCACGCGATCCTGACCGTCGCCGACGACGGCGTTGGGATGACCGCGGACGAGGTCGGGCACGTGTTCGACCGGTTCTGGCGATCCGACGATTCGCGCGAGCGTCGGGGGTCGGGGCTCGGGCTCGCGATCGCCAAAGCCGTCGTCGAGGCGCACGGCGGGACGATCGATGTCGCGAGCGAACCGGGCGCCGGCACGACGTTCACCGTTCGGCTGCCGCTGCATCCGGCCGCGGCCCCCTCTTCGCCGCCGGTCGTTCCCGCTACTATCTGAGACCGGTCATGAACAGACGGTGGCTCCTTCCCATTGCGGCCGTCCTGGTCGCTCTGCTGATCGGCGGTGTCGCCTACTCCGAGTCGAAGCCCACGGACAAGGCTGCGGCGCGCGAGAAACTCAGCAAACTCGAGAACGCGTTCATGGCGCGTCTCGCGAAAGAGCTCGGCGTAAGCGAAGCGAAGCTCCGCTCCGCGATCGAAAAGGCCGGCGGCGCAACCCTGGACGACGCCGTGCGCCAAGGACTCCTCACCCGCGAGCAGGCCGCGTTCTTCAAGGGCCGCTTCGCGACGGGTGAGCTCAACCTCGGCCGTGGGCTCGGCACGTTCAAGCACCGTCTCGGTGTTGGCAGAGACAAGTTCAAGCACGGCCGGTTCGCGGCGTTGCGCGAGCTCTTCGCCAACGAGCAAGCGCGCACCGCGATCGGCAACGCGATCATCGAGAAGCTCGGACTCACACGCGAGGGCTTGGCGAAGGCGCTGGGCGAGGGCAAGGACCTCGAGGAGCTCATGGCCTCGAAGAAAGTCACCGAGGAGCAGATCGGCGCGGCCGCCGCCGCAGCGGCCAGGCCGTACCTCGACCGGCTCATACGTGCCGGCACGATCGAACGCGCCGAGGCCGATGCTTTCCTCGAGCGCCTCGCCCGCGGAGCTTGGGTCGGGAAACTGCTCCGGCTGTCGCTCTTCGCCACCCGGTAGTCTTCCGCAGCGGTGGCCGACCGCTGCGTCTTCTGCGCGATCGCGAACGGCGATATCGCCGCGCACGTCGTGCTCGACGACGAGGTCGCGATCGCGTTCCTCGACCACCGTCCCGTCTTCAAGGGCCACATCCTGCTCGCATCGAAGACGCACGTCGAGACCCTCGCGGACCTGCCCCGCGAGCTCATCGAGCCGTACTTCCTGCGCGCGCAGAGCCTCGCGGTCGCGCTCCAGGAGGCGCTCGGCGCCGACGGATCGTTCGTCGCGATCAACAACATCGTCTCGCAGTCGGTCCCCCACCTCCACGTCCACATCGTTCCGCGCAAGCACAAGGACGGACTCCGCGGTTTCTTCTGGCCGCGCACGAAGTACGCGAGCGAGGGCGAGATGGCCGAGTACGCCGAGAAGATCCGGGCGGCGCTCGTCTAGACGGCGGCGACCGCGTCGCGGAATGCGGCGATCGCGCGCTCGATGCCGTCGCGATCGACGTCCAGGTGCGTCACGGCCCGCAGACGATTCACTCCCGTCGGGTAGATGCGGACGCCGGCGTCCCACATCCGGCCCGATAGAGCGACCGCGTCCATCTCGCCGACGTCGATCACGACGATGTTCGTCTCGACGGTTGCGGGGTCGAGGCTCCCCGGCAGGACCTCGGCGAACCCCTCGGCGAGACGTCTCGCGTTGGAGTGGTCCTCGGCGAGGCGCTCGACGTTGTGGTCGAGCGCGTACGCGGCGGCCGCCGCGATCACCCCGACCTGGCGCATCCCACCGCCGAGCATCCGGCGCACCTTCCGAGCGGCCGCGATGAACACCGCGTCACCGACGATCATCGAGCCGATCGGC
>JBIOTQ010000134.1:0-27293 GCA_044866075.1 Actinomycetota bacterium | reverse complement strand
AGGAGCTCTTGCACGTCGAGCAGCCGGCACGGCACGCCGTTGATCGCGTACTCGCTCTCGCCGTTCCGGAATAGCGTGCGGCTGACCGTGACTTCGGTGAACTCGATCGGCAGAACGCCCGACGAGTTGTCGATCGTCAGCGAGACCTCGGCGCGTCCGGCGACCGGTCGCTTCGGCGTGCCGGCGAAGATCACGTCTTCCATCTTGCCGCCGCGAAGCGTCTTCGGACCTTGCTCGCCGAGTACCCACGCGATGGCGTCGACGAGGTTGGACTTGCCGGAACCGTTCGGCCCCACGATGACGGAAACGCCGGGCGCGAATTCTAAGATAGTGCGCTCGGCGAACGACTTAAACCCTCTGATCTCGAGGGATTTGAGGAACACGCCGAACCTTAGCAGAGGCTTTCCGGCGCTCTGTGGAGCTGCGCAGAACGTGCCGGAAAAAGATGAGCCACCCACTGGGGAATGTGGGTGGCTTCTTTTCCGAGGGCTATCTCATGAACCCCCGAACCCCTTATGCGAGTGCCTTGACTTCCTCTCTCGACTCGGCGATCGCGCGCAGAGCGATGACTTCCGCTTCTGCCGCCTCGAGCGACTTCTCGAGCTCCGCGACTCGTGCCTTGAGATCCGCGATCTGCTTCAGCAAAACGTAGGCTCGCGGTTCCCCCAGGTATCCGAAGAGCGCTTTCGACATCCGACTGACCCCTTTCCTCGGCCCGCGCGGAATCACCACGGTGGTGGGCCGGTTTGCCTTCGCCCGGACTTTCGCGCGGCGGGACTCGCGTCCCACCTTCACGAGAGAACTATAACGGGGGGGTCTCGGCCCTGTGAAGGGGGTCTGGGCCATCGAATCAAAAAATCTCTGGCAAATCCTAGGTGAACATGGCTCCTATAGAATCAGAAAGCCGGATAAATCGGACAGCCCGGGTTGCCACTCCACGTCAATGCTTTCGACCGTCGCGTGTGCCGGACCGGATCGGCACCACTCAACCAGGTCCCGAACGTCCGATTCTTCGCCTTCGAAGAGCGCTTCGACCCGCCCATCGGGCAGGTTGCGGACCCACCCGGCCAGGCCGCGAGCACGCGCCCGCTGCGCCGTCGTGTGGCGGTAGAAGACGCCCTGGACGTATCCGGTGACGTAGATGTGCGCGCGGGCGACGGCCACCCCCCTATCTTGCCGCGCTTACGGGGCTAGTAGCGGGGAATCGAGGGGTCGACCTGCGCGGCGTAGGCCTCGATACCGCCGGCGAGATGCTTGGTGTTCGTGAGCCCGACCTGATGCAGGAACTTGAGCACCTCGGCCGAGCGGGCGCCCACCTTGCAATAGACGAGGACGCTTCCGGTCTGCGGGATCTCGCTGATGCGCGAGGGAACCTCTCCCATCGGGATGAGGCTCGCCTCCGGGATGCGCGCGATCTCCCACTCGTGCGGCTCGCGCACGTCGATCAGCACGACGTCCTCACCGCGCTCGCGCATGCCGGCCAGCTCGCGCGGCGTGACGGACAGCTGTGACGCGAACTGAGCGATCTCGTCGGTGACGCCGCAAAAAGCTTCGTAGTCGATCAGCTCGTTAACAGTGCGGTTCTTCCCGCAGATCGGGCACTCGGGATCCTTGCGGACGCGCAGCTCTTTGAACTTCATCTCGAGCGCGTCGTAGATCATCATCCGGCCGATCAACGGATCGCCGATCCCGGTGATGAGCTTCACGGCTTCGGTCGTCTGCAGCGATCCGATCGTGCCGCAGAGCATCCCGAGCACGCCGCCCTCCGCGCAGGACGGGACCATGCCCGGCGGCGGCGGTTCGGGGAACAGGCAGCGATAGCACGGGCCGTGCTCGGCCCAGAACACCGACAGCTGGCCGTCGAAACGGAAGATCGAGCCCCACACGTACGGCTTACCGAGCAGGACGCAGGCGTCGTTCACGAGGTATCGCGTCGGGAAGTTGTCAGAGCCGTCGATGATCAAGTCGTAGGGAGCGAACAGCTCCATGGCGTTCTCGCTCGTGACCATCGTCTCGTGCTTGACGACGGTGACGAAGGGATTGATCTCGCGGATCCGGGCCTCCGCCGAGTCGAGCTTGGGTCGCCCGACGTCGCTGGTGCCGTGGATCACCTGGCGTTGGAGGTTCGTCTCGTCGACGACGTCGAAGTCGACGAGACCGATCGTCCCGACGCCGGCGGCCGCGAGGTACATCGCCACGGGCGACCCGAGCCCGCCGGCCCCGATGCACAGGACCTTCGCGTTCTTCATGCGCTTCTGCCCGGTCATCGCGACGTCGGGGATGATCAGGTGGCGGGAGTAGCGCCGGATCTCTTGGAACGACAGCTCGTCCGCCGGATCCACCAGCGGCGGCGGCTGCACCTGCCCGTTGCCTTCCTGCGGCATGCTTCCCTTTCCTCGATCGCGGGGTGTCCGTCGATTGGAACGTTTCCGCCTCAGGAGGAATTCCGGCCCGATTCCACCTGATCCAGCCGGATCGCGCCTGGCGGACGCCGAAGCGCACGACGGGGCTGAATCGTTCGTATGGTAACGCGTCGTTTCCTCCCGCAGCGAAGCGAGCACAGGGAAGCGTTGGGGTTCGAGCCCGGGACTTTCCGGGCAAACTGGCACCTCAGGGCGTGTGTCGGGGGCAGTTCGGGAGGTCCCCGGCGGACAAAGCGAGAAGACGATGAACACGATGTCCGGGACCGCGACCGGCAGCAGACTTCGCCGCGCTCACGCGCTGTCGATCGTGCTGATCCTGGCCGGCGCGCTGACGACGTTGATCCTCGACGACCCGGGCGGCCGCTCGGCCCGGGCGGCGCGCGAGGCGGGCTCCGCGATCGCAAAGCCCACCACTCGCACCACGATCCAGCGGGTACCGGTGAAGCGCGCACCGGGCTACCAGCTCTTCACCTCCCGGGAGGGCGGCCGGCGTTACATCGGCTCGTCCGGACCACGCTTACGCTTCGCCGACGTCTTCCCCTCCCAGGCCGTCGCCTCCGTCGATCCGGCGGTGCCGGCGACGAACTACTGGGCGCTCCTGATAGGCATCAACGACTACGCCGGCTGGACGCGGGACAACGTGGGTTCGTATCAGGACGCGCGCGACCTTCGGAAGCACCTACTGCACCTCGGGTGGAAGGCCGATCACATCGTGCTTCTCTCGAACCGCACGGCGACAGCGTCCATGATCCTGCAGTCGATCCGGTGGCTCGCCTCGAAGACGGACGGGACGTCGATCGTGGTCTTCAACTACTCGGGACACGAGGAACCGCGTCACTACGGCGGCACGAGGCACATCATGTTGCACGCGGCCGACAACAGGTTCATCGCCGACACACAGTTCGCGCGCGAGCTCGGCCGGGTGAGCGCAGCCAAGATGTGGATCAACCTCGCGGTCTGCCGGGCCGGCGGTTTCAACGACGCCGGCCTCTCGAAGACCGGCCGCGTGATCACCTTCTCGTCCCCGGAACGGGAGCTCTCGTACGAGGATCCGCGAGTCCATCATTCGGTGTTCGGCTGGTACATGATCATGGAATCGATGGTCTCCCGCTACGCGGATGCGAACTCGGACGGCCGGGTCTCGGCGGAGGAGGCGTTCAGATACGCGAGGTCCCGGGTGACGGCCCGCACGAGCGGGGCGCAGCATCCGTTCATGATCGACAAGCTGTCCGGCAACTTCTATCTGACTCCGCCCAAGCCGGCGCCGCCGCCGCCCGCACCAGCGGAAACGTCCGGCGGATGCCTGTTCGGGTGCTGAGGAACGTGATGCGGGTAAGAGGTTCAAACGCAAATGCGCGCGAGGGGGTTGCAGAAGTGCCAACGTTGAGCGGCCCGCGGTTCCGCCGGATGCACGCCGCATTGATCGTCGTCGCGCTGCTTGCCGCGGTAACCGCCATCCTGCTCGAGCGGGACTCGCTCACGGTCCCCGAAGGGCGCCGCCCGATCACCAAGGTCCTCCCGCAACGGATCGACCGCGGGACCCGTCCCGACACCAGCCCGATGACCATCGTCGATCGGACGGGCATGGTGGTCACGGCCGGCAGTTCGATCAGCGCGACCCAGAAGAGGTTCTCGGACCTGTATCCGTCTCAGTCGCGGGCAGGACGCCAATCCGGTGTGCCGGCCTCGAACTACTGGGCCTTGCTGATCGGGATCAACGAGTACGCCGGCTCGACGCGCGACAACATCGGCTCGTACCAAGACGCCCGCGACCTCAGGAAGTATCTCGTGTCGCTCGGCTGGCGGTCGGACCACATCGTGTTGCTGACCAACACGAACGCGACGGCGTCCATGATCCTGCAGAGCATCCGCTGGCTGGCGTCGAAGACGAACAGCTCGTCGGTCGTCGCGTTCAACTACGCCGGGCATGAGAGGCCGGTGCGCAGCTCGTCCGACGGCGACAACGAGAGCCGCGACATCGCGCTCTGGGCGTCGGACAACAAGCTCATCCTCGACGGCACGCTCGGCAAGGAGCTGAACCGCGTGCGCGCGTCGAAGATGTGGCTCAACTTCGCGGTCTGCCGCGCCGCCGGATTCAACGACAGGGGGACGATCAAGACGGGTCGCGTCGTCACCTACGCGTCGAAGGAGAGCGAACTCGCATACGAGGACCCCGCCGTCCATCACACCGTGTTCGGCTGGTACGAGGTGAACGAGGGGATGATCCAGAAGCTCGGCGACGGGAACAAGGACGGCAAGATAGCGGTCGAGGAGGCCTACAAGTACGCGCGTCCCCACGCCATCAAACGCTCGAGCAGCCGGCAGCACCCGTCCATCGTCGACAAGGTGTCGGGGGGCCTCTACCTGCGTCCGCCGAAGCCGCCGCCCCCGCCGGCCGAGGAGCAACCGCCGGCCTCCGGCCCGAACTGCATCCTCGTCGTCTGCACGGGCGCGGTCCGGCGCGAGGGTTTCTAGGGCGCACCAGTTCCAGCGATCGGGTCAACCAGGGTGGGTGGGAGGCCACAGACCTTGCGCGCTCACACCTGACACTGGGGGCAGAAGAAGGTGCTGCGGTTCGACCAGCGCGCGCGCTCGATCGGGGTGCGGCAGCGTCGGCAGGGCTCGCCCTCGCGGCCGTAGACCTTGAGGTGCTCCTGCATCTCTCCGGTCTTCCCGTAGAGATCCTTGTAGGTCTCGTCCTCGAGCGTCACGCCCCGGTATCGCACGCCGTCTTGGAGGACCTCCTGCATGGCCCGGTACAGCCGTCGCACCTCCTGGGCGCTGAGCGAGTCCGATGAGCGGTCGTAGCGCAAGCCGGCGGCCCACAGGATCTCGTCCGAGTAGATGTTCCCGAGCCCCGAGATGAACTTCTGATCCATGAGCAAAGCCTTCAGCTTCACGCGCCGGCTCGCGAGGTTCTCCGAGAAGTGCTGCCAGGTGAACGAGTCCTCCAGTGGATCGATCGCGATGTGCTGAAGCTCGCGCACCCCGGCCAGTTGATCGCCGGCGGTCACGAACAGCTCGCCGAACTGGCGCATGTCGACGAAACGCAGCTCCCCTCCGACCTGGAACTTGATGACCGCGTGCGTGTGCTTCTCGAGCGCCTTGCGTCCCGTTGCGCGCTCGACGCGCCCGCTCATCCCGAGGTGCATCACGAGCACGTCGGAGTTGTCGAGCCACAGAAGGATGTATTTGCCGCGGCGATCGACCTTCGTGATCTTCCGGCCGGTCAAGCGCGAGGTGAACTCTTTCTTCTGCTTGTGCCGGCGGATGATGCGCGGCAGGCGGACGTCGGCTTCTTTGATCTTCTTTCCGACGACGTCGCGTTCGAGGTCCTTGCGGACGACCTCGACCTCGGGAAGCTCCGGCACCGGCTGCCTACCCCCGCGCCCGCTGTCGCGGCGCGGCGGCCCGGCCCGGCTCGTTCCGAGGGTTCGGCGTGGGCGGTTGCGGTTCGCCCTGGCGCAGGCGTCCGACGGCCACCTTGGCGGCGGCCTGCTCCGCCTCTTTCTTGGACCGTCCGTCGCCGGTCCCGAACTCTTCGCCCGACAGCAGCACGGTCGCCGTGAAGCGTTTCGCGTGGTCGGGGCCGCTCTCCTCGATGCGGTACTCGGGCATGGTCCCGAGCCGGGCGGCGGCGAGTTCCTGGAGGGACGTCTTGTAGTCCTGGACCGTTCCCCCCTCGACCTGTCCGCGGATGCGCGGCAGGAAGAGCCCGAGGACGACCTTCGTGGCGGCGCTCATCCCGCGATCGAGGTACACCGCGCCGAAGACCGCCTCGAGCGTGTCGGCCAGGATCGACGCCTTGGTCCGGCCGCCGGTCATCGCCTCGCCGCGACCGAGCAGGACCGCCTCGCCGAGCCCGACCTCGCGCGCGACGTCGGCCAGCACCGTCATGTTCACGAGCGCGGCGCGCATCTTCGCGAGATCACCTTCGGGCAGCGACGGGTATTCCTTGTAGAGCGCGTCGGTGACGACGATGCCGAGCACCGCGTCACCGAGGAACTCGAGGCGCTCGTTCGTCTCGACCTTCCCTTGCTCGTAGGCGAAGGAACGATGGGTGAGCGCCATCTCGAGGAGCGAGCGGTTCCGGATCTTGACGCCGAGCCGCCTCTCGAGCGGCGTCGCCCGGCCCCCTTTTGCCCGGCCGCGACGGAAACGCATCGTCACTCGACCGGCAGCACCTGTCGGCCGGCGTACGTTCCACAGTTGGCGCAGGCGTGATGGGGAAGCACGGGCTTGTGACACTGGGCGCAAGAGGCGTAGGCGGGGATCGACCCCTTCCATTGGGCCTTACGCGAGCGGGTGCGCGACCGCGGCTTCCGTCGTTTCGGAACGGGCATCTGTTATCCCTCCAGCTTCTTCTTCAGTTCGGCGAGCGGCTCCCAGCGCAGGTCTTTGCGCTCCGGGCGGTGTCCGCAGTCCACGTCGTTGAGGTCGGCTCCGCACACGGGACACAGTCCTTTGCAATGGGGAGCGTGGAGCGGGTTGAGGGGCATCTCGAGCATGACCACGTCCCGGACGACCGGTTCGAGGTGCGCGTGATCGCCGACGATCTGGTAGCCCTCCTCGGCTCCGGGCTGCCCTTCGTAGGCGAGGATCTCGTTCATCGAGACGTCGAACGGGCTCTCGAAGTCCCGCAGGCATCGGATGCAGGCCAGCGCGAACGCGCCTCGGACGTGACCCGAGACCAGGATGCCCTCCACCAGGCCCTCGAGCAGCAGATCGAACCGAAGCTCGGTCCGGACCTGGCCCATGTCGAGGCCGAGACCGGTGAGCTCTTCTGTGAACTCGAGTCGCCGGGAGGTCCCCGGCCGGGTGAGAAGATCCGAGACGTCTACGGAGAGTTTGCTTACCTCACGCAGTGCGTTCAACCCCTCTTTTCCCATGCGCGCGAAGGATAGCACAAGTGTATTTTAGGGGTCTGACCAGGGAAAACAGCCCGTGAGGGCCTACTTCTCGGGTTCGGTGTCTTCCGGCGCCAGTTCGTCCGCTTCGAGGCTTCCGGCGAGGCGTTTCCGACCCCGCTCGACGGCCTGGAGGGTCTTCTGGAGGACCACCTCGAAGTTGGCGAGCTTCCCTTCGACGTAGGCCTCGGCCTCGGCCCGGATCCGTTTCGCGGTGGATTCCGCTTCGGCGACGAGGCGGTCCGCCTCGCGGGCCGCGGCCTGGACGATCTCGGTCTTGGACAGGAGCCGCTCCCGTTCCTGCCGGGCGCGCTCCAGAACCCGCTGGGCCTCATGGCCGGCGCGCTCGAGCACCTCCTGGCCGTCCCTCAGGATCGAGCGAGCCCGGGTGATCTCCGACGGCAGCGAGGCTCGGAGCTGCTCGACGAGCTCGAGGACCTCCTGCCGGTTCACGAGCGCCGATGACGACAGCGGCATCGACCGTGCCTCGCGGATCAGCTCCGAGAGCCGCTCGATCAGGCCTTCGGGACCGGTCGGCGCGGGAGCGGGCGCCATATCCGGTTGTGGTTCGGCCGTCATCGGCTCGCTCGAGCGGATGATGACCGGCCCCGAGGACGCGGGGGGCGCTTCTTCAGGCTTCGCCACCGGCACGCTCCTGGAGACGACGGACGACGATCGGCGGGACCAACCCGTCGATGGACCCGCCGAAGCGGGCGACTTCTTTGACGATGCTCGACGACAGGAAGCTGTAGGAGGGGTTGGCGACCATGAATAGCGTGTCCACGCCGGCGAGCCGCAGGTTCATCTGTGCCATCTGCAGCTCGTACTCGAAGTCGCTCACGGCGCGAAGTCCCTTCACGACGAGCCGCGACTTCCGGCGCAAGCAGTAGTCGACGAGGAGCCCCTCGAACGAGTCGACTTCGACGCCCTTCATCGAGGACACGGCTTCCTTCACGATCGCGACGCGCTCTTCGAGGGTGAAGAGCGGTTGCTTCCCCGGGTTCTGGGAGACGGCGACGACGAGGGTCGAGAACTGTTCGGCGGCCCGCTCGATGATGTCGAGATGGCCGTTCGTTATGGGATCGAACGTCCCGGGGTAGACCGCGATTTCAGGCATCGTCGTCGCGCACCGCCAGCGTTATCTGCGTCCTGCCGAAGCGTCGGACCCGTGTCTGGCGGAAGCCCGGCGGCCATTCGAGCGCTCCGGCGGCGGATTCCACGACGACCGTCCCCCCCGTCCGGATCCAACCTCCGGAACCGAGTTTCCCCAGGATACGGGCCACGAATCCTATGCCGCGTGCGTAAGGGGGGTCAAGAAAAGCCAGGTCGAAGGGCTCGCCGGCCTTCCGGGTGACCCAGCGTTCGGCGTCGGCGCGCCGGACCACGCCTTTGGGGCGCATCCCGGTCGCGATGAGGTTCTGCAGGATCATCGAACACGCCTCACGTGACGACTCGACGAACACGGCTTCGCGCGCGCCCCGCGACAACGCGTCGATCCCGAGTGCGCCGCTGCCGGCGAAGAGATCGAGGACCCGCATCCCCTCGAGGTCCGGGCCGAGGATGTCGAAGATCGCTTTCCGAACCTGATCGGCCGTCGGTCGCGTGTCGGCGCCCCGGAGCGTCCGGAGCCGCGCGCCCTTCGCGTCGCCGCCGGTGACGCGCATCAGCCGGCGAAGAGCCAGCCGAGCCGCTCGCCGAAGCGGCGGACGACCTCGTCCCTCAGGGCGGCGTGGTCGGGGTCCGAAAGATGCGGGTCGCGATCGACGAGCGCGAAGGCTTCCTTGCGCGCTTCGGCGAGCGTCTCGACGTAGCGCACGAGAGGCGAGGCGAACCGAAGATCGCTCTGCCCGGCCTGCGCCGGCGCGCCGGCCTCCTCGCCGACGGCCCCTTTTCCGAAGAGCTGTCCCTCGCCGCGGATCTCGAGGTCCTTCTCGGCCAGGACGAAGCCGTCGGTCGACGCCTCCATCGCCGCGAGGCGCTCGCGCGCGGTCCGGCGCTCCTCCGTCTCGGCCTCGTCGAGGCCCGTGAGGAGCAGGCACGTGGCTTGGTGCTCGCTGCGGCCGATGCGGCCGCGCAACTGGTGGAGCTGTGAGAGGCCGAACCGGTCGGCGTCCTCGATCAGCATCACCGTCGCGTTCGGGATGTCGACGCCGACCTCGATCACGGTCGTGGCGACGAGCACGTCGGTCTCCCCGGCGCGCATCGCGGCCATCACGGCGTCCTTCTCCGCCGGTCGCATGCGTCCGTGGATCAGCGCGACGCGGAGATCGGGGAAGACGTCGCCGGAGATGCGCTCGTACTCCGACGTCGCGGCCTTCACTTCGAGCGCCTCGGATTCCGAGACGAGCGGACACACGATGAACGCTTGGTGGCCGGCGGTGACCTCTTCCCGGATCAGGTCGTACGCCTCATCGCGTTCGTTCGGACGGATCACCCGCGTGCGGATGGGCCGGCGGCCGGGCGGCATCTCGTCGAGAACGCTCACGTCGAGATCGCCGTACAGCGTCATCGCGAGGGTCCGCGGGATCGGCGTCGCCGTCATGATCAGAAGGTCGGGCTCCGCGTCGTCGGCGCCTTTCGCGCGCAACGCGATGCGCTGGTGCACGCCGAAGCGGTGCTGCTCGTCGACGATCGCCAGACCGAGGCGGTGGAACGCGACGCCCTCCTGGATCAGCGCGTGCGTCCCGACGAGAAGCGTCGCACGACCCGATGCCGTCTCGTCGAGCGCGCGCTCGCGCGCCTTGCCGGTGACCGCGCTCGTGAGGAGCTCGACCCCGAATCCTTCGCCGAAGAGGCGCCCCGACTCGATCGGGGCTTGATCGGCGAGCGGCTCGAGCAGCTTCCGGACGGTGAGGAAGTGCTGTTCCGCGAGGACCTCAGTCGGCGCCATGAAGGCGGTCTGCGACCCCGATCCCGCCGCGGCCAGGGCGGCGGCCACAGCGACCACGGTCTTTCCGCTACCGACCTCCCCCTGCAGGAGCCGGTGCATCGGCCTGCCCTCGGCCATGTCGCCGCGGATCTCGTCGACGGTCTTCCGCTGGGCGCCGGTGGGCGCGAACGGCAGCGAGGAAAAGAAGCGGTCGACGAGCTCCCCCCCGCCCGCGTGGGTCATCCCGCGGGTCTCGCGTTCGACGCGCCGTTTCTGGGCGGCCAGGCCCGCTTCCAGGACGAAAAGCTCCTCGAAGGCCAGGCGGCGGCGGGCGGCGCGCCAGTGCTCGCGCGAGGTTGGGAAGTGCATCTCGGCCAGCGCGTCGCCGCGGGCCGGCAGGCGCAGGCGCTTCACGAGATCGAGCGGCAGGGGGTCCTCGACGTCCTCGCCGTACCTCTTCAGGGCCGAGTGCACGGCCCGGCGGATCATGGTCGCGGAGACGCCCTCGGTCGCCGGGTGGACCGGGATGATCCGGCCGGTGTGCACACCGGTGTGCACCCCGGCATCCTCGCCGCGCATCACCTCGACGATGGGTTGACCCGTGGCCTGAAGCTTTCCCGCGCGTTTCTCGAACCGTCCGGCGACGGCGACGGTCATGCCTTCGGCGTACGTGCGTGCGCGGAACGGCTGGTTCCAGAAGACGACCTCGACGAAGCCGGTGCCGTCGCCGACTTTGACGCTGAGCATGTGCTTGCGTCCGCGGAGGTAACGCCCGTCGACGCGCTTCACCGTGCCGAGGACCGTCGCCTGTTCGCCGATCTTGAGGTCGCGGATCTGTTTCGTGTTCGAGAGGTCGAGGTACGTGCGCGGGATGTACTCGAGCAGATCACGAACCGTGCGCACGCCCTTCTTCGCGAGCTTCGTCGCGGCGGCCTGCTGAAGCCCGGGAATCCCAGCGCGCGCGAGCGGCTGGTCGAGGGAACCGCGCGTGCTCACTCGAGCGCGAAGAGGTACCGGTCGACCGGCTGGCCGCCGACGCGGAGCTCGACCTCGGCGCCGGGGAGGATCTCGGCGGCGCGCTTGGCGACGGCCTCCGCTTCGGCGGGCGGCGCGTCGAGCCCGCTCAGGATCGTGAGCGCCTCGCCGTCGCCGAGACCCCGGATCACCGCGGCGGCCGCGGCGAGGGGATCGGCGTCGATCGCGACGGGCTCGGATCCGGCGAAGCCGATCGCGTCGCCGACCTTCACGGGACCGCGTGACGTGGCGCCGTCGCGCACCGCGATCGCGACGCGACCCGTGCGCGTGCGCGCGAGCGCCTCGCGCATGTCGCGGACGTTGTCGTCGAGCGTGCGTCCGTCCGAGTACGCGACCATCGCGGCGAAAGACTGCGCGGGGTCGGCCGCCCCGATCAGCTCGACGCGCTTCCCGCGCGCCTGCGCGATCGCCGCGCGCGCGGCGGGGAACGCGTCGTCGTTGCCGACGACAAGGATCACGTCGGAGGAGGGCGCGCGTTCGACGGCCTCGACGAGCTCGCCGACGGACGGGTTCATCGTGCGTCCGCCGTCGACCAGCACACCGGCGCCGAGCGACGCGAACAGATCGCGCAACCCGTCGCCCGAGACGACCGCGACGACCGTCGTCGCCGACGCGTGCGCGACGGGGATCGTCCGCGACCCCGCGGCGTTGGCGATCTGGTCGGCGAACGCGGCGACGGAGATGTCGTGGGGCCGGCCGACGGCCATGCCCATCTCGATCGCGCGGCCCACTTCGTTGGTGTGGACGTGGACGTTCCAGAGCCCGGACCCGCCGATCACGGCGACCGAGTCGCCGATGCCGCCGAGCCGCTGCCGGAGCGTTGAGATCTGGGCGTCGTCGGCGTCCTCGAGGAGGTACTGAACCTCGTACGCGAACGCGCTCGAACCGGCCTCGCGGTGGCGGACGACCGGACGGAGGCTGCGCGCGGCGACGGGCAGAGGCCGTCCGGCGACGGCGGCGGCGATGGCGTCGAGGACGACGCAGAGTCCCATGCCGCCGGCGTCGACGACCCCGGACTCCTTCAAGATCGGAAGCAGGTCCGGCGTGCGTTCGAGCGCCTCGTGCGCGGCGCGGGCCGCGGTGTCGAGCACGACGACGCAGTCGTCGGCGTCGGTGTCGGCGACCGCGTCGGCGGCGGCCCGGGCGACGGTGAGCATCGTGCCCTCGACCGGGTTCAGCATGGCCTCGTATGCGAGGTCGGCGCCGCGCGCGAGGCCCTTGGCGAGTCGCTGCGGGTCGAGGCCCCGGTCGTCGATCAGCTCGCTCAGCCCGCGGAGCACCTGCGCGAGGATCACTCCGGAGTTCCCACGGGCGCCCATCAGCGAGCCGCGCCGGATCGCTTCGGCGATCGCGGGGGCCTCGTCGGGCGCGGCGGCCAGCGCCTGGGCGACCGAGGTCATCGTCAGCACCAGGTTGATGCCCGTATCGCCGTCCGGGACCGGGTAGACGTTGGCAGCGTCGACCTCGTCCTGCCGCGACCGGAGGGCTTCGAGAGCCGCGAGGGTGGCGCGCCGGAGCTCGAGAGCGCCGAGGAAGGGGATCACGGCGGTCATCCTAGCAACGGCCTCGGACCCCTCCGTCGAGCGCGTTGCCGCACGTCAGGAC
This sequence comes from Actinomycetota bacterium, assembly GCA_044866075.1. Lineage (GTDB taxonomy): Bacteria > Actinomycetota > AC-67 > AC-67 > AC-67 > JBASRP01. Next base: position 14,454 of record JBIOTQ010000134.1, on the reverse strand, counting down.
GGCCGGTACCATGGCCGGGCCATGGCAGCCGTGTGTGACGTTTGCGGTCGGAAACCGAGCTTCGGGATGCAGGTTTCGCACTCCCACCGCCGGTCTCCGCGCCGCTGGAACCCCAACATCCAGCGCGTCCGGGCCCTCGTGAACGGGTCTGCGAAGCGGATGAACGTCTGCACCCGCTGCATCAAAGCCGGCAAGATCCAGCGCGCCGGCTAGGCGCGCCAGTCCGGGTTCACCGGCCCGATCCCCTTTCCCAGCGCCAGGCTGTGCTCGATCCCCTTCGTGACGAAGCCTTTCGCTTCTGAGATCGCCGTCTCGAGGTCCTGTCCTTTCGCGAGGCCGGCGGCGATCGCGGCCGAGAGCATGCAGCCCGTGCCGTGGGTGTTCGGCGTATCGAGACGCTTCGCGCTGAACTCGATGGTCCGGTCGCCGACCGCGAGGACGTCGACCGCTTCGGTGCCGTCGACGTGGCCGCCCTTGACGAGGACGGCCCGCGCGCCGAGCGCGAGGATCGCGCGCGCCGCCTCCGTCTGATCCTCGCGGTTCCGGACCGCGATACCGGCGAGTTCCCCAGCCTCGTGCGCGTTCGGTGTGACGACGAAGGCCAGCGGCAGGATCTCGCGGCGCAGAGCGTCGACGGCGTCGTCGCGCAGCAGAGGGTCTCCATGCTTCGATATGAACACCGGGTCGACGACGAGCTTCTCGATCTCGGCCTCGCGCACGGCTTGGGCGACCGCTTCGATGATCGCGGCGCTCGCCAGCATCCCCGTCTTCGCGGCGTCCACGCCGATGTCGCTCGCGACGGCTTCGATCTGGGCGGCGACAGTGTCGGCTGGGAGCTCGACGAACCCCGACACGCCGGTCGTGTTCTGAACGGTGACGGCGGTGATCGCCGTCATGCCCCAGACACCGAGCGCCTGGAACGTCTTCAGGTCCTGCTGGATCCCTGCTCCGCCGCCGGAGTCCGAGCCCGCGATCGTGAGCGCGCGCGCGATCACGTTGACTCCCCGAAATGGTCCCATCCGAGCTTCGCGAGATCGGTCGTTGTGCCGTCTTCGCGTTCGAGGACGCGCTGCGTTCCTTCAACGATCTCGCCCACCACGGTGACAGGTGTCGGTGCGAGGTTTGCAACGAGACCCCCGACCCGATCCGGTGCGATCGCGATCGCGAGTTCGTAGTCGTCGCCACCGCCGAGCGCGAACTCGACGGCCTCACGCGACAGCCATGAGGCGACCTCATCGAGACCCTCGGGCACAGGCGCGGTTCGTAGCGACACACCTGCCTCGGAGGCTTCGCCGATGTGCACGATGTCGGCGGCGAGGCCGTCCGAGACATCGATCATCGCGGCCGCGCCCGAGGTTGCCGCGGCGAGGCCCTCACGGACGCGCGGCGCGGGCCGGCGGTGTGCCACCGCGAGCTCCGGGAAACGCTCGAGAAGCGTCGCGGCGCTCTCGTCATCGGCCACGGCTCGAAGCAGCGCGAGCCCCGCGGCTGCGCCTCCGACGGAGCCCGTCACACAGATGACGTCACCGGGTTTCGCGCCGGCGCGGGTCACGATCCCGGCCGGGCCCGGCTCTCCGAGAACGGCCACCGACACGATCAGTCGGTCCGCTCGCACGGTGTCCCCACCGACGATCGACACCGAGAAGGCGCGCCCGCACTCTCCGAGTCCGCCGTAGATCTCCTCGAGGGTCGCCACCGGCGTCGCTGGGGGAGCTCCAAGTGAGATGAGCGCGTACCGGGAAACGCCGCCCATCGCCGCGATGTCCGAGAGATTCGCCGCCAACGCCTTCCAGCCGACGTCGGCCGGCGAGGAGAGCCCGATCTCGAAGTGGACTCCCTCGAGGAGAAGATCGGCCGTCGCCAGCCCTCGCGCGCCGCCGAAGGAAACCGCGGCGGCGTCGTCGCCGGGTCCGACCGCGACCCCCTCGGCGGGCCCGCCCACGCTGGCCAGCAGTCGGTCGATCAGCCGGAACTCGCCCAGATCTCCCGCGCTTTCCATCGCTTGAACAGCATAGACGCGGCCTCGAAACCGGACCCGCCCTTGCCGGAAGCGCCGCCGTCGCGAGAGAATCCAAGCCTAGGGCCAAGGAGGATGCTGCATGGGCGTCATCAACACCATCGATCTCGAAGGCGTCTCGAGCGAGTCCTGGGGCGAGGCCGCGCGCGAGGCGCTGCGCGAAGCGGCGAAAACGATCCGGCACATCCAAAAGATGGACGTGATCGACACCGCGTGCTCGGTGAAGGACAACAAGATCGTCGAGTACCGCACACAGGTTCGTCTCTACTTCGACGTCGAGCCGAGCCGCTAGAAACGGCCAACTCTTCCGCAACTCAAGCTCGGGGTTTTACCGTTCCTCGAGCCCCGGGTAGTATTAGTGAATCGTTTCACAAGTGAGCGGGGGCCACTTGTTGGTCCGGTGACGCGAGGAGTTCCATCGTGACCCAGAAACTCGAAGGCCCGTCTTATCTATTGGAAGCGAAATCCTTCCTGGTCGATCCCACGCAAGACGAGCTCATCGAGCTCACGGCGAAGATGCCGCACGCGAAGTGGACGAAGTACGAGAACCTCAACGTCACGACGCGCGTCGACTCGCGGAGCGCAAAGTCCACGTACATCGCGACCGACTCCCCCGACCGTCACGCCGGCCACCAGACGATCACGCGCGAGGAGTACGCGCGCGTCGCCGAGATGCAGGAGGCCTACATCCGCGACCAGGAGATGGTCGTGATCAACGGCTTCATCGGGAACGACCCGGCCTTCCGCACCCCCGCGCGACTCATCATCGAGGCGCGCAACGCGAACGTCGCCGGCTCGCAAGACCTCCTTTACTTCCACGAGGGCCAGACGTCCGACCACGAGCCCGAGGTCACGGTCATCTACACGCCGAACCTCGAGGCGCCGGATTACCCGAACGACCGCCTGATCGCCGTCGACCTCGAGAACAACGTCACACGCGTCCTCAACTCCGACTACTTCGGCGAGTCGAAGAAGGGCGGCCTGCGGATGTGGAACGCGATCGTCTACGGGCGCGGCGGGCTCGGCCTGCACGCCGGCTGCAAGGTGATCCCGACGCCGCACGGCGACAAGACGTTCCTCATCATCGGCCTGTCCGGCACGGGCAAGACGACGACGACGTTCACGCGTCAGAACGACTCCAAGCCGGTCCAGGACGACTTCGTCGCGCTGATGCCCGGCGGCAAGGTCTACGGAACCGAGAACGGGTGCTTCGCGAAGACGTACGCGCTGTCGCCCGAGTACGAGCCGACGATCCACGGCGCCGTCACCGGGCCGGGTGCGTACCTCGAGAACGTCTCGCAGAAGAACGGCGAGCTCGATTTCTTCGACGAGTCGTTCACCGCGAACGGCCGCGCGGTCTTCGCGATGGAGAAGCTCGGCTGGTACAAGGACCCGCGCGAGATCGGCACCGTCGACTACCTGTTGATCCTGAACCGCAACACGAACATCATCCCGGCCGTCGCACACCTCACGGCCGATCAGGCCGCCGCGTATTTCATGCTCGGCGAGACGCAGGGCACCAGCGCGGGCGGTAAGGACGAGGCCGGCAAGGCGCTGCGCGTCCCCGGCACGAACCCCTTCTTCCCGCTGCCGCACGAGCAGCAGGGGAACCGCTTCCTCGAGCTGCTGGCGACGCACGCGATGGAGGTCTACCTGATGAACACCGGGTGGATCGGCGGCGACGACGCGGACGAGAAGGAAGGCCGCGCCAAGAAGGTCAAGATCCCGATCTCGTCGGCCGTCGTGAAGGCGGTCGCCGAAGGAACGCTCGCGTTCGAGCCGGACCCCGACTTCGGCTACGGCCTCGCCACCGCCGTGCCGGGCATCGACGACGAGGAGTTCCTGCGCCCGTCGCTGCTCTACGACCGCCAAGGCCACAGCGCCGAATACAAGGAACAGGTCGCGCGCCTCAAGACGGAACGCGCCGAGTACCTGAAGAAGTTCCCGGGCCTCGGCGCGTCGATCGCAGGAGCGGTTTCGTAGGCCGGAAGGTGCCCGTAAGCGCGATCGACCGCGACGCCCTAAGGCAGCATATCCGCGGCATCTATCAAGCCGGGTACGTGCTCGGGGAGAGCGGGCGTCGTATCTCGATCACGCCCACCGGAGTCGACGAGGTGCGGGGTGAGGCCTTGCGCGAGCTCGCCATCACAGTGGGTGCCGTAAGGACACTCGAAACGGGACTGGGACTGGGGCTGTCCACGCTATTCCTCTGCGAGGCGATCGCCGCGTCGGGCAGCGAGGATGCCCATCATGTGACGATGGATCCCGCGGAGGACCGCCTCTGGGACGACGCGGGCTTGCGGGTGGTCCGTGACGCCGGCGTCGCCGAACTCCTCCGGTTCAACCGATTGCCTTCCTCACTCGTGCTTCCAAAGCTGCTCTATGACGCGATCCAGGTTCCCGAGGTCTTCGAGCACGCACGCAAGACAATGCGGGTCGGCGTTGTCGACCTCGTTTTCATCGACGGAGATCATCTCTTCGAGAGCGCGTTCCTCGACATCTTCTACTCGATAGCGCTGGTGAAGCCGGGGGATCTGATCGTCGTGGACGATACCTGGATGCCCGCGGTTCGGCTGGCAGTTGACTACTTCGTGAAGAACATGGGGATCGAGCGCGTGTCCTGGTCGGCTGCAGGAGCGAAGCGCAATGTTCGCGAGGATCTCGATGAGAAGATGATCATCCTTCGCTCCCCCGCGACCCCGGATCCGCTCTGGAGGTCCTGGGATCACTTCGTCCCGTTCTGGTGACGAGTCGATCCGAAGTCGTCTACGTCCCGTCGAGGGCCTCGAGCACCTCCTCGTCCGACACCTGAGGGAAGCTCGCGTACCACTGTCCCACCGCGGCGAACGGCGACGGCGTCTCGAGACAAACCACCTCGTCGCACGCGGCGCGCAGGCGCTCCAGCGACTCGGCCGGCGCCACCGGAACCGCCAGAGTCACCTTCGACGCGCCTTGGGCGCGGCAGGAGCGAAGCGCCACCTCCGCCGTCCCTCCCGTCGCGACGCCGTCGTCGACGACGACGCACCGGCGCCCGGCTACCTTCAACGGAGGACGGCCCCGGCGGTAGATCGCCAGCCGCCGCTGGATCTCCTCGACCTGACGCGCAACCTCCTTCGCGATGTATTGCTCGGACACGCCGAGCGCGCGCACGAGACGCTCGTCGAGAGCCGTTGTTCCGTCCGCGGCCACGGCGCCTATCCCGAGCTCGGGATTCATCGGCGCGCCGAGCTTGCGCGGGACGATCACGTCGAGCTCGCCACCGGTGATCGCTGCGACCTCCCGAGCGATCACGACCCCTCCGCGCGGGATGCCGACGATCAGTGCGTCGGGTCGCGGACCGAGCGCCTCTCCGAGCTTCCGGCCGGCCTCCGCGCGATCCGAGAAGATCACCGGCGCGAGTCTAGCTCCGGCGGCGCGGAAGGCTCACGGGTGACTTGTCCGGCCGCGAGGTGCCCCGTATAGAATCCCGCCCGATGCCATCAGCCAAGAAAGACTCAAGTGCGAAGGAGGTGGGGGCTGTGGTCAACGCGTACATCCTGATCCAGACCGAGGTGGGCCGTGCTGCTCAGGTCGCGAAGGAAGTTTCGAAGATCAAGGGTGTACGGTCGGCCGAGGACGTGACCGGCCCCTACGACGTCATCGTGCGAGCCGAGGCGAGGACCGTGGACGACCTCGGCAAGCTCGTCGTCGCGAAGATCCAGGGCGTCGAGGGCATCACGCGCACCCTCACGTGCCCGGTGGTTCACCTCTAAAAGGTTGCGAGAACGAGCGCCGGCGGGCTACAGGCCCGCCGGTTCGCTTTCAGATGTTTGTTATGTCCGGAAGCGATTCTTTCCGAGGCAGGACTTTCACGGTGATCGACAACCGAACGGCGTCGAAGTTCCCCTCGACAAGGAAGGCGATCTCGTGTGTTCCCGGACGAGCGTCGGGAGGCACGTCGAAGGAGATATCGCGAAAGCTGCTGTCCTCGGGTGCCACGATGGCGGACAGCGGCTGAGCCTTTCCGCCGAAGGGATCGTTGGGATTGCTTTTCGGGAATCCCTCGGTCACTCCGCCGATGCGGTCGTGCTTCTCACCGCCGAACATCGCCGGCAAGTGGAGGAGGGCGATGTTCATCCAACGAGCGGCCGGCGTTAGTGGTGTCATCTTCAGCACACAAACATCGTGCCGGCTCAGGTTCTTCCATTCGAGCTCGAAATGCGGACGGTCGCCCTGGTGCACAGGCTTGCGCCACAGTGGCGTGACCCGCATCCGCACCCGTGCGCGATTGGTTGGCAAGCCGTCGTTGAAGATCTGAGCGATGTTTCCCTTCCCACTCAGACCATAGAGATCACCTTGGCGGCGCACCGTCACCTCGAGGTTAGAACCGAGGACGCCGCCGAAGCGTGGAGTCGCCGAGCGACTTCCGCCGCTCGTCACGATGCCCAGGCCCGCCCACGAGATGAGATTCCGTTTCGTGCTCTTGAACGTCAACTTAGAGGGAGGGTCGAGCCAGCGGGCTCTCCTAACGTCTATCTCGACGCGCCCGAGGACATCCTGTTCGACGGTGACGGGTCCGGCAATGGGACGAGAAACGCCATCGACGAAGACGTCGACCGTGGGAGCGTCGACGTAGACGGGCCCGCGCATCGTCAGCCGTCCGGGCCGTCCGGCGTTCGACAACACCACGCCCTCCGGACGCAGACGGACAGTGACTTGGTCGACGAGGATCTCTTTCGCCATGATCGTCGCGGCGTTGCGGACCGCAATCCGGGAGCCCGTGAGCTTCTTCCCTTTGGCGTCGAAGATGCGACCATCGATCGAGAATCGGAAGTCGCCTTCGAGCCGCAATATACGAATCGGCCCGACGAAGCCGGTGTCGGCGCCGGTCCAAAGATTCAGCTCGACTGAACGTGCGGACGCGCGAAACGAGCCCCGGGGGCCAGGAGCCGGGTCGCAAGAGGCTAGAGCCAGCGCGAGGATTAGCGCAGCCGCGAATCGGAGACCGGGGAAGGACATCATCATTGAAACGAAGACGCTTGTGTCTCGGTCACGAGACTCATCGCGGAGCGGACAAACCGGTTAGACCTGCGAATGCGCCTAATTTGCGCGAGCCCTACGCGACCGGTCGCTGCTTCTCAACAGCCAGTTCGATCAGCCGGTCGATCAGCTTCGCGTACGGGATCCCCGTCGCCTCCCACAGCTTCGGGTACATCGAGATCGGCGTGAACCCGGGGATCGTGTTGATCTCGTTGAGGACGATCGCGCCCGTCCCCTCCTCATAGAAGAAATCCACGCGCGCCATGCCGGCGCAGTCGATGGCGCGGAACGCCTCGACAGCCAGGCGCCTGATCTCTTCAGACACGTTCTCGGGGATCGGTGCCGGGATCAGCAGCTCGCTCCCCTCCTCGATGTATTTCGCTTCGAAGTCGTAGAAGTCGTGCGCCGAGACGATCTCGCCGACGATCGACGCCTCCGGCTCTTCGTTCCCCAGCACGGCGCACTCGAGCTCGCGGCCGGCGATCGCTTTCTCGACGAGCGCCTTGTCGTCGTGCTCGAGCGCCAGGTTCAGACCGGCGCGCAGCTCGTCCGCCGTCGTGCACTTGGACACGCCGATGCTCGACCCGAGACGCGCCGGCTTCGCGAAGCAGGGGAGGCCGATCTCGGTCTCGGCGAGCTCCAGGATGGAATCAGGACCGCGGTGCCAATCTTCGGCGTGCACGTGGATGTACGGACCCACCGGCAGGCCGCGCGACTGGAAGAGCTGCTTCTGCATCTCCTTGTCCATCCCGAGCGCGGACGCGAGTACGCCCGCGCCGACGTACGCGACGCCGGCGAGCTCGAGCATCCCTTGGACGGTCCCGTCCTCGCCGTACGGTCCGTGCAGCATGGGGAAGACGACGTCGATCGTGCCGAGGTCCGCCGTTCCGCCCTCCAGCGGTTTGAGCTCCGCACCGTACGATTCCCGCATCAGCGCGACGCCGGTCCCCTGTTCACCGGTAGCCGGCAGCGTCCCCTTCGGCGCCTCGAGCTGCTCGGGCGTCTTCTCCGGGAGCATCCAGCGTCCCGCCTTCGTGATCGCGATCGGCACGACGTCGTACTTCGAGCGGTCGATCGCGGCCATCACGCTGCGCGCACTCACCACCGACACCTCGTGTTCGGCCGAACGGCCGCCGTACAAGATCGCCACGCGGAGCTTGGTCATGGGTTCCCTTCTACCAGGAATGGATGTCGTTTAGTGCGCGGTTGAGGACGTGCCACGGGAGGTTCCCTCCCGATAGCACGGTCCCCACGATCCGGCCGCCGAGCCGCTCGTGCAGTTTCACGACCCCGGCGAGGCCGGCCGCGCCGGCGCCCTCGGCGAGGTTGTGCGTCTTCTCGAGCAGCAGGATGATCGCGCGCCGCATGTCTTCTTCGCTCACCGTGATCACATCGTCGACCAGATCGCGCACCATCTCGAAAGTCAGCTGCGGGGGGTGCCGGACCGCGATCCCCTCGGCGAACGTCGACGACGGCGCGCACTCGACCACGTGGCCCGCCTTGAGCGACTCCACGAATCCAGGCGTGCGTTCCGCCTGAACGCCGATCACCTCGACCTCGGGCTTCAACGTCTTCGCGACGAGCGCGGCGCCGCTGATCAACCCGCCCGCGCCGACGGGGAAGACGATCGTGTCGAGCGCAGGCTCGTCCTCGAACATCTCCAGAGCGACGGTCGCGTGTCCGGCAACGATCAGCGGATCGTCGGCCGCGTGCAAGTACGTGGCGTTCCGCTCGGCCGCGATCTCCCAGGCGCGCGCGACGGCCGCTTCGAAATCCTCGCCGTGCGTCAGGACTTCCGCGCCGAGGTTGCGCATCGCCTCGACTTTGTCGGGGTTCGCCTTCTCGGGGACGACGACCGTTGCGTGCGCGCCGACGATCGCGGCCGCGTAGCACACGCCTTGCCCGTGGTTCCCCTGCGACGCCGTCACGAAGCCGCGCTGGCGCTCCTCGAACGACGCGCGCAGCATCCTGTTCAGAGCGCCGCGCACTTTGAACGAGTTCACCGGCTGGTGGTTCTCGTACTTCACGAATATGCGGCAACCGAGCATCTTGCCCAGCGGGATCGACTCGTAGAAAGCCGTCTTTGCGAGGTAGGGGCGGATCGTTCGCGCGGCGGCGAGGACGTCGACGAACGTCGGGCGGTCCACTATCCGGACGGCTCCGGTCGGATGCCGAGGAATTCCGGTTCGGGCGATCGCATCATGAGCTCGTCGACCATCTCTCGCGCGTCGGCGCCCTCGTGGATGACGCGGCGGACGCGTTGCGCGATCGGCATGTCGACGCCGTGCCGCTCGGCGAGCGCCGTCACCGACTTCGACGACTTCACTCCTTCGGCGACCATGTTCATCGACGCGATGATCTCGTCGAGCGAGCGGCCTTTGCCGAGCTCCTCGCCGACGAACCGGTTGCGGCTCTGCTTGCTCATGCACGTCGCGACCAGGTCCCCGACGCCGGCGAGCCCGGCCATCGTCAGAGGATCGGCGCCGAGCTTCACCGCGAGACGCGTGATCTCGACCAGCCCGCGCGTGATAAGCGCTGCCTTAGAGTTGTCGCCGTAGCCGAGCCCGTCGGCGATCCCCGCCGCCAGAGCGACCACGTTCTTCGCCGCGCCGCCGATCTCGACGCCGCACACATCGGCGTTGGTGTACACGCGAAACGTCCGCGAGTGGAAGATCCGCTGCAATCGTCCCGCGCGCCTGATGTCCGTGCACGCGACGACGGTGGCGCCGGGCAGGCCCTGCGCGACCTCCTTCGCGAGGTTCGGGCCCGAGACCGCGGCCGCGCGTTCGGGCTCGATGTTGCCGGCCTCGGCGATGACCTCCGTCATGCGCAGCAGCGAGTCCTGCTCGACGCCTTTGGTGAGGCTCACGACCGCCGCGTCGGTGGGGACGAGCGGCCCGATCTCTTTCATCTTCTCGCGCAGCGCGTGAGACGGAACAGCCATCACGACGACCGAGGCGGGACCGACGGCCTCCTCGACATCCGCAGTTCCGCGCAAGGTCGTCGGCAGCGGGATGTCGGGGAGGTACGGCTGGTTCGCGTGCCGGAGGTTGATCTCGCGCGCCAGCTCCGCGCGGCGCGCCCACAGCAGCGTCGGAACGTGGTTCGCCGCGATGACCGCCGCGAACGCCGTCCCCCACGAGCCGGCGCCGACGACGGCGACGTGCCCGCGTTTACCCATCGCTGTCGATCAGCTCCGGGACGGCGCCGCCTTCGGGGTAGATCTTGTGGAGCTCGCGCACCAAGCGGTCGAGCTCGCCGATCACTCGGTCGGTCGCTTCGCGCGCCGCCTCGGCCTCGTCGCGGCCGCGCAGATCGTCGAAGCTCATCGGCTCCCCCGCCTTCAGCACGATCAACCGGCGCCACTTCTGCACCGGCTTCCGCTTCTTGGGACGGACCCACTGCGAGCCCCAGACCGCGATCGGAACCACCGGAGCGCCCGTCGCAAGCGCCACGCGCCCGACGCCGGTCTTCCCCTGCATCGGCGTCAGGTCGGGGTTCGTGGTGATCGTCGCCTCCGGATAGATGACGACGAGCTCGTCGCGCCCCAGCCACTCGATGGCCTTCTCGACGGGCCCCGTCTCGCCGCTGCCGCGCTCGACGGGGATCTGGTGCGCGTGCGTGAGCACGAAGCGCAGGAAGGGGTTCTTCCAGAGTTCGGACTTGGCGAAGAAGCGGCACTTCCGTCCCGAGCGGTCGATCATGTACGCGTGGCAGAGCGGGTCGAAGTATGAGATATGGTTGCAGGCGACGATGACCGGGCCCTCGCGCGGGATGTTGTGCGTCCCCATCAATCGCCAGCGGAAAAAGAGACTCAAGAACGGCAGCAACAACGCTCGCGCGACCGCGTACATCGGTTCCAAAGGCAGACCTCCGGGTTACGGGAAAGGCCGGCACATCATAGCGAGGGCGGGCTGACGCGATGCGCGTGGTCCTGATCCCGATGAAGCCTCTCGCGGCGGCGAAGGAACGCCTCGCGCCCGCCCTTTCCTCGGACGAGCGGCGGCGGTTGACGCTCGCCATGCTCGCCGATGTGATCTCCGCTGCGCGCGGATTCGACCGCGTCTGGGTACTCAATTCGGACGCGGACGCAACCGACCTCGCGCGCGCCGCGGGTGTCGAAGCGGTACCGGACCCGACGCCGGGAGCCGGTCTCAACGCCTCGCTGACCGCCGCGACACACGCGGCGATCGCAGAGGGCGCGACGGGCGTCCTCGTCGTGTCCGCGGACCTCCCGAGCGCACGCCCGGACGACGTCGCGGCGCTCGTCGCGTCCCCGGGAGTGGCGCTGGCGCCCGACCGCGCCGGCGTCGGTACGAACGCGCTGTGGCGCTCGCCCGGCGATCAGATCGACGTCGCCTTCGGACCGAACAGCCTCGCCGCGCACGCGGGTCTCGCGCGCGCAGCCGGGACGCCCGCGCTCGTTGCCGCGCGGCCCGGTTTGGCGCTGGACGTCGATACGCCCGACGATCTGGCGGAGGCCTGGCGTCACGGGGTCGGTGACGAGACCCGTAAGGCGCTGGAGGAGCTCGGCATCGCGGCGCGGCTGCGGCTCGCCGGCTGACGAACAGGAGAGACCATGACGCTCGAGATCGGCGCCGTCGGACAGATCATGCCGCCCGTCGAAGGGCTGCTGAAGACCGCGAGACGCAACGAGGAGAAGGGCTTCGACGCGATCTGGTGGCCCGACCACCTGATGGGCTGGCACCCGGAGTCGATCTGGACGCCCGACGTCACTCCATTGGCGAACTTCCAATCGAACCCGCATGTGTACTTCGATCCCGTCGCCGCGATCGCTGCGGTCGCCACGCACACCGAGAGGATCCGGCTCGGCACGAGCGTGACCGAGCCGATCCGCCGTCACCCGGCGATGGTGGCGAACGAGTGGCTGACACTCGACCATTTCTCGAAGGGACGCGTCATCCTCGGGATCGGCGCCGGCGAGGGTGAGAACATCACGCCCTACGGCATGGACTTCTCGAAGCCCGCTTCGAAGTTCGAGGAAGCGCTCGAGATCATCCGACTGCTCTGGGAGAACGACGAGCCCGTCGATTTCGACGGCGACTTCTGGACGCTGCGCAAGGCCGTGTGCGGCATGGGTCCGCACACACCGGGGAAGTTCCCACCGATCTGGACCGGCGCGCACGGCGATCGCATGTGCGCGATCACAGGCCGTCTCGCCGACGGCTGGCTGCCGACGCGCATGCCGCCCGCCGAGTACGCGCGGCGGCTCGGCATCATCAAGGGCGCGGCCGAGAAGGCCGGCCGCGACGTCACGAACTTCACGCCGGCGCTCTGGGCGTACACGGTGATCGCGACCGATCACGAGGAAGCGCACCGCATCCTCAACGAGACGCTCCCGAAGGGTTTCCAGCTGGTTCTCCCGAGCGAGGAGTACGAGAAGCGCGGCTACTCACATCCGCTCGGCACGAACTTCCAAGGACTGCGCGACTACATCCCGACGCATTATGCGAAGGACGACGCCCTCAAGGCGATCGCGTCGGTGCCGGAAGAGATCTCGCACGACTTCACGCTGCACGGCACACCCGACGAGATCGTCAAGGAGCTGCGCGAGTACGAGGCCGTCGGCGTCAAGCACGTCGTCCCCTGGAACATGACGTTCCTCGGCGACGCGACGAAAATCCGCGAATCCTTCTACCTCCTCGACGAGGTCGTCGCAACGATCAAAGGGGGATGAACTCGGCACGGTTTCTCGTGTCGATCTAGGCACATATACGATGCTCAACGACTACGAGAACGGAGGACGATCGGCGATGCCGCAAGGAACCATCAGGGCGTACAACGCGCAGTCGCACAGCGGATTGATCCTGGACGACACGCAGCAAGAGCTCGCGTTCGACTTCGACTCGTTCCGCGAATCCGGGGTTCGTGAATTCCGGCTCGGACAGCGCGTCAAGTTCCTCGTCGAGGGCGAAGCGCCGCGTGTGAAGGTGCGCAACCTCACGATCGTGAGCTTCTAGCGATGCCGCGCGGCGAGCTCGACGGCTGGAACTACTCCTATACCGACGAGGGCTCGGGTCCTCCGCTCATATTCAACCACGGCATCGAAATGGACCGCGGCATCTGGGATGGGCTCATCGACGACCTGAAGACCTCCTACCGCTGCGTCGCGATCGACGCACCCGGTCACGGCGAGTCGGCGCCCGTGCCGATGGGCATCGACTTCTACCGCTACGGCGACATGCTCACCGGCGTGGCCGACCAGCTCGGCATCGGTTCTTCGGTCTGGCTCGGGCAGTCGATGGGCGGGTTCATCAACCTGCGGCTCGCCCTGAGGCATCCGGATCGCGTGAAGGCTCTCGTGCTGACCGACACGCAGGCACACTCCGAGGACCCCGACAAGCTCGCGCAGTACGAGGCGTTCCTGAAGGTGGCGATCGAGGACGGCATCACCGAGGACCTCACGAACATCCTCATGATCGTCTACTTCGGACCGACGTTCGGCACGAAGCCGGAAAGCGATCTTTGGCGCAAGAAGCTCATGAACACCGACGTCCCGGCCCAGCACGCGATGATCCGCGCGGTCTTCGATCGCGACGACGTGCACGACCGCCTCGGCGAGATCGGGTGCCCGTGCATCGTGATCCACGGCGAGGAGGACGTCGCCATCGAACCGGAGCGCGGCGAACAAATGGCGAAGGACCTTCCCGACGCCTCGTTCACTCTCATCGAGAAGGCGGGACACTGCGCGGTCATGGAACGCCCCGACGCGGTCCTCCCGCACGTCCGCTCGTTCCTGGAACGCATCGGGTCCTAGACGCAAAGAGCGAGGGCGGGATATCGTCCCGCCCTCCCATCTTTCTCGCCCGCGCTACCTTTTGCGCTTGGCCGGAGCCTTCTTCGCTGCCTTCTTGGCGGCCGGCTTCTTCGCGGCCGGCTTCGATGCTGGCAACGCAGGAAGCTTCGCCTGGCCGCTCACGTACTCTTTGAACTGCTTCGCCGGAGAGAACCGCGGCAGTCTGCGCTCGGGCCGCGCCGCGATCTTGATGTCTTCACCCGTGAACGGGTTCTTGCCCATACCGGCCTTACGGGCCGCCTGAACCCGCTGCGTGAAACGCCCGAACCCGGTCAGGGCGACTTTCTCGCCCTTCTTCACCGCGTCCTGGATCGTCCGCAGGGTGTGCTCGTAAACCTGCTCGACCTCCTTGCGGGCCATGCCGGTCCGCTCGGAGACCGTCTTCAGCAGCTGCGAGCGATTCAACGTGCTCGACTTCGCCACCCAACCACCTCCCGGTCTCGATGCCGCGCGGAACGCTATATGAGCAAGCTCCCAGAGTCAAAGAACCTAGGGTTTTCCCGATGTTTCTTGGCTCCTGCCCGAACGTCCATACCCCTAAACCCCCACCCTCTGCAACGCTCGAGAGAACCCCCCGCCCGGGGAAAGAAGACGAGCCGGC
>JBIOTQ010000133.1:0-13853 GCA_044866075.1 Actinomycetota bacterium | reverse complement strand
TCCCGCTGTCCGGTCCTGTCTTCGGGCTTCTGGCGATCGCGGCGACGCACCTTCATGGGATCCCGTCAACGCTGAAGCAGCCCTATGCTTTCGCGTTCGCGTTCGATGCCTTCACGTTCTTGGTCTCGGCGTTGTTCATCGCGCGTTTGCGCCTTCCCCCCACGCATCACGAAAGCGACGACATCGAGCCGTTCTGGCAGAGCATGCGCGACGGCGCGTCCTACATCCGCCGGTCGAAGACGCACCTCGGGCTGGCGTACGCGGTGTCGCTCGGGATGCTGGGCGGGGGCGTGCTGTTCGCGCTCGGCGTTGGGTACGTGAAAACGACGCTCCACGGATCGCCGGCGGCGTTCGGGTGGCTGATGGGGATCTTCGGCGCCGGTATGGTCGCCGGGTTCGTCGTCTCGCAGTTGAAGCCGGAGCGCGGCGTCACGTGGATGATCCGCGGGTCGCTCGTTGCGATGGGCGGCGTGCTCATCTTCATGGCCGTTGTGCCCGAGCTCTGGATCGCGTACCTGATGGCGCTCGTCTTCGGAACCAGCTTCAGCGTGAGCTTGATCCTTGCGATGAGCCTCGTGCAGGCGCAGACGCCCGACGAGAAACGCGGGCGCGTCATGGGGTTCGTTCACATGCTCGTGCGCGGCGCGCTCGTGTTCGGCGGGGTCGCGTCGGGCATCGTTGGGCAGGTGTTCAAGAGGGGCGTGCGGCTCCCCGGTATCGACTACCACGCGGACCGCTACCAGATCGCGCTGATCGTCGCCGGCGGCTTGATCGCCGCGGGCGTCGTCGGCGTGCGGAAGGTCGAGAGCTAGAGCTCGCGCCGGCCTTCGAGCGCGCGGCCGAGCGTGACCTCGTCCGCATACTCGAGATCTCCGCCGACCGGAAGACCGCTCGCGATGCGCGTCACGCGCACGCCGAGAGGTTTCACGGTGTTCGCGAGGTAGATCGCGGTCGCCTCTCCCTCGACCGTCGGGTTCGTGGCGAGGATGATCTCCTTCACCTCGCCCAGGCCGATCCGTTGGATCAGCTCGCGGATGTGCAGATCGTCGGGGCCGATGTTGTCCATCGGCGAGATGTGCCCTCCGAGCACGTGGTACTTGCCGCGGAACTCCTGCGTGCGTTCGACGGCGATGATGTCGGCCGGTTCCTCGACGACGCAGATCAGTGTGCCGTCGCGCCGTGGGTCGCGGCAGTAGCGGCAACGGTCGCCCTCGGAGACGTTGAAGCACTCCGTGCAGATCGCGACGCGTTCCTTCGCGGCACGGATCGCCTCGGAGAGCGCGGCGGCTTCCTCGGCGGGCGCGCGAAGAAGATGGAATGCGAGGCGTTGCGCCGACTTCTGGCCGATACCGGGAAGGCGGCGGAGCGCGTCGATGAGGTCTTGGACGGGGCCCTCGAACACGGGGTTAGCCTTCGGTCTCCTCGATCACCTCGGCCCCGAACGCGCTGCTCAGGACGTCGACGGGGTCGTCGGAGGCGGGGGCGGGAGGTGCTTCGGCCGACGCTTCCGGCTCGACCGGCAGGTCGCCGACCGTCGTGACGATGGTGAGCGAGACCCCCATCACGGAGCGCACCGCTTCGGCGACCACGTTCGCGTTGTTCGCGTCGGCGAGCGAGCGCGCGTGGAAGTCGTAGCGGCACTCGAGCTGCAAGCGGCCGTCTTCGAGAGAACGCGGGCGACCCTCCGACAGCAGCGCGTGGAGGCTCTTGCGGACCTTCTTCACCTCTTCGAGGACGAGCGGCCAGTCGCGGCGCACCTTGTCCAGGTCGACGAGATCCGCGGCGGCATGGCGCGCGACCGGCTCCGCCGGCGGCGGCGACTCCGTTTTCTTCGGTTGCGTCTCTGTCTTGCGGCCGCGGCGGGCACGCGGTGCCGGCGCGGGATCCGCAGCGGGTGCCGGCTGTGCCTGCGCCGGCGCCGGCGCCGGCGGGTCGGGGATCTGGGGCGTTCCCGCGACGTCGAGTAGACGCTCCAGCCGTTCGATGCGCGCCAGCGCCGCCTCCGCGGTCGCGTCGGCTTCGGGGACGGTCGCGCGTACGGTCGCCAGCTCCACGGAGAGCCGCGGCGGTGCCTGCTGGCGCATCTCGGCCTGCGCGTCGGCGAAAAGGCGCATCAGATGCACGAGCTGCGCCGGCAGGATCTGCCCGGCTTGCGACCCCAGCCGGTTCTGTGTCTCGTCGGTCACGTCGAGGAGGTCCGAGGGATCGTCCACGCGCTGGACTACGAACAGAGCGCGAAGATGCTCGATCACCTGGCGCACGAACAAGCGGAGGTCGGCGCCTTCCTCGACGAGCGTCGCGACCACGCGCAGGGCCGTCGCCGCGTCGTGGGAAGCGAGTGCCTCGGTGTACTCGAACATCACGTCGGTGGGCGCGCCGCCCAGAAGGCGCTGCGCGGAGTCGGTCGCGATCGACCCCGACGCGGCGAGCTGGTCGAGGATCGACAGCGCGTCGCGCACGCCGCCCTCGGCGTGCCGGGCGATCAAGCCGAGCGCGCCGGGATCGGCCTGGATGCCCTCCTCCGCGCAGATCTTGCCGAGGTGGTCGGCGATCGCGGCGGTCGAGACGCGGCGGAACTCGAAGCGCTGGCAGCGGCTGACGATCGTCGGGAGGACCTTGTTCGGCTCGGTGGTGGCGAAGACGAAGACGATGTGCTCGGGCGGTTCCTCGACCGTCTTCAGGAAGGCGTTCCAGCCGGCCGTCGAGACCATGTGCGCCTCGTCGACGATGTAGACCTTCTTGCGCGCGTTCGCCGGCGCGAGGACCGCGTTCTCGCGCAGGACGCGTACGTCGTCCACGCCCCCGTGCGACGCCGCGTCGATCTCGATGACGTCGAACGACAGGCCGTCGTTGATGGCGCGGCACTCGTCGCAGGCGTCGCACGGGTCGGCCGTCGGGCCCTTCACGCAGTTCAGGGCCTTGGCCAGGATCCGCGCGGTCGAGGTCTTCCCGGTCCCTCGGGGGCCGCTGAAGAGGTAGGCGTGACCGATCCGCCCTTCGCGGATCGACGCGCGAAGCGTGTCGGTGACGTGGTCTTGACCGACCACATCGGCGAAGGTGCGGGGTCGCCAGCGGCGATAGAGGGCGGTGGAACTCATGTCGGCCTCGGTCTCCGGAGGGGAAGACGGACCCGATTCTATCGTCCGCGAGGGACGGCGGTCTTTGGGTCGCTGCATCCGGGTATGGGAGAATCTTGGGGACGGCCCTGGGACGTCGGAGGGAGGCTCGCCATGGTTGCTTTTCGTCGTACTGCGCTCGCAATCGCCGCGCTTGCGGTGCTCGCGTTAACGGCGTGCGGGAACGACAACGAGCCGGAGGCTCAGCCGACCGGCGGTGGCACCACGACCGGCGCCGCCACGACGGTCGACGTCACGGTTCAGGAATGGTCCGTCGCGCCTGCGACGGCGAGCACGGCCGCCGGCAAGATCAAGTTCGAAGCGTTGAACAAGGGACCCAAGCACAAGCACGAGCTCGTCGTGGTGAAGACCGATCTCGCGCCCAACGCGCTCCCGACCAAGCCCGATGGCTCCGTCAACGAGGAGGGCGCGGGGCTCACGACCATCGGCGAGATCGAAGAGTTCCCCGTCGGCCAGGATGCCGAGAACGAGTTCACTCTGACGGCGGGCAAATACGTCCTCTTCTGCAACGTCGTCGAGGACCCGCCGACCGCGGATATGTCCGGCAAGAAGGCGCATTACGCGCTGGGGATGTTCGCCACGTTCACGGTCACCTAGAGCGCGTCCGCCTGCGCAGCGGCGGGTGCATGGAGTGTGGCCGTGCACCCGCCGTTGTCCCGTGACCACGAGCGCTTCTCGTGCGCTGAGCTCCAGCCCGGCACTCTCGCGGCACACGCCAGCGCCCGCTTACCGCTGCTTCCTTCCGGACCTGACGGGGTTCACAGGTTGACGTTGCGCGAGACCTGGCCTTCGACACTCCCGCTACGAGGCATTCCCACGGTCGCGGTCCGCGGGCGGGGATTCAGCCCCGCTAGAGCGGATTGCGGGTACAGGGCACCGCTGGCTCCCCGCCTAGCACGGCCACGGGCGACAGTCTAGTCGCGGCGCTGTGGTTCGACTATGCCGGCGCAGACACGCCGAATTGAGTCCCGGAGTAGGTGGGACGCGCTTGGACGTTCCGAGGCGATCGTTCAGCCGCAGATCGCGTACGCGGTCACGGTTCCGCGGGGCGCGTTGTTCAGGTTGACGGCAACAACCTTCCACTGGGTTGGGTTGGTCGAGCCCAATGGATAGCTTTGCTCGATCGCCGCCCTGCCGTTGGGCGATGTCGTGTCGATCAAGCCACCGCCGCCGAAGACCTTCGTCCCTGACAGGCAGGTAACCGTAGCGGTCGATTCTGCGCCGACGGGACCCCGACTGAGGGTCACAGCGGAGCTGGTGACGACTGTGGTCGTTCCCACGATGCCGCTGGCTCCGGTCGGACCGGTTGGGCCGGTCGGGCCCGTCGGTCCAGTAGGACCGAGAGGTCCTGTGGGCCCAGTGGCGCCCGTCGCTCCATCCGAGCCGGTCGGTCCGGTCGGGCCAGTAGGCCCAGTCGCCCCCGTTGGGCCAGTGGGTCCAGTTGGGCCAGTCGGGCCGGTGTCACCGATCGCGCCCGTCGGTCCGGTTGGACCGGTGGGCCCAGTCGGACCGGTGTCGCCAGTCGCGCCCGTCGGTCCAGTGGGACCGGTCTCGCCCGTCGGACCGGTGGGACCCGTCGGACCAGTGTCGCCCGTCGGACCGGTGGGACCCGTCGGACCAGTGTCGCCCGTCGCCCCGGTGGGACCCGTCGGACCGGTCGGACCCGTCGCGCCGGTCTCACCCGTCGGGCCGGTGGGACCCGTCGGACCAGTCGGCCCAGTCGGACCCGTGGGACCAGTTGGCCCAGTTGGCCCAGTCGGACCCGTCGCGCCGGTCTCACCAGTCGGACCCGTCGCGCCGGTCTCACCAGTCGGGCCGGTTTCGCCCGTCGGACCCGTGGGGCCAGTCGGACCCGTCGGTCCGGTAGGACCCGTCGGACCGGTATCGCCCGTCGGACCCGTGGGGCCAGTCGGACCTGTGTCGCCAGTTGCTCCCGTCGCACCCGTCGGACCGGTGGGACCGGTGGCGCCGATGGGTCCGGTCGGACCGGTATCACCTGTCGGACCGGTGGGCCCGGTCGCGCCGGTTTCGCCGGTCGGGCCAGTCGGGCCGGTGGCACCCGTCGGACCCGTCGGGCCGGTCTCACCCGTCGGGCCGGTCGCACCGGTCGGGCCGGTCTCGCCCGTCGGACCCGTCGGACCCGTCGGACCCGTCGGACCCGTCGGACCCGTGGGACCCGTCGCACCTGTTGGACCGGTTGGACCAGTCGGGCCGGTTGGACCCGTCGGGCCGGTGGCACCTGTCGGCCCCGTGGGTCCGGTTGCGCCGGTAGCGCCGGTGGCACCTGTGGGGCCGGTCGGCCCTGAGGTACCTGTCGGCCCAGACGCGCTGGTGGAGCCGAACCAGTGGATGTGTGTCAGGCCGCCCGAGCACGTATCTGCATCCGGTGGAGTATTGATGATCTGCACAGTTCCGGAGCCTGAGTTAATGCACGCGTGCACTACGCCGTTCGCGTCGGGAACTGCTCCAATAGCGAGTTTTGCCGCGAGCAGGCACACCGCGACCCCACCTATGACTGCGAGGACCCTTCCGCTGCGAGTGACGCGGAAGCGGCGGCGTAGGGACGCCGAACGGCGCACTTACCCTCCTCCCCCTTGAGGGAGCTGAGATTCGGCCGCGTGGATTATGTCCAGCGTGCACTGTTCGTGTCAAGACGACCACCGACCGAACGAAAGCGCTGGAGCTCCCGATAGTACTCGTTGATAGCAATTGAGCGCTTCTTTCCTGTTCGTTCTCGTAGACTCGCGGGTCAAGACGCCGGCGCTTCATATGCTCCATCAGCTTCGGAGAGCGAGCCCTCGGACCTCATCGAGCAGCTCGTAGGTCTTGCCGCATTAATCCCGCCCGGCGGACCGGGTGGATTTGCGCCTGCTGCCAGCGTCTGGACGAGACGCTGGCCTGCGTACCCCACCAAAAACGCGTGAGCGGGACATCACGGTGTACGGGCGCACCCGCGCCGATGAAGGCGTTTCGCCGATCGTCACTCCACACACGATCGTGACATGCAAATTACCTTCTCCCAAAATGAAGTTGCTTGGAGCGATGACCCGCGCCCAGCCTTCCGCCACTTCGTCCGCGATCTCAGCGCGTTGGAGTCCCAGGTCGACCAAGGGCTCATTCATGCGCGCACCGCCGACGTTTCGCGTGCGTGCTGCACCGTGGTGGTTTCAGGACCGAGCCTCCTGCCCGCCGTCAGCGCGAGCCAGCCGAAGAGGAAACCGATAAGGACTACGACGTCGAAGTTCAGCCGGCGCGCGAACGTCGCCGCAGAATCGAATGCGGGGAACCAGAAGTGGATGTAGTTGGCGATCGTGCCGTCGAAGACGACGAACAACCGCCAGATGATCACGGACGCCAGCACGGCCAAGGCGAGTTCCGCGTCGCGACGTCGAGCGACCGCCGCGTCGGCCAGGAGAAACGCAAGCAGGAAGGGCGCCGCCGGAAAGAGGTATCGGTCGACTTCGTACCCGCCGACGACCGCCAACGGCAGGTGCACGAGCAAACAAACCGCCGCGGGGACGGCAAGGGCGGCAAGGCTCGTTCCCGACCTCCTGATGCGGCGGAACCATGATCCAACGCTTCGCAGGGCCAGGACCGACAAGACGCCCCAGGTGAAGAGAATCATCCAGAAGAGTTCCTTCAGGCCGTCGACGCCCCCGAACTCTTTCAAGGAGTTCACCATGAAGCGGATCAGAGGGTCCCCCGTCGCGTTGGGGAGTCCGGGACCGCGAAACGCGATCACGCCGCCCAGCACGATTGCGCCCAGCGTCGCGACCGCGATCTTCCGGCGGTCGGAGCTGCGGTCGACGACAACTTGCGCAACGAGAACGGCGGCAATGACAACGAGGTTTCCCTCACGAGCGATCACCGCCAGAAGGGCAAGTGCGATGCTCGCCCACCGGGCCCACCGGTCGCGCGCGGTTGCGGCCAGGAACCACCAAAGCATGAGAGCGGCCGCGAATGGATCGACGAGCGTCGGATAGAAAGAGATCCAATGGAAGCCGAATGGCATCAGAATGATGAGGAAAGAGGAGAGCCACGCCATGAGCCGGAGCCGGCCTTCGTCCGCACCCAGGTGACGGCCAAGCCGCGACGTGAGGACGAAAGCGCCGGCCGCGATCGCCGCAAGGGCTATTAGGTTCAAGGCCAGGAAGATCCCCGGCACGTGGTCGTGGCCGAAGGAAAGAACCCGTACGAGGAACGGAAGGAGGATCCGCCGGCTCCAAGGCCGGAAAACCACTTCCCCGGATGCCATCTGGCAATACTGGAGGCCATCGTCGCCGCATCCTCCGTTCCAGCCAATTCGGTTACCGGTCACGACCGTGAATGCAACGAACGCAGCGGAAAGAAATCCCGTCGCAAGCGCTAAGAGGCGTAACACTTCGCTACGGGATCGCTCGACGCGAGCGGACGCTCGAGGCCCTTCAACGGTCGCCTCATCAATGGGCGGCGCATTCCGCGAGATCCACGACCATCTACTTTGAACGACGACGAGGGCTATCAATCCCAGCACGCCCAAGAGGAGCAAGAGGAGATAGTTGGGATACGGGCGGTACGCGAAACCGATGGCATGGGTGCCGGGCGGGACGGCGACCCCGACAAAGCTGGGTGCGATCATGATCGGCGTCGCCTTGGCGCCGTCGACGGTCACGTCCCAACGAGGATCGAACGTCGTCTTCAAGAGGACGACCGCGCTTCGATTCGCCGTCACCCGGGCGGAAAACGATCCGTCCGCAATCAATACGAACTCTTGGTCGACCCGTCCGGCACGACCGGACACGTTCGATGCGAACGGGATGCTCGATGGGGCCGGCGCCGCGCCGTCGAAGGCGACAGTCGGGAAGAGGCGACGGGCGAGCGCAGGCGAACGGATGAACGGGAGCATTGCGGTCGCCATGCTCGACCGGTCGGCTGCGATGGAGCCCGATGTGTCGACGACGTCGAAGTACCCCGACGTCCTTACCTCCCAGAGGGTGTGACGCCCTCGGCTCTCGACGAATGTGGCCGCCACCGGCGGGGGTCTGACGGCCGGCAGGAAGAGATACCGAACGTTGAATAAGTCGTATTGCGCGAGGTTGGTGTCGTCGAAGTAGGGCTCGATGTCTGCGGAGAGCGACACCGTCCGGAGGTTGAAGCCGAAGACGTCGACGTCGTGCGCTGTGAGCTCCGCGTAGACGGGGGCCGAGCCGATCTTGTACTGCTGGCCCCAATTCGTTGGAAGTCCGGCGTACATCCGGCCCGGCCCTCGCCGTTGCGCTTCGCGCACGAGCACATCGAGGTCCGCACCATCGGTCTGATCCGACGTGTGCTGGGCATTGATCAGAAGTTCGTTAGCGCGGTCGTAGTTGCGGACCGCGTGCGCCGCAGGGACGACCAACGCGATGAGAACAACGCACGTAAGAGCGGGCGCCACTTTTGCGTTCGCGATCGAGCGCGCGCTTCGCAACGCTTGCCATGTCTGGGAAATGAGCCATACCGCGCCGATACCCGCGAGGAAGTTGCCGGCAAGATGCACTCCCATGATGTAACGGTGCAACTGCATGTCGCCAGTACCGGGCAGCAGCCGCAACAACGGCCCCAAGGTGGGACGGCCGAAGAACAACAACAAGCTGATCGCCCACACGGCGAGAACGGCGCGGGCGCGCACATCCCGTCGGCTCCGCGCGAGGCAAATCATCACCCCGATCGCCACGAGCCCCGTGATGATGGGGAACCGCCCGTGGTCGTAAATACTCCCGTCGACGAGCCACCTCAGCACCTTGCCCGCGCCGTACGAGTCGTACCAGAACGTGTTCTGATTGAACTGGCTGCGATTGGACCATTTGCTGTCGGCGAGGAGCGGCACGATCACCCAGGCGGCGGTGAGAGCCGCCCCAATGCCGACCAGCGCAGCCCGAACGAGCCGGCGGGCGAAATCGCGTCCGGAGAGAACGGCCCACACCACGACCGAAAGAAGGGCCAGATATCCGGTGAGGAAGTGAAGCGCCACCGTGAGCCCGACCGCGAGAGCACCCAGCGAGATGTTGCCCTGGCCCTTGACCACCCGCCAGCTCAACCCCATCGCAATAGGCAGGAGCCACATCCCCCACTTTTGCGACCAGAGACCGCCTCCGATCCATAGATAGCTACTGTGCTCGAAGCCGTAGCTCGTCACGCTCGCCAAGAAAGGCGCGACAAGTGCGGCGGTCCCCGCCGTCCATCGATCGAAGCCGAAGAGGCGTGCGCCCCAGTAGATCGAGAGCGGCCACAGAGCCAGGAGGAGATACTCGGCCCACCTGAATGCCTTTCCGGGGTCAACGAGGGTCCCGACGTAGCCCGTGATGATGTGCGGCAGGCTCTGATAGTGGTGGAACTGCGGGAGGCCCAGGTTGAAGTTCGGGTACCACCCGTCGAGCGGAACGTGTCCCGAATCGATGCGATGCGTCGCCCAACGCACCATCGAGGAATGCAGCGCCTCGTCGTTGAGGTATCGGGCCGGTGTGAGCTCCGCGCGCAGTGTGACAAGGCCGAACCCGATGGCGAGCGCCACCAGAAGCCAGGGAGCAAGACGCGCGATCGAGTTGCGTTCGGTGGGGACGGGCTCTTCTTCTTCGACTGAAACCGGTGGGGAGTTCACTTCCTCAAGCCAAACCGGAGAAGGAACATCGGCTTGATCGAGTTCACCCAGTCGCGCACATGGAACTTCGTGTAGGAGCCGTCGGGGGCGCGTCGGTAGATCTTCGTGACCGGTACCTCGAGGAAACGGTATCGGCCGGTGAGGGCTTTGAAATGAATGTAATACTCGAGTTGATACCCGTCGCCGATCCAGGACTGATCCCACTTGACGAATCGATCGCGAAGCAGAGCCGTCGTGTAGGCACGAAAGCCATTCGAGCCGTCAGTGAGCTTGCGGCCGACGAGCAGCGAGAAGGTAAGCGTGAATGCCCACATCAGGATCCGGCGGTGACGCGGCAACCCTTTGCTCAGTCCACCGGGGAGGAATCGAGACCCTTGGACGTAATCGGCGCGGCCATCGATGATCGGCTCGATCAGCGAGGGGATTAACGCCGGGTCATCCTTGCCGTTTCCGGCGGTGATCACAAAGATGTCGTAGTCGCGTTCGAGCGCGTGACGGTACGCATCCCGGATCGAGGCTCCGATCCCCTGGTTCACAGCATGCGTGATCACGCGCAGACGTGGATAGGATTGCAGCAGCTCGGCCGTGCCGTCCGTCGAGCCGTCGTCGACGATGAGAACCTCGTCTACAACACCCTCGGCGAGGATCCGATCGAATCCGTCGAGAAGCGGGGCGACCCGGTCGCGCTCGTTGTAAACAGGCGCGAAAGCCAGGGCGCGGGGTTTGGTCGTTTCCTTGTTCATGCGCGGCTCACAGACGTCTCTTTACAGCATGACCGCTTGACCCTTTGCGGCCATTGACTCGCTGGCGGCTTCGAGGATCCTCACGATGGCGATTCCGCTGGCGGCATCCGATCGGGGAACGCGATTGAGACGAACACATTCCACGAAGTGCGCGCACTCGACTGCCAGCGCCTCGCGGAGGTCGAGCTTGGGTGCCCACATGTCGCCGGTGCGGTAGTCCACGAGCGTGCGGTACATGCCCTCTTGTGTCGAGACCGCAATGCCTTGGTCATAGACGCGGACTTTCTCGCTCGGCTCCATATCGTCGTACAGCATCATTCGCCGGTCCCCGCCGATCATGATCCGGCGGACTTTCACCGGAGACAGCCAATTGACGTGGAAATGCGCGATGAATTCGTCGTCGAAGGTCAGCGTCAGGTATGCCATGTCGGCCGGACCGCTTTCGGTATGGGCCGCGCCCAACGCGGAAACCGCCCTCGGTTGTTTCGCGATCAGATAGTTGAAGATCGACAAGTCGTGCGGCGCGAGATCCCACAAGACATCCGCATCGCCCTGGAACAGCCCGAGGTTAACGCGGACGGAGTCGAAGTAGTAGAGATCTCCGAGTTCCCCCACATCGATTATCTGTTTCATTCGCGAGACGGCGCCTGTGTAGATAAACGTGTGGTCGACCATCAAGACGCGCCGTTGCTCTTCGGCGAGTTTGGCAAGCTGCTCGGCCTCAGAGACCGTGCGCGCGAGCGGCTTCTCGATGAGAACGTGCTTCCCGTGCTCGAGCGCTTTCCGGCCGAGCTCATAATGTGTCGTTATCGGGGTGGCGATCACGACCGCCGTCACCTCGGGGTCTTCGATGACTTCATCAGCGCTGTCGGTAACCCTCAGCGTGGGATACCGTCGCTTTGCGAGGGCACGACGGTCGGGTTTAGGGTCGGCCGACCAGACGACCTCAACATCATTCGTCTCCATGAAGTTCCGGACCAGGTTTGGACCCCAATAGCCGAACCCGATGACGCCGATCTTCATGACCGGCTCCTGGTTCGGGACGATCCTCGGCCCATGCCCGTCGCTCCTTAGCGCCATCGAAGCGATAACAACCCAAGCTTCGTAGCTTGGGTACCCGCGAAACGAGCACCCCAGCATACGAAAGCTGCCCGTTTGGGCGATAGTGAAAGCTTATGAAGTCTGCCGGTTTGGCCGAAAGTGAACGGTTAGGAAGCGCTCGGCGAGGGGCTTGCCGACGACGACCGCGGCCGGTCCTGGGGTGGGACTCGGCTGGTCAGATTGGGATCGAGCTGGATCGCAATCGCTAGCTCGGCTCTTCCTTCCTTCTTTTGGCCGACTTCGATCAGCAGGAAACCCAGATTGAGATGGGCGTTTGCGTAGTCGGGACTGGCTGCGATCGTCTGCCGGTAAAGGGCGATGGCCCCCTGGGGATCTCCCAATGTCTTGCGAACGATCGCGAGATTGAACAGGGCCCCGGTGAAGGCCGGATCGATGCTTAGCGCCTTGCGGTAAAAGCTCTCGGCCCCACCGCTGTTCCCCTTCGTTTGTTCGATGACCCCGAGGTCGAAGTAGGCGAACTTGTTGTTCGGATCGTGCTGCAAGGCCTTCGTATAGTGCGCTGCGGCGACATCGAGCTGTCCCGCCACCTGAGCGGCGAGACCCTGGTTGATCTCCGCCGCGGCAAGCTCCGGCGAACTCTTCCTCGTTTGCAGGAACACCAACGCACCGATCGCAACGACGGCGGCCATTCCAATCGAGGCCAGGACCAAGGGCCGAGCGCGTGTCCGGGGGGAAGAACTCATCGGCTCATCTTCGGCGGTCTCCCTCGCCCCCGTGTCGACTGTCGTTTTGTCCGATCGCGGACCGCTGAGGTTTTGATCTTCCACGACCCGACCTCTCTCCTCGTGCGCCATATCCTACGCTTCGCCGTCGCACGGCTACGCGTGAGAGCGAGGCGACGGCGCAGATCGGAGCGCCTCGTCGCGGCGTGGCGGAGGAGGTGGGATTTGAACCCACGGGGCCCTTGCGAGCCCACACGCTCTCCAGGCGTGCCGATTCGGCCGCTCTCGCACTCCTCCGGGCGGAGATTCTACGGGGGCGCGATCGGAGTGGCGGTGCGTGCCGTCCTGCGTGGCGGAGAGGGTGGGATTTGAACCCACGAGACCCCTTCCGGGGCCTAGCGCTTTTCGAGAACGCCCGATTCGGCCACTCTCGCACCTCTCCGGCGGAGGATTATATCGGAGGGGTGTCGGCCCTCTTTCCTTTGAAAAACGCCTTGAGAAGAGCACTCGCTTCGTCGGCGAGGAGGCCGGTTTCGACCTCGAGGCGATGGTTCAGCCGCGTGTCTTGCGCGATGTTGTGGAGCGATCCGACGGCGCCGGCTTTCGGGTCCAGAGCGGCGTAGACAAGCTTGCTCACGCGCGCGAGAACGAGCGCGCCGGCGCACATGGCGCACGGCTCGAGGGTGACGTACATCGTCGCGCCGTCCAGGCGCCAGGAGTGGCGTCCGGCGGCAGCCTCTTTTAGGGCTATTAGCTCGGCGTGCGCGGTGGGGTCTTGATCGCGCTCTCGGGCGTTGTGTGCGCGCGAGAGCTCGTTGCCGTCGGCGTCGACAACGACGCAGCCGATGGGGACGTCGTCGTGGGCGAGAGCGGCGCGGGCTTCATCGAGGGCGAGGCGCATCCAACTGAGATCAGAGTCCACCATGTCGGCACCCTATGCGACGGGATGGTGGTAAAAGGAAACGGGCACTGTGCGGAACGACTTCGTCGTGGCGTCGTATACCCAGTTGTTCGAGTAGAGCGCGCTGTCCTTCGAAGAGAGGACCGTGAAGCCGATTGAGTCCCCACCGGTATTCGCGCAACTCGGACTCGTTGTGCAGCCCTCGTGGCCATCGATACGGAACGTGACGCTTTCGTCGACTCTGATAAGGGAGCGAGAGAGAGAGGAACCCCCGAAGTGAAGCCGCCTATGAAGCGACTTCACTCCCCTAGTTACATCCCCCGAACCTGGCGACGCTCAGTCACCTTTCGCCAAGAACAGCGCGAACCTAAGGCAGTGGCCTGATTGGGGTCAACACGTTCCGGTCGTATTTAACTAGTTCTTAAGGCCATTTTGGCGGTGAAGCGCTGTTTCGACGGAAAGATGAAGCATCTGCACTAACCCGCCAGGGAGTTTCAGTAAGGCCGCTCGCAGCAGGAGTCGCGCCAGCCGCACGACGGGCAGCGGTATGGCGCGTGCTCCGGCTGCATCTCCGCGCCGCACATCCCACACGTCGTAGAGAGATCACACGACGACGGCGCCGGCTCGTCCACGCGGTCAGCCTACGCGCGACACACGCTTCAAAGACGAAAA
>JBIOTQ010000132.1:0-14123 GCA_044866075.1 Actinomycetota bacterium | reverse complement strand
TTGGTGCCGGTGACGCCGATGATCGGTGCGCGCGCCATCCGGTACGCGAGTTCCACCTCGCTCCATATCGGGACGCCGGCGTCGCGCGCGGCGACCAACGCCGGGGCGCGTTCCGGCACGCCGGGGCTCGTGACGACGAGATCGCAGCCGCTCAGAAGGTCTGTCTCGGCCGCGGCCCCGAGCGCGGAACGTGTTCCCGACAACGCTTCCGCCCGCTCTCGGATCGCCGCGTCGTCCGCGCGATCGGCCACCGTCACGTCGGCGCCGAGGCGCAGGAGATGGCGCGCGGCCGCCTCGCCGGAGATCCCGAGCCCGAGAACGAGGACCCGGTCGCCGCGGCCGGGCAGAACCGACGCGTCGTCGAGGAAGCGGCTCACGTGACCCCCCCGCGCGCGAGGAAATCGGCGTAGAAGAGCCCGAGCCCGAGCGCCGCCGCCAGACCGGCGATGATCCAGAACCGCACGATCACGGTGAACTCCGGCCAGCCGCCGAGCTCGAAATGATGATGGAGCGGCGCCATCCGGAACACGCGCCGCTTCAGCCCGTGGAAGGCGGACACCTGCACCATGACCGATGTCGTCTCGATCACGAACAACCCACCGAGGATGACGAGGAGGAGCTGCGTACTCGTCATCACCGCGAGCGTGCCGAGCGCGCCCCCGAGCGCGAGTGACCCCGTGTCGCCCATGAAGATGCGCGCCGGGGCGGCGTTCCACCATAAGAAGCCCGCGCATCCTCCTAAGGCGGCGGCGGCCACGATCGCGAGGTCCAAAGGATCGGGGATACCGCTGTAGCAGCCGGGCCCGCCGGTGGGACACGGATGACGGAACTGCCAGAACGCGATCACGACGTAGGCGGCGAAGACGAGCGCGCTCGATCCGGCGGCGAGGCCGTCGAGCCCGTCGGTCAGGTTCACGCCGTTTGATGTGCCGGCCATGATGATGAACACCCACACGACGAACAGCGGGCCGAGGCTGAGCGCGGTCTGGCGGACGAACGACAGCCGCGTCGACGCGCCGAAGATGTGTTGCGCGCCGAGCGCGAACCCCACCGCCACGACCAACTGCCCGATGATCTTCGCGGTCTTGTTGAGTCCGAGGCTGCGCTGGTGCCGGATCTTGATGAAGTCGTCGAGGAACCCCAGGATGCCGAGCGAGACCCCGGCGGCGATCACGAGCAGGCCCGCGGTTCCGGTCGCGCGGAACGGCGCGACGGCGTGGGCTACCAAGTATCCGGCGGTGATCCCGCCGAGGATCAGCAGCCCGCCCATCGTCGGGGTGCCGCGTTTCTCGCCGTGGAAGTGGCCGATGTCCTCACGGATCAGCTGGCCGAATCCGCGCGAGCGGAAGAGGCGGATCGCGAACGGCGTCCCCCCGAGCGTCAGCAGGAGCGACACCATCGCGGCGAGGAGGATCGGCCTCACGCGCCCTCCCCCTCGGCCAGGGCGATCGCCACGGACTGCAGTCCGACCGCGCGCGACGCTTTCACCAACACGACGTCGCCCGGCTCCACCGATCCTCGCAGCAGCCAGAGCGCTTCGTCGCCGTTCGCGACCAGCGTCGCTTCTTCGGGTGTCATGCCTTCGAGCCGCGCGGCTTCGAACATGGGGCGCGTCTCCTCCCCCACGGCGACGAGCCGCGATACGCCTAGCCGGACGGCGAGACGTCCGATGCGATCGTGTTCTTCCGTCGCGCTGCCGCCGAGCTCCGCCATGTATCCGAGCACGGCCCAGGTGCGACGGCCCCGTCCCATGCCAACCAGCGTCTTCAGCGCGGCCGCGGTCGAGTTCGGGTTGGCGTTGTAGGCGTCGTTCACGACGACCCACCCGCCGGGCGCATGGACGACCTCCATCCGCCAGGCCGGCCCGCGCGCGGCCGACAGCGCGCCGGCGATCGCCGCGACGTCGATCCCCAGCGCGACGCCCGCGGCGGCCGCGGCCAGCGCGTCGCTCACGATGTGCTCGCCGGGGACGCGCAGGCGGACGTCGGCTTTCCCGTCCGGCGCGATGAGAACGAAGGACGCGCAGGCTTCGCCGCCCATCACGATGGCCTCCGCGCGAACGTCGGCGGTCTCCGCGAGGCCGAACCGCAGGACGGAGGCCTTCGTGCGCGAGGCCATCCCGTCGACCGCCGCGTCGTCGGCGTTGAGTACCGCGGTTCCGGCCGCGGGAAGCGTTTCGACGAGCTCGCCTTTCGCCGTCGCGATCGCCTCAGTCGACCCGAACATGCCTACGTGGGCGAGCCCGACGTTGAGGACGACGCCGATGTCTGGCCCCACGACGTGCATCAGCGATGCGATGTGGCCGATGCCGCGGCTCCCGACCTCCGCCACGAGGACCTCGGTTTCTTCATCGGCAGCGAGGATGGTGAGCGGAACGCCGATCTCGTTGTTGAAGGACGCCGCGCTGGCGACCGTCCGATAGGAGGCGCGCGCCACGGCGGCGGCGAATTCCTTCGTGATCGTCTTGCCCGACGAGCCCGTGATCGCGACGACGCGCGCGCGCAGGCCGGCACGCACCTCGCCGGCGAGTCGCAGCAAGGCCGCGCCCGTGTCGGCGACCTCGATCACGGCGGCGTCTGAAGGCACGTCGCTTCCTTCACGGACGAGCAGCGCCGCGGCGCCGCGGGCCACCGCGTCGCGGAGGAAGGCGTGGCCGTCCGCGGTCTCCCCCGGCAGCGCGACGAACAGATCGCCGTGCGCGAGCCTTCGTGTGTCGAGGCCGACACCGGTCACGGACACGCCGGGGTCGCCTGCCGCCAGACGGCCGCCCGCGAGCTCCGCAATCGTTCCCGCCGTCATCGGACGCACCGCCCGGTCACCGTCCCGCCCCGAGCCGTTCGAGCTCCTCGCGCGCGACGATGCGATCGTCGAACGGCAGGACACGATCGGCGAACTTCTGGCCCGTCTCGTGCCCCTTTCCCGCGACGACCACCACATCGCCCTCACGCGCCACGTCGAACGCGCGCGCGATCGCCGCCCGGCGGTCGGGCTCGATCTCGTAAGCCTTGCCGGTCTCCCGCGCGCCGTCCTCGATCGCGGCGATGATCGCCATCGGATCTTCGGAGCGCGGGTTGTCGGAGGTGATGATCGCGCGGTCCGCGAGCTC
This sequence comes from Actinomycetota bacterium, assembly GCA_044866075.1. Lineage (GTDB taxonomy): Bacteria > Actinomycetota > AC-67 > AC-67 > AC-67 > JBASRP01. The sequence goes on along the minus strand of JBIOTQ010000132.1, from coordinate 11,017 downwards.
GGCGCCGATGCGACCCATCTGCGGGCGCTTGCCCGGATCACGATCGCCGCCGCACCCGAACACGACGATCAGGGACCCCGCGCAGATCTCGCGCGCCGCGCGCAGCACGTTCGCCAGCGAGTCGGGCGTGTGCGCGTAGTCGACGAGCACGCCGAACGGCTGGCCGGCGTCGATCGTCTCCATGCGCCCCGGCACACCGTCGACCGCGGCGATTCCGTCCGCCGCCTGGGCCAGGGGCAAGCCGAGCGCGCGGAACACGGCCAGGACTCCGAGCGCGTTTGAAACGTTGTAGCCGCCGGGGATGCGAACCGTAACGTCGATGCGGTCATCCCCGGCGGCGCAGACGAAACGGGAGCCGTGGCGCGTGCTTTCGACGTCCGTCGCCCGCACCTCGGCGTCGTCCGCCAGACCGAACGAGACGAGCGGGATCGTCGCGCGGGCGAGGAGCCGGCGCCCCGCGGGGTCGTCGGCGTTGACGGCGCCGCACGCCGCGAAGGTCGCGTCGAAGAGCAAGGCTTTCGCGCTCTCGTAGTCCTCCATCGTGCGGTGGAAATCGAGGTGGTCGCGCGTCAGGTTGGTGAAGAGCGCGCACGAGAACCACGTTCCGGCGACGCGTCCGAGCGCGAGGCCGTGGCTGGACACCTCCATCGCGACGGCGCCCACGCCGGCGTCGCGCATGCGCGCGAGGGTGCGCTGCAGATCGGGGGCCTCCGGCGTGGTGTGGAGGACGGGATGGACCTCGCCGGCGATATGCATCTCAACGGTTCCGATCAGACCCGTCGGCAGGCCGGCGATCCCGAACGCCTTCTCGATCATGAACGCCGACGTCGTCTTGCCGTTCGTTCCCGTCACGCCGACGACCGTCATCGCGCGCGAGGGCTGATCGAACACGGCGGCGGACAGCGGCCCAATCGCATCGCGCACCGACGGGACTCGGATCTGCGCCACGTCGAGGTCGAGCCAGCGCTCCACGACGAGGGCGCCGGCGCCGTTCGTCACCGCGTCGGCGGCGAAGTCGTGACCGTCGGCACTGCCGCCCGGGACACAGAAGAAGAGCGCACCGGGCGCGACGGCTCGCGAGTCCGCGGTTGCGTCGGACACGTCGGATCCGGCGTCCCCCCGGAGGTCCGCATCCGGGAGGAGCCGCGTGAGATCAGAGAGCCGCATAGGAGTGGCAGGGGTTTCCCGCTCCCCCGCCCGAGGAAACGGCCGGAACGCCGGTCCGGCCGCGCGGAATTCTACCACCTGCGTTTTGCCGTACGTGGTTGCGGTTAACGGCCTCCCACCCACCCAGGTTGGCCCGATCGCGTTCACGGCCTCACGGCAACCACAGACGTCAATCTCGCGCGGTGCGCCGTCACCGACGGCGGCACCTTCATCCGCGCGAGAACGAACTCGACGATCTCTTTGAACACCGGCGCCGCGGTCGCGGACGACGTGCGCTGGGTCGGTGTGTCGAGCGTGACGGCCACCACGAACCGCGGTGCGTCGGCGGGAACCATGCCGACGAACGTCGTCACGAGGTCCTTCGAGTAGCCGCGCGCGCCCTCGAGCGGCTTGCGGGCCGTTCCCGTCTTCCCGCCGATGAGGTATCCCGGGATGCGCGCATTGCGGCCGGTTCCTTCCTCGACCACCCCGACGAGCATCGCGCGGATCTGCGCCGCCGTCGCCGGCGAGATGACGCGCCGGGGCGCAGCCGTATCGCGCTGGCTCTTCTCGCCGTTTCGTCCCACGATCGAGTGCACCAGCTGCGGCGGCACCGAGACGCCGTCGTTCGCCAGCGTCCCGTACACGCGCGCGATCTGCAGGGGTGTGACGGCGATGCCCTGCCCGATCGGGATCGTCCCCATGCTCGTGGAGTACCAGTCGCGCATGGGGAGCAAGATGCCCGGCGACTCCGCCGGGAAACCGATGTCGGTCTTTTGCCCGAGTCCGAACCTCCGCAGCATCCGGTAGAGGCGGTCCTTCCCCACGCGCTGCGCGATCTCGATCGTCCCGATGTTCGACGAGCGCGCAAGCGCCTCCGCGTACGTGATCCGCCACGTGCCATGCGACTGGAAATCGTGGAACGTCTTGTCCGCGATCCGGTAGTGATCGGGGACGCGCAGGATCTCGGCGGGGTCGGCGAGACCGCCCTCGATCGCCGCGGCGGCGGTGACAACCTTGTTCACCGACCCGGGCTCGTAGGCATCCTGGACGGAGCGGTTCCGCAGCACCTGCGGCTCGGCTTTGGAGAAGGCTGCCGGGTCGAGCGGCGGCCAGTTGGCCATCGCCAGCACGTCACCGGAGTGCGGATCAAGGACGAGCGCCGTGCCGTGGTTGGCGCCCGTGCGCGTGAGCGCCGCCGCGAGCGCCCGCTCGACGGCGAACTGGATGTCGCGGTCGATCGTGAGAACGAGGTCCTGGCCGGGTAGGGGAGGTCTTGTACGGCTCTTCCCGTTCGGGATCGGCCGCCCGCGCGGATCCTGTTCGAGGATCTCCTCGCCGGGCACGCCGCTCAGCACCTTGTTCCACGACGCCTCGAGGCCTGCGAGCCCGACGTTGTCGGTCCCGACGACGCCGAGGACCTGCGCCGCGAGCGGGCCGGCCGGGTACACGCGCTTCATCTCCTCGAGCGAGCCGAGCCCGGGGAGGTGCAGCGCGATCACGCGGTCGGCGACGGCGACGTCGACCTTTCGCGCGACGTACACGAACGCCGCCTTGCGCGACAGCCGCTCCTGGATCAGCGCGGGTTCGATGCCGAGGATCGACCCGATCTTCGCCGCCGTCTCCGCGGGATCGGTGATGAACTGCGGGTTGGCGTAGATCGCGCGCGCGTCGACCGACATCGCGAGCGGGACGCCGTTACGATCGAAGATGGTGCCCCGCCTCGCCGGCAGCTCGACGCGGCGCACGCGCTGGTTCGAGCCGAGCTTCTCGAACATCGGCGCCTTGACGACCTGCAGGTGAACCAGCCGTCCGGCGACCGCGGCCAGAGCGATCGCCATACACCCCAACAAGGAGAAGAGGCGGACGGCGGGCCGGGCGCCGCGGCGTGCCACGGGCGCCCCCCTGTTACCGTCCCTGCCCTGGGGAAGAGGGCCGCGACGGTGCCGAGGCTTTCGCCGAGGGCGCCGCGCTGGGCGCGGCCGACGGCGCGGGGCTCGGCGTCAGATAGATCACGGTTCCGGCGGGAACGAGGCCGAGCTGCGTCGCGCGCTCGTAGATCCGCTGCGGTGCGCGGAGCTGCGCGACGGTGAGCTCGAGCTGCTCGAGCTGCCTCCGTTGATCGGCGATCCGCTTCTCCAGGTCCGACTCCGTGAAGCCGGCCTGGCCGGTGAGCACACGCGCGACGACGATGACGAGAACGATGCTCGCCACGACGCCGGCGATCGCCAGGACCAACGGTTGAGGGGGGCGCCGGCCCGGCGCCGGGTGACCCCGCACCACTTCGAGGTGACGGGGACGGTCCGGCGCCGGAGCCGGTCGCCTGGGGCTCGTGATGCCGGCGCGCGGCCCTCCGGGTGGGTGGGGGGCCGGCTGCCGCGCCACGCTCTGGTCGAGAGGAGTCATGCGGCGGATCCGTCTGGAGGCGTCCAGTCGAAGGGCGGTGCCGCCAAGCGCTCCGCCGCGCGCAGCTTCGCCGCTTTCGCGCGCGGGTTGGCGATCACTTCCGCGTCGTCCGGCCGCACGGGGGAGCGCGTCAGCACGCGCAGGCGGGGCACCTCGCCGCGAGACTCGGCCACCATGAACCGCTTCACGATGCGGTCCTCCAGTGAGTGGTACGAGATCGCGACGAGGCGCCCGCTCGCTCCGAGCATCGCCACCGCCTGCGGCAGGGAAGACTGGAGCGCATCGAGCTCGCCGTTGACCTCGATGCGGAGCGCTTGAAAGGTGCGGCGCGCCGGGTGCGGCCCGACCCGACGCGCCGCGGAGGGAATGGCGTCGCGGATGTGTTCCACGAGCTCGAGGGTCGTGGAGAGGGGCCGACGACGCCGTCCCCGGACGATGAATTGCGCGATGCGCGACGCCCACCGCTCCTCGCCGTACTCGCGGAGGATGCGCGTGAGATCGCGCTGCGGATACGTGTTGACCACGTCTGCTGCCGTGAGGTCTTGCGTGGGGTCCATGCGCATGTCGAGCGGCGCGTCGTGTTGGTACGAGAAGCCGCGCTTCGGATCGTCGAAATGCATCGACGAGACTCCGAGGTCGTAGAGGACACCGGCAACCACGTCGAAACCCTCGGCGCGGACCAGCTCGGCGAGGTCGTCGAAGTTCCCGTGGACGAGACGAACGCGATCGCCGAGGTGCGCGAGTCGTTCGCCGGCGCGACGCAACGCGTCGGGGTCGCGATCGATCCCGAGAAGCTTGCCGCCCGGCCCCATCGCATCGAGGAGGCGTTCCGCGTGTCCGCCGGCTCCCAGCGTTGCATCGACGACTACTCCCTCCATCCGCCCCGGGTCCGGGACGAGATACCCGATCGCCTGATCCGGAAGGACCGGGACGTGCGCAGCACGCCCGTCCACGCCGCTCCTACCTGCTCGCGAACACCCGTACCGCGGCGAACGCGACCCCGAGCGGCGCTGCGAGGCTCGACACGGTCAGCCCGATGAGCACGAGAGACTGCACGAGTTCTCGCGCCGGGCTCCGCCGCGCCGCTTCGTCGCGTTGCCGATCCGTCACTGCCAGCTCCCCTCTTCCTTAGAACCCCAGATCACGGAGGTCTTCCGCCATCCGGTCCGCCGCCGCCGAGCGGCGCTCCTCCCACCGATCCCGGCGCCATACCTCGATGCGATCGTCGTTCCCGGCGATGGTCACTTCGCGTTCCAGACCTGCGTGCTCCCGGAGGTGCTCCGGGACCGAGATCCGGCCCTGCTTATCCGGACGGTCCTCGTGCGCGCCCGAGAAGATGAACCTCAGGACGTCGCGCCACCGCGGGTCTCCCCTGCGGGCCCTCTCGCGCAACGTGTCCGCCCATGCGTTGAACTCCGCGGACGGCATGACCCACAAACAGTTGTCGAGGCCGCGCGTGATCACGAGCCCAGACTCGAGCTGCGCTCGGAATCGCGACGGGAGGATGACCCTCCCCTTGGCGTCCAGCGAGTGCTGGAATTCCCCCAGGAACACCCACGGCCCCTCTTCGGCTCACCACTTCGCGCCACGATACTCCACTGTGTGAACTGGAGTCAACGGTGTTGAACCGTCAATGAGAGTACTCGAGAGAAAATTATTGAGGCGCACAAAAGCGAACGCGTGTTCGAAATTTGTCGGGTGATCGGGTGTTGCGGGGTTACTGCATCGCGCGGCCGGCTTGAGCCTCGGCCGCCGCGTTGCGGCGCCGCTCCCCCACGACATCGATCACGACGCGACGGAGGACGCCGAGAGGTATGTCGAACTTGCCCCCGCACACGGGCGCGATCGGGCCGCCGGGTTGATAGCCCACAGCGAAGCCGTGCATGCCGTACGTGATCGGCGTCGTCTGACGGAGGCGGCCCTGTCCGACCGGAACGTCGTCGTAGAAAAGCTGCAGCTCGCCGGTGAACGCGCCGGCGAGCGTGAACACGGCGCGTGCGACGAGAGGCCCCGCCGGCAGATCGACGCTCGCCGAGATCGTCGTGAGCTCGGAGCCGAGGAAGTTGTACGTGTAGTGGAGCCGCCGCGCGGCGACGTACAGCACGTATCCACCGGAGTGGCTCCCGTGAGCGACGATCGTGCCCGCGACGTCACCCGTCGCCGGCATGTCGAGCTCTGCGGCGATCTGGAACGACCGGTTGCGGAGGTCGGGCGCGACGGCTTGTGGAAGATGACCGACGCCGGGGCGAAACTCGTGGCGCTCGCGCAGATAGCGCATGTCGGGGAACCGCCACGGCTGGTTGTTGAGTGGCAGTACATCGAACTGCGCCGCCTCAGCCCACCAGAGCTCCTGCAACTCTTTCAGCGTGGCCGGATTTTCGGCGGCGACGTCGTGCACCTCGGAAAAATCCCGCTCGACGTTGTAGAGCTCCCACACATCGTCGTCGAACGGTCCGCTCACATCGGAACCGTCGTACGCGAGGAAGGGCGCGGGGTGGAACGTCACGGCCTTCCACCCGCGATGGTAGATCGCGCGTGAGCCGAGCATCTCGTAGTACTGCGTTTCGTGTCCGCTTGGCGCTCCCGCGTTTGTCAACGTCGCGGCGAAGCTGACGCCGTGGATCGCGCTCTGCCGCACGCCGTTGATCTCCGCAGGCGCCTCGATGCCGATCGCCTCGAGGATCGTAGGGAGGACGTCGATCGCGTGCACGTATTGCCGGCGCGTCTCCCCGGGGCATCCGATGTGCGCCGGCCAGTGGACGATCATGGGATCGGCGACACCACCTTCGTGCGTATCTCGTTTGAAGCGTTTGAGGGGCGTGTTCCCGGCCCACGCCCATCCCCAGGGATAGTGATTGTTCGCGCGCGGTGTGCCGAGGTCGTCGATACGCCGCAGGTTCTCCTCGAGGCTCTCCGCCTGGAAATTGAAGAAGTACTGCTCGTTGAAAGAGCCCCGAGGTCCGCCTTCCGCGCTGGCGCCGTTGTCGCTCATCGCGATCACGATCGTGTGTTCCAGCTCGCGGCCGAGGTGTTCGAGCAGGCGCCCGATCTGCTCGTCTGTGTGCGTGAGGAAGCCTGCGTACACCTCCATCATGCGCGCGTACAAGCGACGCTCGTCTGCGGAGAGGTCGTCCCAGGCCGGAACCCATGACGGACGCGCCGACAGATCGGTGCCGGGCGGCAGCAGTCCCGAGGCACACTGCCGCGCGTACACGTCCTCGCGCCAGCGATCCCAACCGAGATCGAACCGCCCCCGGTACGCGTCGATGTAGCGCGCGGGCGCCTGATGCGGAGCGTGGCACGCACCCGGCGCGAAGTAGAGGAAGAACGGCTTCGAGGGATGGGTCGCGCGGAGGTCGTCGATGAAGAGCATCGCGCGATCGGCGAGGTCCCCCGTCAGGTGGTACCCGTCCTCGGGGCTCCGCGGCGGATCGATCTGATGGTTGTCGTAGACGAGCTCCGGCCGGTACTGGTCGGTCTCGCCGCCCATGAAACCGTAGAAGCGCTCGAAGCCACGGCCGAGCGGCCAGCGATCCCGCGGGCTGCCCATCGTCTGCTCCGTGGACGGCGTCAGATGCCACTTGCCGACGGCGAAGGTCGCGTAGTTATGGCGCAGCAGGATCTCGGAGAGGAATCCGTTCTCCTTCGGGATGAGCGTGTCGTACCCGGGGAACCCGGACGGGAATTCGACGATGCGACCCATCCCGTTCGCATGGTGGTTGCGGCCCGTCAACAACGCGGCCCGTGTCGGCGAGCACAACGAGGTGGTATGGAAGTTCGCGTACCGCAGACCGCCCGCCGCCAGCCGGTCGAACGTGGGCGTAGCGATGTCGGACCCGTAGGGCCCGATCTGCGCGTAACCGACGTCGTCGAGAAGGATCAGGACGACGTTGGGCGCCCCCTCGGGCCCCGACGGGAGGGGCGGCCACCAGGCCTTCGAGTCCTCGAACGTGCGGCCGATCGTCCCTTCGAACGGCTTGGAAGTCACCGCGCCCCCCTCGTGACGGATCCGGCGACGAGCATTCTCGTCCGACCAGCGTGTCCGGCGAAAGCCGGCGGGCGCAACTACGCCGGCGCTTCGGCGGTCGTGAACCGGAGGTTCTTCGACAGATACGGCGCCCACTTCGGATCGACGCGACCGACGGCGACTACGATCCAGACCGTCTCGTGCGGCGTGCGCGGGGTCGTGCGCAGATGGAGCCCGACCTCGTGGGGCAGACGGTTCTCCTTGCGCGAGTTGCAGCGCTTGCAGGCGGCGACGACGTTGTCCCACGTGTGCGTCCCACCGCGGCTGCGTGGGATCACGTGATCGACGTTCTCCGCCGCGGACCCGCAGTACTGGCAGAGATGATGGTCGCGGATGAAAACGGCCCGCCGCGAGAGGCTCGCGCGAGCCCGCAGGGGAACCTTCACGAAATACTTGAGCCGGATAACCGAGGGGATCGGCACGTCGAGACGCTCGGAGTGGAGCGCCCCACCGTCCTCGTGGAGGATCTCAGCTTTCTGCTTGAGAACGAGAACGACCGCGCGTCGTATCGGGACGACGCAGAGAGGCTCGTACGTCGCGTTGAGAACGAGGGCTCTCCCCAAGTGAAACGGTCCTCCTCGTCCGCACTGGATGCGCGGATCGGAAGCGAGTATAGCAAGGCGTATACCGGGTTTTTGTGGGGTTCTTGAGGACGAGAGCGTCAACCCGGCGGGGCGAAAGCGTCGACCGGTTGGGTGGGAGGACGGAGGCCTCCCGTCGGGAGGGGTTGGTGAGTTCAGTACCCCCTTCGCACGGTGATCACGTCCCTGGCGGAGGTCATCGTCAAGAAGCCGCGCATGCCGGAGGCCCGGTGGATCCGGCAGAAGAACTCGTACCGGCCCGGTTTGAGGGTGAGCGGGCGGGTGTAGTCCTCCTCCCCCGGCTCGACGTCGAGGCTCAGACCGGATGCGGGGATCGTGATGTTGTGCAGCACCTCGTCGTTGTTGTGTAACTCGATCTGTTCGGAGATCGACAACGAGAACCCGGCGGATCGAAGCGCGAGTCCTCCGCGTCGACGTCGAAGTAGTACTCCTCCGCGCCCGGAGCCTCCGTCTCGTCGTTGTCTTCCTTCGTCCCGACCTCGTCACCGCCCTCCATGGCTTCGCCGCGCGGTGTCTATGCCGTCGGACGCGGAGAGGACGACGAGGCGGCCCTTGGTTTCGCTGTTTGCTCGGCGCACGCGGCGAGGAGCAACGCCACAACGACGACGACGATGATGGTGTGAAAGGATGGGCGCATACGTCGGACCTACTCGGGGCGTCGGTTTCGCGTTGATCGGGTTCCGGCCTTCTTGCGCAAGATCTCCTCGGCCTGCTGTTCCGCTTCCTTCGTGACGACGGCGCGATCGGCGAGGGGGAAGTGGCATGCCGCGAGCTGTCCCTCGCGGTGCGGCGTCAGCACCGGATCATCCTCGGAGCATTTCGGGAACTGCGCGTTGGGACAGCGCGGGTGGAATCGACAGCCCGACGGTGGGTCGATGGGCGACGGAACGTCGCCTTCGAGGACGATGCGTTTGCGTGCCGTCGCCAGTCTCGGATCGGCGATCGGAACCGCCGACAGCAACGCGCCTGTGTAGGGATGTTTGGGGTTCTGATACAGCGTCTCCCCCGTCGCGATCTCGACGATGCGCCCGAGGTACATCACGGCGACGCGATCGCTCATGTGCTTCACGACCGACAGGTCGTGGGCGATGAAGACGTAGGTCAGGTTGAACTCCTGCTGCAGATCCTCGAGGAGGTTGAGGACCTGCGCCTGCACCGACACGTCCAGCGCGGACACCGGTTCGTCGGCGACGATCAGTCGCGGCCGCAGCGCGAGCGCCCGCGCGACCCCGATGCGCTGGCGCTGCCCGCCGGAGAATTCGTGCGGATACCGGTTGTAGTGCTCGGGGTTAAGTCCCACACGCTTCATCAGGTCCTGAACCTCGCCCCTCATCTTGTCCCGCGGCACCGTCTGATGGATCGCCATGGGTTCGGCGATGATCGAACCCACCGACTTGCGCGGATTCAAGCTCGCGTAGGGATCCTGGAAGATCATCTGCATCTCGCGGCGCAGCGGACGCATCTCGTTGCGGCCCAGGTGCGTGATGTCCCGGCCGTCGAAGTAGACCTCGCCCTCGGTGACGTCGAAGAGCTTGGTGATCAGCCGCGCGGTGGTCGACTTTCCGCAGCCGGTCTCCCCCACCAACCCGACCGTCTCGCCCGGGTACACCTCGAGGTCGATGCCGTCGACGGCGTGAACGTTGCCGACCTTGTGCTGGATGAGAATGCCGCTGGTGATCGGGAAGTACTTCTTCACCCCCACGAGCTTGACGAGGGGCGTGCCCGTCCGCGCGGGCGCCGGCTGGTTCTGCATCTGGACCGTCACAGCCTCGCCACCTCGGACGCGAAGATACGCCTCTTCTCCTCGAGCGTCAGGTGGCAGCGGTCGGCGTGCGGGTACTCGTACGCCTCGAGCTCGGGGACATCGGTCTTGCACCGGTCGAAGACGTATGGGCAGCGCGGGTGGAAGGGGCAGCCCTTCGGAACGAAGATGAGCGACGGAGGGCTGCCTTTGATCGGCCGGAGGCGGTCCTGCCTCTCGTCGACACGGCTGATCGACTGCAACAGCCCCCACGTGTACGGGTGCTGGGCCTCGTAGTAGATCTGGTCGCGCGTCCCGCTCTCGACGATCTTGCCGGCGTACATGACCTGAACGAAGTCCGTGTGCTCGGCGACGACGCCGAGATCGTGGGTGATCATCACGATCGCCGACTGGAACTCGACACGGATGCGGTCGATCAGGTCGAGGATCTGCGCCTGCACCGTGACGTCGAGCGCGGTGGTCGGCTCGTCCGCGATCAGCACCGAGGGGTTGAGCGCGAGCGCCATCGCGATCATCGCTCGCTGACGCATGCCGCCCGAGAATTCGTGCGGGAACTGCCGGGCCCGTTCTGCCGGTTTCGGGATGCCGACGCGGCCGAGCATGTCGACGGCTCGGTCCCACGCCTCTAGCTTGGTGATCGGCTCGTGCACCCGGATCGCTTCCACGATCTGCGCGCCGACCTTGTAAAGGGGATGGAGCGAGGACATCGGGTCCTGGAAGATCATCGCCATCCCTGCGCCGCGGATCTTCCGCATCTCCTCCTTCGGAAGGTCGAGCAGGTTCTGCCCCCGGAAGAGAATCTCGCCCTCGATGTGCGCTTCTTTCCGCGTCACGAGCCCCATCACGGTGAGGAACCCGACGCTCTTCCCCGACCCGGACTCCCCCACGACGCCGAGGCGCTCCCCCGGTTCGACCTTGAACGAGATCCCGTCGACCGCTTTGACAATGCCGTCCGGCGTGGGGAAATGGACCTTCAGGTCGCGAACTTCGAGAACGGCCTCAGCCACGCGGATCCCTCGCGATATCGGTCGCGGCCCGGCTCACGCGTATCTCACGCGGGGGTCGAGGTACGCG
>JBIOTQ010000131.1:0-39980 GCA_044866075.1 Actinomycetota bacterium | reverse complement strand
GGGAGGAACCCCTCCGCCGAATGCCCAAGGGTTCCTGGGGAAGGTTCATCCGCCCAGGGTTAGTCGGGTCCTAAGGCGAGGCCGAGAGGCGTAGTCGATGGATAACAGGTTGATATTCCTGTACCACTAGTTCCGCGCCAAGGCCGAACCCGGATTGCTAAGGAAACCCCTTCGGGGGCTACCGACCCATCCGGTATTAGGCCAGCGATGGGGAGACGCAGGAGGGTAGGTGGTCCCGGGCGATGGTCGTCCCGGGGTAAGTGCGTAGGCGGTCGCTCCAGGCAAATCCGGAGCGGCAACGCTGAGGCACGATGCCGAGCACATCGGTGCGAAGCCACTGATCCCACGCTGCCGAGAAAATCCTCTAGCGAGTGGAACTGGTGCCCGTACCCCAAACCGACTCAGGTGGGCAAGTAGAGAATACTCAGGCGATCGAGAGAACCCTGGTTAAGGAACTCGGCAATCTAACCCCGTAACTTCGGAAGAAGGGGTGCCGTGATCGGTGAGGGACTTCGCGTCCCGAGCTGACCGCGGTCGCAGTGACCAGGCCCAAGCGACTGTTTACTAAAAACACAGGTGGGTGCGAAGCCGTAAGGCGCTGTATACCCACTGACGCCTGCCCGGTGCCGGAACGTTAAGAGGAAGGGTTAGCCGGTCTTCGGACCGGCGAAGCTCTGAATCTAAGCGCCGGTAAACGGCGGCCGTAACTATAACGGTCAACACCTTAGAGGCCGTTAAAAAACTTGGCTATATGCTGGGAAGTCCCGAGAATCCTGCGGTACCGCATAGATGTCATACGTGGCAGTCATACTGTCGACATGGGCGGTGACAATCCGACAGGTGGGGATCATCAGCAGGGAAGGCCGAGAGGCTCACTGACTCCAGATTACGTTGTCGGTTTCATCGACGGCGAAGGATGTTTCAGCGTAAGCGTTCGTCCTCATCCATCGATTTCAAACCCGCAACGTTGGCTGATCAGCCCGGCGTTTCAGGCGTATCAGCATCGCGACTCTGTGAAGGTACTTCGTCGACTTCGAGACTTCTTCGGATGTGGCTCCATCACGTCGAAGGGTCCGAACAGCAGTGTGATGACGTACTCCGTTCACAGTAAGAGCGAGCTCGAGTCAGTGGTCATCCCCTTCTTCGAGAAGCATCCGTTGCTCATCAAGCAGGAGGACTTCAGGAAGTTCAGCGAGGTCGTCTGGTTGATGCGGCGCAAGGCTCATCGGAATGCCGATGGCCTTCGCAGAATCATCGAGCTGGCGTTCTCGATGAATCAGAGAGGAAAGCAGCGGAAGTATCGACTCGAAGAAGTCCTCGCGGAACCCTCAGAGACTGTACGCCAGGCACCCGCTCTTTGCGGTGAAGATACAGTCCGAACCCTATGGCGACATGGGGAGGGCGGCAGAAATGACCGTCCCGCCGGCCGATTGATTGGCCGGAGGTAACAGACTGCCTAAGGTAGCGAAATTCCTTGTCGGGTAGACACAACTGCCCCGTTCGAGAGTGATCTCGAACGTCAATCCCGCTCATAACGGCGAAGCCCAAACCGTTCGCGAGAACGACGGGTAATGCCGTGGGAAGTCCTCTGCCTTCGAGTGAAGGTATGACCCCGTAACGACTGATCCCTTCGGGGTGAGGCATCGATCGCTGTCGCAATGTGCGGCAAATCTATGATCGGTGCAATACGCGGGCTCTCAATTTGAGACGTTGAGATGAAGGCATAGTCTGTCCCTCTGGAAACAGAGGACCGAGACGAAGTTCCGACCTGCACGAATGGCGTAACGACTTGGGCGCTGTCTCAACCGGGGACTCGGCGAAATTGCATTGGCTGTGAAGATGCGGCCTACCCGCAGTAGGACGGAAAGACCCCGGGACCTTTACTGTAGTCTGACATTGGTGTTCGGTTCGGCTTGCGTAGGATAGGTGGGAGGCGTTGAAGCGGGGACTCCGGTTCTCGTGGAGCCAACCTTGAAATACCACCCTTGTCGTGCTGGGCGTCTAACCCGGGTCCCTTATCGGGATCGGGGACATTGTCAGGCAGGCAGTTTAACTGGGGCGGTTGCCTCCCAAAGAGTAACGGAGGTGCCCAAAGGTTCCCTCAGCACGGTTGGCAATCGTGCGTCGAGTGTAAAGGCATAAGGGAGCTTGACTGTGAGACAGACATGTCGAGCAGGTGCGAAAGCAGGGCTTAGTGATCCGGCGGTGGCAAGTGGAAGCGCCGTCGCTCAACGGCTAAAAGGTACCCCGGGGATAACAGGCTGATCAGGCCCAAGAGTCCACATCGACGGCCTGGTTTGGCACCTCGATGTCGGCCCGTCGCATCCTGGAGCTGGAGCAGGTTCCAAGGGTCCGGCTGTTCGCCGGTTAAAGCGGTACGCGAGCTGGGTTTAGAACGTAGACATCACTGCGTCCTTACTGAGTAATCGGTAAGTGCCCACCGGCTCATATCGGTGGAACCTCATTGTCGTAACCGAACGCTACAGTGAGGCAATACCGAGGGAAGGCCAGCGTGAAGGCAAGGGACGCGTCGTATCTCGCGGGATTCATGGACGGTGATGGAAGTATCCACTTTCAACTCGTCCGACAAGATAGCTATCGATTCGGTTTCTACATCCGAGTCAGCTTGTCGCTCTCGCAAAGCACGTCGGATCGTGAAGGTCTCGAGCAATTGCAGAGACTGATCGGCGCCGGCTACTTGCGAGACCGCGGCACGGGGATGAGTGATTGGGTAATCACAAGTCGCCCGATCTTGGTGAAGCTTCTTTCCGAGATGGACCACACGTGATCTTCAAACGCCGACAGGTTCGAATGGCGCTTGAGATCATGAGTCGGATCAAGCGAGGACTGGAGCCCAAGGAATTCCTTGAGTTGGCGCACCAGGTAGATGCCTTCTCCGCCCTAAACCATTCGAAGACGAAACGGATCTTCGCTGCAGATGTCGAGCGGCATATGCAGGGCATGGGCTTGCTGGCCCCCGTAACGACTTCTCCGATGACGCTCTTCGGAGAGATGGAGACTCCGATCCGCAATGGATCAATCTATGAGCTCCATAACACGCCGGCCCCTCGAAAGAGGGTGGAGGTATAGTCTGTGCCCCCCGCGAGGGGGGAGTCACATGCGTGAGACAGTTCGGTCCCTATCCACTGCGGGCGTAGGAGGCTTGAGGGGAGCTGTCCCTAGTACGAGAGGACCGGGACGGACGCACCTCTCGTGTGCCAGTTGTCTTGCCAAAGGCACGGCTGGTTGGCGATGTGCGGGATAGATAACCGCTGAAAGCATCTAAGCGGGAAGCTGGCCCCAAGATGAGGCCTCCCACCGATAAAACGGGTAAGGCCCCCGCTAGGCAAGCGGGTTGATAGGCCGGAGGTGGAAGCACGGCAACGTGTGGAGCCGACCGGTACTAATAGGCCGAGGCCTTGGTTCGCTCACGCTCGCTATGTAGCTCAGGGTGCAATGCGTCAGTGCACCTTGCACAACCGTTTCGGTGGCCATAGCGGAGGGGATACACCCGGTCCCATTCCGAACCCGGAAGTTAAGCCCTCCAGCGCCGATGGTACTGCCTTGGTAACGAGGTGGGAGAGTAGGTCGCCGCCGGAACACTCTTCGAGGCCGGTCTTCGGACCGGCCTCGACCTTTTGGGCCCCGACACCGTAGCCTTTGCGCGATGGCCGACCAGCTCGCGATCGATCTCGTCGATGCATTCGACGCTCTCTTCGGTCCGCACATCGGCGTCCGCGCGGCGCATGCGAAAGGGATCTGCTGCGACGCAACATTCACGGCGACACCCGAGGCGCCCGCGCTCACGACCGCGCCGCACATGCAAGGCACACCGACGCCGGCGACGGTGCGCTTCTCGCACGGTAGCGGCGATCCGCACGCGAAGGACGGTGGGCGCGAACCGCGCGGCATGGCGGTCAAGTTCCATCTCGGCGGACGGACGCAAACCGACATCGTGGGGATCAACCAGCCCGTGTTCATCACTCGGACGCCCGAGGAGTTCCTGGAGTTCGTCCGCCTCCGCAAACCCGACCCGGAGACGGGCAAGATCGATCTCGCCGCGCTCGGCGCGTTCGTCGCCGCGCGGCCCGAGGCGCAGCGCGCCGCGGAGATCCTGCTCGCCGCCGTGCCGATCGAGAGCTTCCTGCGGACGCAGTACTTCGCGATCCATGCTTTCCGTTTCGTCGCGGCCGACGGGACCGCGCAATTCGGCCGCTACCGATGGGAACCGGAGCTCGGCGTCGGAACGCTCACCCACGACGAGGCGAAGAGGCGACCCGATCACTACCTGCGCGAGGACGCGATCGAGCGTCTCACGGCAGGGCCGGCGGCTTTCGCGCTCCACATCCAGCTGGCGGGCGACGAGGACGATCCCTCGGATCCCACGGCCGAGTGGCCCGCCGAGCGCAAGAACGTGGTCGCCGGCCGTCTAAAGGTCACCGGAGTCACGGCGGACCAGGAGAAGGACTGTGAAGCGTTGATCTTTGATCCGACCCGCCTGTGCGACGGCATCGAGGTCTCCGACGACAGGATCCTCAACGCGAGGCCCGAGCCGTACGCGATCTCGGCCAAGCGCCGTCTGAAAGCGCGCCGCTAGCGCGCTGATCTGGGTACTTCCGGCAACGAGAATGAGGGGGAATCCGGATAGGCGTTCGCCCGGGAGCCCCTTACGATTGCGCTCATGAACCACACGGAAATGCCACAGACAAAGGACGACCGCGTCTACGGCCTACCAGCGATCGGCGGCTGGATCCTGTTGATGGCGCTTCTCTCTCTGCCGGTGCTCGCAGTCATCTGGTTCCTGCGAGCCCCGTGGTTTGTGTACTGAGTCGAACTAGCTCTTCGTCTGGAAGTACCGCAAGTACCCCGCCGCGCTCGAGCGGAACGCGTTCAGCGACTCGAACTTCTTGAGCAGCTCCGGGTCATTCCACACGACCGCGTAATCGTCGCGCGTGCGCTCCATCAGACGCTCGGTGATGAAATCGAGATCCTCCGACTCGTTCATCGCGTCCCGCACGATGTCGCCGAAGCGCACGAGACGTTCGCGCGCCATCGCCAGCAGATCGCGGTCCGCGGGCGCGGCTCCGAAGTGCGTCAGGTACATCCTGGTCGGGGACAGCGCCCGGTAACGGTCGAGCGTCGATAGCGAGAGCTCGAGGTCGAAGTCGGGTGGGGGAGTCGCCGGCCGCAGCACGCCGGCGTCGGGCAGATAGACGCCCATCGAATCGCCGACGAAGAGCACGCCGGTCTCGGAGTCTTGAACCGCCATGTGATGGCGGGCGTGGCCCGGCGCGTAGAGGATCTCGAGCCCCCGTCCGCCGCCAAGGTCCAAACGGTCACCGTCGTCGACCGCGAGCAGCCTGTTTTCGGGAACGGGTTTCAAAGGCCCAAACAGCTCGTCGAGCCGCGGCCCGAAGACTCGGTACGCGCTCGCCATCAGCTTCGCCGGGTCCACCATGTGCCGCGCGCCTTCGCGATGCACGACGATCGTCGCGGAGGGGAAGATCTCCGCAATGTCGCCGGCGCCGCCTGCGTGGTCGAGGTGGATGTGCGAGCCGACGAAGTAGGCGACGTCGGAGCGGCTGATCCCGAGTTGCTCGAGGCCCGAGGTCAACGTCGAGGCGACTGTCGCGGGTCCGGTTTCTATGACCGCCACGCGCGGCCCTGGAACGACGAACGCCGCGACGAGCTGCGTCATGTTCGCCATCTCGCAGTCGATCGCGACCAGATCGCCGTCGAGTTTCAAGATCTCCGGCACCGGCGGGCAGTCTACTCAAGCAGCGAGGCCGGCTCGGTGAGCCGGCCTCGGCACGCGCGATCTACGCTTGACGCAATCTTCGTCGTATCAACCACACCATGCCGGCGATGATTGCGCCGGCGAACAGCGCCTTCGCCAGGTCCTTCGCCGGCCACGGCTTGATCTTCAACGACTTCCAGTCGATCTTCAGCCCGTATTTGCCGGCACCGAGACCGCCGCCGCCGATCACCTGCACCCCGCCGCCACCGGTTCCTCCACCGATGTCGGTGCCCGGTCCGATCGGAGGGGTGATCGGTGGGACGAGGCCGCCGAGGTCGCCGCCGCCGCCACCGCCGCCCTCGGGCGGAAGGAACCCGGGCCGCGCGACCGCGCCGGCCTGGGCGACACCGAACGTGAGGTTCAGTTCCCTGACCGAGCGGAGCCCCGCGATCGGACAGCCGACCTGGTCCTTCACTGCGCCGTAGAGGCTGCCGAAGGCCTCGTTGTCGTACAGCTGCCCCGGGATCTGGTTCTCGAGACACGTCTCGAGATCTTCGTTCGGCGGGATCGCCTGCGAGGCCGTGAGGGTGAGGATGTCGATGTCGAGCCCCTCGGCAACGGCCTTCGCTTCCTGGCCTTGATCCTTGTCGACGCCGGTCCGCACGCCGTATACCTTGCAGTCCGGGTCCTCCTTCGCCTTCGGGTTGGGATCCGGATAGGCGTAGTTACGGCACACGTCCTCCGGCGGGTTCGTGGTGTGCTCTGCGCGCGAGGGGTCCGTGTTGCGTTCGCCGGCGTTGACCCGGATGGCGAGGCGACAGTTCTTTCCGGGAGTACCCGGGCACGGAACCATCCCGAGGATCAGCGGCTCGTCGAAGAACTCGTTCAGCGTCGGCGCGGGGACCTCGTTCAGAACCTCGTCCCCCGCGTCGGCGCTGCCCTCGGGGAAGCCCTCGCGACTCGGGTTGCCCAGGCACTGATCCTCTTCGTGCGCCTTGATCTCTTCGGTGGGCTGCCCGAGCGCTCCGAGGATCGACTCCTCGATGGTGTCGGTCGTCCCCGGGCGGAAGGCGCGACGGCAGGCGCGCCCGAACATGAGTCGGTAGGCGGCTTTCGATCCGCCCGGCTGACCGTTGGCCTGGGCGAACGCCTCGACGCGCATCGCGTCGATGTAGAAGCAGTTCGTGCAGCGGTTGTCGGAGGTCCGGTCGCCGATCGTGATCCCTTCGATCTCGGCGACGGAGATCGACGTCACGGTGTCGTTCTCCCGGACCGACTGCGACGTGCTCGCGATCGAGGCCGCGCTGACGATGCACTGCCGCGCCAGCGGACCGGGATCCTTCTTGGGCGACTGATTGTCGCCGCCCGGGAACGTCGCGTCCGGATCGTACGTGCCGGGCGGCTCCGGCGGGCTGCCCGCGGCCGGGAACAAGCAGACGTCGCTGAAATATGCGGATCCGAACCCGCGCGGCGCATCGCTGTGCACGGCGGTCGCCCGTGCCACGCCCGCTGCGACCCGTCCGAACTCCTCCTCGCCGACCGGCCCCCCGACCGTCGTGAACTCGGCTCGCGGTTCGCCGCCCGGCTGCTTCGCGTTGACCTCGGTCGGGACGGAAGCCCCGGTGGTCGTGCCGTGGAGGCCGTTGGCGATCCCGGCATCCAGGAGCCAGGCGATCGCCGAGGCTTCGGATGGCAGCGCGACCTCCGTCGCAGTGTGCGCCAGACCCGGGCCGAAGGCCGGCGCGGGGAGCGCTTGGTGATCGATGTACCCGGTGATCGGGGCCGCGTCGGCGAACGTGAAATAGGACGAGATCTCCTCGGGCTCCGTGACAGATTCGTCCTGTCCTTGCGACGCGGGAGCGGCGATGAGGCTCCACGTGAACATGGCGATGATGCCGACCGCCGCCAGCTTCGTCAGCCGCCGCTTGTTCAGCTTCTCTCCACGCACCATAGGGCCCATCGGGGAAGCCTCCTAGTCCCGTCCGACGTCTTGTGTTGTGCTATCGGTGAGATCGATCTCGGTCGTCTGCCCCGTCGCCGTCGCCACCGGCGCGTCGGTCCCCGCCGCAGTCTCCTTCTTCGTGCGGCGAGACCGGGTCCGTCTCTTCGGCGGCGCCTTCACGCCGTTGCCGTTCCCCGTCGTCGACACGTGCCCGCCGCCCATGTAGGACGCCTGCACCAGATCGCTCGACTCGAGGAGCGTCTTGGCGTTGCCCTCGATGGTGACCGTACCCTTCTCCAGCACGTACGCACGGTTCGCGATGCGGAGAGCCTGGTTGACGTACTGTTCGACGAGCAGGATGGTCGTCCCCTCAGCGTTGATCTCGCGGATCATCTGGAAGAGCTGTTGCACGACGACCGGCGCCAGTCCCAGCGAAAGCTCGTCGACCATCAGGAGGCGTGGCCCGGGGAGCAGGGCGCGCCCAAGTGCGAGCATCTGCTGCTCGCCGCCGGACAGCGTTCCGGCGGCCTGTGTCCAGCGCTCTTTCAGGCGCGGGAAGAGGGTAGTTACGCGCTCGACGCCGGCCTTCCACCGTTTGCGGTCGGAGCGCTTCGTGTAGAAGCCCATCTTCAGATTTTCTTCGATCGTGAGGCTCGGGAACATGCCGCGTCCTTCGGGGAGGTGCGACACGCCGAGCGTCACGATGTCCTCCGGCCGCATGCGATCGATGCGCTTGCCGTCGAGGGTCACCGATCCGACCTGAGGGCGGAGAAGTCCCGAGATCGTGCGCAAAGTGGTGGTCTTCCCCGCACCGTTAGCTCCGACAAGCGCGACGAACTCGCCCTCGTCGACGTGCAGGCTCACATCTCGGAGGGCCTGGATGTGCCCGTAGTAGACGTCGATGTTCGTGACGTCAAGCAACGGATTCCTCCCCGAGATACGCGGCGATCACAGCTTCGTTCCGTGCGATCTCATGCGGGAAGCCCTCCGCGAGATTGCGCCCGAATTCCAGGACGTAGATGTAGTCGCAGATCATCATCACGAGCCGCATGTCGTGCTCGATGATGAAGATCGTGTGCCCCATCTCGTCGCGGACCTTGAACAGGATCTCCGCGAACGCGTCCGTCTCGGCGACGTCGAGACCCGACGCCGGCTCGTCGAGCAGCAGCATCCGCGGCTGCGTCACGAGCGCGCGGCCGAGCTCGACCAAACGCAGAACACCGAAGGGAAGCCCCGCGACGCGGCTCTCGGCGTGCTGGGTAATGCCGAGCATCGCCATCACCTCTTCGACCCGCTCACGGTTGCGTCGGTCCTCGGTCCGGCTCCGGTTCAGCATCAAGAGGTTGGAGGTGAAACCGGAGTCGTTCTGCAGGTGCGTCCCGACCATCAGGTTGTCGAGGACCGTCAGCCGCGGGAAAAGACGCATGAGCTGGAAGGTGCGCGCCATCCCGAGCCGGGCGCGCGCGTGGACGGGCTCCTTCGTGATGTCCCGGCCGAGGAAGTGAACGTTGCCGCTGTTCGGCACGAGCAGACCGTTGACCGCATTGAAGTTCGTCGTCTTCCCGGCGCCGTTCGGGCCGATGAGCCCACAGATCTCGCCCGGCCGCACCTCGTAGGAGACGGCGTCGTTCGCGACGACGCCGCCGAAACGAATGCTGACATCGCGGACTTCGAGCATCGGGGTTGCATCGGGCCTCTCCAAGCGCTGTCCGCGTGTCGCCGCGTAAGCCGTCAGCCGTTCGGCGGCCGATGTGGCCTCGCCGGAGATGTTCTCCTGCGCCCCGGAGATCGGCGGGGGCGCGCCCTCGCTGGCGGAAACGAGCTCCCGTGCGTCGTCGGACAAAGCACCGCCGGCTTCGGCTTGCGGCTCGAGCACGATGCTTTGTTTGTCGCGGCGTTCTTTCTTTGCCCGTCTCTCCGCGATCCGTTCGCGGATCTCCTCGCGAACGCCGATGATGCCCGCCGGATTCCGAAGGATGGTGAAGATGAGGAGCGCTGCTGCGAAAAGCTCGATCTTCCCAGCGAAGAATTGCAGGGAGAAGATGTACTGATCTGTGAACGTGTACACGATCGCACCCACGACTGCTCCCGCGATCGCGCCGATGCCACCGAGCACCGCAACGGCCAGGAAGATGATGGACACCTGGAAGTTGTAGGCGAACGGTGTTGCAGACCCCACGAGGTTCAGCTTGATCGAGCCCGCCACCCCGATCACGAAACCGCTCACAGCGAAGGCGAGAAGCTTGTAGTTGGTGACGTTGACGCCCAGCGTCTTCGCCGCGACCTCGCTCGATCGGATGGCGAACCAGGCGCGCCCGGTCTTGGAGTCTCGCAGGTTCGCCACCATCAGGATGATGAGGATCGCCGTCGGCCAAGCCAGGTAGTAGAGCACTCGTTCGTCGGAGAAATCGCAGCACGGCCACTTGAGCGGCTTGATCTTCACTCCGTTGAACCCTCCCGAGAAGGGCTGCCATTCGAGGAAGCTCGCCTCGAGCGCCCACTGGAAACCCAGCGTCGCGATCGCTAGGTACAGGCCGCGGATACGCAACGCGAAGAACCCGATCAGCACCGCGACGAGCGCCGCGGCGGCGCCGGCGATGACCGCATGGAACGGGTACTCGATCGAGAGATGGTTCGTGACCTGGGCGGCGGTGAAGGCGCCGACGCCCATCAGAGCGGCTTGGGCGAGCGAGATCTGTCCGACCCATCCGGTCAGGATCACAAGAGAGAGAAGCGCCAACGTCAGGATGCTGGCCGCCAGCGCCATGCTCGACCAGTTCGACGGCAGGATCCATGGGAACGCCAGCAGAAAGGCGATGAGGAGCCAGCGCAGCGATCGGCGTGAGCGGAACATCAGATCTCTTCTTCCTGCAACTGCACCGACTTGCTTGTCACGAACATGAAGATGATTACCGCGCCGAAGATCGCGAGTTCGCGTACCCCCGGGAAGTCGCTAGCCTTCACCGGCGGCAAGTCGGGCACCAGCGAGTAGAGGATGCCGACGACCGTTGCGCCGATGACCATCCTCCCGATGTTCGTGAGCCCTCCGAAAAGCGCGGCGGCGTAGGCGGGGATGGAGATAAGGGTCAGGTTCAAGGGTTGCAGCTGTACGATCGGCGAGAGAAGGATCCCCGCGATCCCGGCCAGCACCGAACCGATGATCCAGCTGAGCGCCGAAACGCGGTCCGCCGGGATCCCCATCAGAAGCGCCGCACGCCGGTCGTCCGCCACGGCGCGCATCGATATCCCGAGGGTGGTGTACTTGAAGAGGTACAGGATGAACAGCAGAACGACGGCCGTCGCGGCCAGAATGGCGACGTCTGATTGCCCGATGGTGATCCCGGCGAACGTGACGGGACCTTCGGGGGTGATCTGCGGCGCCTGCTGGCGATCGTATCCCCAGACGAGCCCCGCGACGGCGGTGAGGAGCGCGAGGACGCCGACGGTCATGATCACCGAGACGAGAACCGGACGGTCTCGCAGCGGCCGCAAGAGAAAGCGCTCGATCATGTAGCCGAGGGCGCCGGCGAAGGCGATCGCCCCGGGGAGCGCCACCCAGATCGGCAGATCCCAGCCCTTGCCTCCGTACACAGCGGGATCGTTGTTCAATTGGTAGAGGAAGAACGCGGTGAACATGGCGATGCCGCCCTGCGCCAGCGACAGAATCTTCGAGGCCCGGTACACCATCACGACGCCGGTCGCGATCAGCGCGAAAACGCCTGCGATGGGGAGCCCGAGGATGATGAGCTGGATGTAGAACTTCATCGGGTCTTCGTCACTTCCCGGGCGTCGGGTCGACGATCCAGTCGGTCACGACCTTCCAGCTGCCGTTGCTCTGGACCTGCGCCAAGAGATAGCTGGTGTTGGCGTAGTGGTCCCCCTCGCGGTACGTGAGCGGGCGGGTCAGCCCCGCCGGCGAGTAGTTCGACAGGCTGTTGGCCACTTTGATGGTCTTCTCGCGCGTGAGGCACGAGCCGACGCCCTTCAGGATGTCGACAGTGAGCGCTGCACCCGCGTAGCCGCCCTCGAGGTACGGGTTCGTGACGTCGACGCTCGAGCCGTAGTAACGACGGACGGTCGCGACGTACTCCAGCACCGCCGGCTTGTTGCCGACCTGCGGGGGATAGAAGGAGCTGCCGGCAAAGAGGCCGGTCTTCCGCGCCCACTGATGCTGAGCGACCACGTTCAGGAAGAGCGGCTGGCCGCCTCCCCATCCCAGCCGCGGCTGGAAGCCGACGTCCGATGCGGCGTTCATCGCCTTGAGCGCGTTCGTGGGGTCGATCGCGAAGATGACGAAGTCGGGCTTCCCGTTGGCCGGCGAGACGCCGTGATCCCGCTGCCACTCTGCGGTGTCGTTCTGGATCGACGCCCAGACGGGACGGAAACTCGTCTCGCTGAGACTCACCCGGCGTTCGGCGGTGATGAAGTCCTCCGTCTTCTTTCCGAAGATCTTCGGGACCCCGTCGAACGTTGCGCGTTTCGCCTCGGCGCCGGCCAGAAGGTCGAGCCAGATGATCGCGGCGTTCTTCACGCCGCGGCTCTTCATGTCGACGAGCGCGATCCTCGCTGCGCTGCGCGTGCTGGTCCCCACCGGCCACTGCATGGGCGTCTTGAACTGGCTCTCGATCAGACCGGACGTCCCGAAGACCGGCATCTTCTTCGACTCGAGATACGAGACGGACGCGTCGAGTCCGTTGGAGGACGGAACCACGGAGAGAACGAAGACGCGGTCCTGCTCGACGAGCTTCTTGATGAGGGCTTTGCCCTTCTGCGCGTCCCATCCGTCGTCATACTTCACGAGATTGATTCTGCGGCCGAACACTCCTCCGTCCGCGTTTACCTTGTTGAAGTACGACTTCACACCTTTCAAGATGGGTGCCGAAATGTTCGAGACGGGCCCCGATTCGGCAAAGGTAGATCCAAGTTTGATCTCGTTGCCGGTGACTCCCGTGAACGTCGCCTTGCCGACACACGAGGTGTCGCTGGAGTTCGGCACGGAGCTACCCGTTCCGCCGGCGCCGGTCGTCGTCGACGCGCTGCCGGTCGTGGCGGCGCTGCCGGTCGTGTTGCCGACGCCCCCGGTGGTGTTCCCGATCCCGCCGCCGCCCGTACCGCCGCCGCTCAGGATCACGTCCGGCGCCTGGATGCTGCATGCCGTCGCGACGAGGAGCAACGCGACCGCCAGGATGCCGATCTTGGCCCCACGTGGAATCGTACGCCTCATGTCGCCCTCCATTCGCCCCGTTCACGCGAGGCAGGGACGGGGTGCCCGAATCGGTTCACGGACGAGCTCACACCCGTCCCCCAGACTTCAACGATT
This sequence comes from Actinomycetota bacterium, assembly GCA_044866075.1. Taxonomy (GTDB): domain Bacteria; phylum Actinomycetota; class AC-67; order AC-67; family AC-67; genus JBASRP01. Next base: position 26,981 of record JBIOTQ010000131.1, on the reverse strand, counting down.
CGGCCGCGAGCCCCGCTACTCCTGCGAAATGAAGCCGGTATTCTACGGGCCTGCCCCCATACGGTGCATCCGGGACAAACAGGGGCAATGAACGTCCGAACAGCGGCGGTCGTCGTCGTGCTCGCGGCCATCGCCGCGGCGTTCGCGGGTTTCGTGTGGCCGGGTTGGTTCCGAAGCGATTCGGCGACGGGCGACCTCGTCTTCCAGGGGCAGGGGCCGCCCGGGTATCGCCTCTTCACGATGCGCGCCGACGGAAGCCGGGTCGAAGAGATGCGCATCCCGCTCGAGGGAAAGCTCGGAGCCCCGCACTACTCGCCGGACGGCCGCCGCATCGCGTTCATCGGCGAGTCGGACGGCGTCGAGGACCTGTTCGTCGCCGACGCGAACGGCGCGAATCCGCGCCCGATCGCCCCGACCCCCGGCGTTCGTGAAGGAGCGCCGGCATGGTCGCCCGACGGACGCACCATCGTCTACTCGTCGATGCGAGACGGGAACTGGGAGATCTACTCGATCGCCGTGGACGGCACGGGACTCCGCCGTCTCACCGCGGATCCCGCGTTCGATGGTTCGCCGGTTTTCTCACCGGACGGCGGCACGGTCGCCTTTTCGTCGGATCGCGGCGTGTCCCAGGATTCGCACATCTATGCGATGGCTCCCGACGGCAGCGGCGTGCAGCAGCTCACGGCCGGAGAAGACGAGAGCGCGCCCGATTACTCCCCGGACGGACGGCTGATCGCGTATGTGGGATTCACCCTCGGCAATGCCGACGTCTGGATCGCAAACGCCGATGGTTCGGACGCGCACCGGGTCACCTCGAACGAGCGGTTCGAGTACGGGCCTCGGTGGTCTCCCGACGGCGAGTGGATCGCGTTCGAGGGCTACCTGTCTGATAAGCCGGACATCTTCCTCATGCGTTCCGACGGGTCAGACGCCCGCCGCCTCACGCGGTCCGGGCAGTACGCCGGCGAGCCGGCGTGGCTGCCAGCCGGTGAAGCGAGCGGATGAAACTTCTCACGCCCCCCGGACCGCGACCTCATTGTCCGTCCCGGTTTCGCACACACGATGACCGAGACTGGCACCTTTCTAAACACCGTCAACGTACGGGCGCGCGATGCTCATCTTCACCCTGTCGACCGTCTTGCCGCCGTAACCGGAAGATTCGTAGTCGCTTACCTTCGCGGCCGTGACGTTGTGAGTCGGCGAGTACCAGTGCCCGCAGGCACCGAATCTCCAGAAGTCGACGAACCACGATCCGTCATCGTAACTGTAGACATTGATTTGCTCTCGAACGTTGCAGGTGTTGTAGACGTTCGTCAAAGTCGACTTTGTGCTGAACGACGCGGTCGTCTCGGCCAGCGCTTGCGAACAGTCGAAAGTCTGCTTGCTGCAGTACCAATCGACATACGGCCACAACGGCTTTGTGTTCTCCCAGTGTGCGTATTGTGGAGCGGACCATGCGTATACCTGGCCGTAATAATCGCTCCACCACGTCGAATTACATGACCAAACCTTGAGGAAACTCGACCGAAGAAAAACGAGGGTCGAGTTCACGACGTCCTGAAGTTCCCATGACGTGTGGATCCAGTCCGATCCGCCCCCCAGATTCGGGCACCACTTAGACGGTCCACTTATCGACGCAGGGATGGTGATGGATGTCGGCGGGGCGAACGTCGTCTCCACAGCTCCAGGAATCTGGTCGCAGGACGGAGCCGGACCGGTTTGAACCGATTGCCGCTTCTCGACGACGCCCGGTTCAAACCAGAGTCGTTGGTGGACGACCTTCGAGCCACAGTCATCTCCCCAGGACTCGAAGACATCTTTGTGCGGAACGAAACGCGTCGAGGGTCCGGATCCGACGGCTCTCGCCGATGAGCCCGACGGAACAGCGAGGACCACCCCGAGGAGCACTAGGAGAGCCGCCCGGAGCCTCGTCGATCGTCCGGGGCGCGATGCGCGTCGGGATCGAATATCCACTTGCCCCACCCCCAGGTAGGCGGGGGATCCGCTCCGCGCGAATCCACGCGAGACCGCCTGCTCCTTCTACGCGCGCGGCCGGGTTTCGTTTCGCACGTTTTTCGATTCTCTATGCGTCGGGGGATTAGCCCGATTTGCTCGATTCCTGAGCGGCTCAACTCATGCTCGCCCTGCACGTAACGCACCTGGAACTCGCTGAATCCCCGGCCGGCCACAAGGCAGCGAACCCACTACTGAAGCCCACGCGTTGCGTTCGGGCCGTTGGTGAGATGTCTCCGGGCAGAGCAGGCGCAGGGTTTCGCGCTCCGGTGCAGAATCCGGTCCTCTAGGGGATGGCGCCCCGATGACTCCTGCCCGATCGACGCTTTCAGGTTTTCGGTTCCTCGCATCCGCGGCCGCGCTCGCGCTGGGCCTCTCTTCGTGCGCGCTGTTCCACCCCGAACGGGTCGCCGTCCGGACCACGAGCCTCCAGACCCTGCCGCCGACGCCGATCGGCTCGAACGCCGCCAGCCCGGGCGCGCAACCGAGCGGACCGACGACCGTCTTCCAACCCGGGTCCGCCAAGCCTCTGAACCCCGGCAAGCCGAACTACGCGAGCGACGACGGCGTCACCGCCGGCGTGATCCGCCTCGGCACGATCCAGCCCATGGACGGACCCGCGGCGCAGCTCGGCCGTCCGCTCTACCGCGCGACGCAGGCCTACGTGAACGACCTCAACGCGCGCGGCGGGATCAACGGGCGGCGCGTCGAGCTCTATCTCCAGACGGCCTGCATCAACTGTGAGGACGAGAACAAGCTCGCGGCGAAGGCCCTCGTCGAGCAGAAGCACGTGTTCGCGATCGTCAACACATACATGAACACGTACGCCTTCTCGTCCGCGCTCAAGTATCTCAACGAGAAACGAGTGCCGCTCGTGCAGGGCTGGTCGGGCGTCGGTGGTGCGGACCTGTCGTGGGGCGCGCGGCAGACGCCCTGGAACGTCTACTTCACGATTCGCAACACGGACGGCGCGGCGGTGTTCGCGCGCTGGCTCGACGCGGCGCTCACGAAGTGGAACGCGGCCGGCAAGCTGCCGAGCGGTTGCTCGGCGCATCCGTACTGGGTGGGCGCCGTGTACCTGGACACGTCCCAGGACGAACGGCGCACCCAGGAGTTCCAGCGCGTGTGGGAGTCGTTCGGTTCGGATCACCGGGTCGTGTCGAAACAGGCCGTCGCGGCGGAGGAGGAGACCGTCACGCGCATGGACTCCTACATCTCCGCGATGTCCGACGCCGATGCCTGCGGCGCCTTCAGCGCCTCGAACATCACGATGGTGTTCGGCATGCAGGCCGGGAAGCGGCAAGGCTGGGTCGTGCCGTGGGTCGCGAAATCGGCGTGGGGGAGGGCCGCGACGGATAACTGCGGCAGCGCCTGCGACGGAGGCTTCACCGACAACAACGGCTGGGGATGGCCGGGGGTCCTCACGCCGCAGATGCGCCAGTACCATCGCGTGATGGACCGGTACTACCCGGACTCGACCGACGACGCGCAGACCCTCGGCGGGTGGATCGGGATGATGGGCTTCGAATACGCGGCCGGCCGCCTGGGCGCGGACCTCACCCGCCGGGGCCTGATCGGCACCCTCACGAGCCTGCGCAATTTCGAGACCGGGATCGGCGCGCGGATCAACACATCGGGGTCCGATCACCTCGGGATGAGGCAGACGATGATGCTCCAGATCTGCCACAACCGCTTCTATAAGGTGTCGGACTGGTTGAGCGCGACGACGAAGCCTCCCGGCTCGCTCGCGTCGCCGTGCGGATGGGGGTACGCGACGTGAATCTCGCCGCAACCTTCACAGGGAAGCTCTTCGCCCAAGACATCCTGAACGGGGTCTCGCTCGGCGCGGTGTTCGCGCTCCTCGGGCTCGGCGTCGTCCTCATCTACAAGTCCTCGGGTGTTCTCAACTTCGCGCACGGATCGATGGCGATGTTCTCGACCTACATCTACTTCGAGATCAGCCGGTCGTTCAGCGGCATCCCCCTTCCGGTCGCGACGGCGATGGCGGTGGCAGCCGGCGCGGTGCTCGGGGCCGGCGCGTATCTCCTCGTCTTCCGGCGCATGCAGGAGGCCGGGTTGCTGGCGAAGGTGATCGCGAGCCTCGCGGTCGCCGGGATCTTCCAGGGCGCCGCCGCCTTCCTGTGGCGCAACGCGTCGCAGGCGCGGGTCCCGAAGCAGTTCGGCGATACCTCGTTGCGTGTCGCGGGGATCGGTCTCAGCTATCAAGAGATCGGCACGATCGCGCTGACGATCGTTTCCGGCATCATCCTGATCATGATCCTGCGCCGAACGACGTTCGGCATCGCGCTACGAGCCACGGCGCAGAACCGCACGGCCGCCAAGTTGCTCGGCGTCCGCGAGACGCGCGTCGCCGCGACGTCGTGGGCGATCGGCGGCGGGCTGGCCGCTCTCTCCGGTGTCCTCGTTATCCCGCTCGGCGTGCTGACCGCGTACTCGATGACCGGCTACATGGTCCGCGGCTTCGTCGCGGCGGTGGTGGGTGGGTTCGTGAGTCTCCCCGCCGCGCTCGCCGGCGGTTTCGTTCTCGGGGCGGCCCAGGAGGGACTGAAGGCGACGCCGGCCGATCAGCTCGCGAGTGTGTTCGCAGGGCTCGCCGTCGCCGTCCTGCTGCTCACCCGCGTCGAACGTTTCTTCGCGCTCGATCAAGAGCTCCGCGCGCTCCAGGAGCTCGGCTAATGGCGCGGACGCCCGTCATCGAGGCGACCGCCGAGGACGCGATGGCGCCCCCCGCAGAGACACCGCGAGCTCGCATCTCGACGGGGCGTGTGATCGGGATCCTCGCCGGGGGAGCGGTCGCGCTCTTCTTTCCGCTGATCTTCCTCGACCAGACCTGGAACGCGACGCTTTCGCTCGCGCTGATCTACTCGTTGATGGGGTTGTCGGTCGTCGTGCTCACCGGCTTCGTCGGACAGCTCTCGCTGATGCCGGCGACGTTCGTGGGGATCGGCGCGTACGCGTCGGGGCGTCTCGTCACGAACCTCGACACGCCGTTCTGGGGGGCCGCGCCTCTCGCCGCCGCCTTGGTCGTGCCGGCGGCTCTCCTGATCGGCATGATCGCGCTCCGCCTCAAGGGCCTCTATCTCGCGATCATGACGCTCGTCTTCGCCAACGTCGTCGAGGAGTTCCTCTTCACGCAGAAGTGGTTCGTCGGCAAGGAACGCGTCGTCGACGCGCCGCGTCCGCACCTCGGCGGCGTTTCGTTCGCGAGCGACAAGACCTATTACATCCTCGTGTTCTCCGTCGTCGCGCTGGCGCTGCTCCTGGTGCACAACCTCTCGCGCAGCCGGACGGCGCGGGCGTGCTATGCCGTTCGCGACAACGAGGACGCCGCGCAAGCCTGGGGGATCAACGTCGCGAAGTACAAGCTCCTCGCGTTCGCGCTGTCCGGCGTCATCGCCGGCTTCGCCGGCGCTCTGTACGGGCACTGGCTCGAGTCCGTGCCTTCCGGCGGACAGCGGCCGCTCTTCGGGCTCGAGTTCTCCCTCACGATCGTCTTCTTCACGATCGTCGGCGGCGTGCGGTCGATCTGGGGGCCGGTGATCGGCGGCACCGTGTGGGTGGTCCTCGTCCGCCGGCTGCTCGCCGGGAGCCCGAACGGCGTCAACATCGCCATCTCGGTCTTCGGCGCCGTGGTGTTGTTCACGATGCTCTATCGGCCGGCCGGATTGGTCGCGTGGGGCGGAGACCTGTTACGGCGCCTGAGCCCGCGACGAGCGGAAACGGTGGAGGCCTAGATGGCTCTGTTCGAGGTGCAGGACCTCACGATCCGTTTCGGCGGGCTGGTCGCCAATGCCGACGTGTCGTTGCGGGTTGACCAGGGCGAGATCGTGGGACTCATCGGACCGAACGGCGCCGGAAAGACGACGCTCTTCAACGCGATATCGGGGTTCATCACGCCGACCGCCGGACGCGTGCGCTTCGAGGGCGAGGACATCCTCCCGTTGCTCCCGTACGAGCGCGCGGCGCGCGGGATGGGGCGCACCTTCCAGAACGTCCGGCTGTACCCGTCGCTGTCGGTCTTCGACAACCTCCTCGTCGCCTTCCACGCGCACATGCGCGGCGGGCTCGCGGCGAACGCGCTGCGCATGCCGTGGGCGCGCTCGGCGGAGCGCGCGGCGCGCGACCGGGCCGACGAGGTCATGCAGATCATCGACCTTCATCCGTACGCGTCGAAGTCCTGCGCGGCTCTGTCGTTCGGCACGCTCCGTATGACCGAGCTGGCCTCCCTGCTGATGCTTTCGCCGCGCATGATCCTCCTCGACGAGCCGGCCAGCGGGATCGCGCAGCGCGAGACGGAAGCCCTGGGTCCCCTGCTTCGCCGGATCCGCGACGCGCTCGGCGCGACGATCCTGATCATCGAGCACGACATGCCGCTCGTGATGAGCCTGTCGGACCGGCTTTACTGCCTCGACCTCGGCCGCGTGATCGCCGAGGGAACGCCCGACGTCATCCAGAGCGACCCGCGGGTGGTCGAGGCCTACCTCGGCGCGCGCGTGGCCGAGCAGTTGGCGGGGAAGTCATGACCGACGACAAGACCCGGCCCCCGATCGGCGATCCGTTGCTCGTCGTCGAGAACATCGACGTCTTCTACGGGCGCGTCCACACCCTCTACGACGTGAGCTTCACGGTCCGAGGGAACGAGATCGTGGCGCTGCTCGGCGTGAACGGCGCGGGGAAGTCCACGCTCCTCAAAGCCATCTCCGGGATCATCCCGTGCGCGGCGGGTCACATCACTTTCGCCGGCGAACGCATCGACCGTCAGCCGTCGCACGAGATCGTTCGGCGCGGCGTCGTGCAGGTTCCCGGCGGTCGCGGCGCCTTCCCCGGCCTCACCGTCGGAGAGAATCTCCGGCTGGCCGCCGCGCTGGCGGGACGCACGCGCGGCGACGCGAAGGGCGAGATCGACCGCGTAATCGAGATCTTCCCGTGGCTCGCCGAACGCCGCGCGCAACCGGCGGGGACGCTCTCGGGCGGGCAGCAGCAACAGCTCTTGCTGGCGCGCGCGTTCCTCGCGCGGCCGCGCATCATCATGATCGACGAGCTCTCGCTCGGCCTCGCGCCGCTGATCGTCGAGCAACTGCTCGGGATCGTCGGCGATCTCAATCGCCGCGGCGTGACGATCGTCATCGTCGAGCAGAACGTGGACCTCGCGCTATCGTTCAGCGACCGAGCCTACTTCCTCGAGAAGGGCGAGGTGCGATTCGAAGGCCCCGCGAACGAGCTGCGCGAGCGCGGGGATCTGCTGCGGTCCGTGTTCCTCGCCGGAGCGACGGAGGGGTCGCTATGACACGCGTTCTCGTCGTGGCGGCCCTATGCCTCGCTGCGCTCGGCGCATTTCCGGTGGCGTCCGTCGCCGAGACCCAGCACGAGATCCTCGCCGAGGCCGTCGCGCAGGCGTTCACGCTTCGCACCGCCGTCGACCAGGGTGGGGCCGCCGCCCTCCCGTTCTACTTCGGCAGCTACGCCGACGCGACGCTGACCTCGCCGCCGGGGACCGCTGACGGGCAAGCGTCGTTCTACAACCTCGGCATCGCCGAGACCGCCCTCTTCACGCCGGCCGGAGGATGCACCCCCGAGGAGCAGCAGAGGCGCGCGCGGCAGGCGGTGGAGGACGTCACGAGCTTCGTTCGGGACACGGCGGTCCCGACGCTCCTGAACGGCAACGTCCCCGTGCTCGAGATTCCGACGTTGCCGTGCTCCGAGCGCTTCCCCGGTTTCGCGCAGTCCCGTTATCCGGCGACGGAAACGATCCATGAATCGTCCCAGCAAGACCTGTTGGGCACGGCGCTCTGCGGCGCGAACGCGTGTCCGGTCGCCGAAGCGCTGGCGCCGCTGACGGGCGACATCATTCAGGGCGGGCGGTTCGTGGCCAAGGCGACGGATGCGCCGTCTCAGGTCTCCGACGCGACGATCCTCGGCATCAACATCCCCGGCGTGTTGGCGATCGGATCGGCGCGGTCGCTCGCCCACGCGACGATCGAGAAGGGACGGATGGTCCTGCGGTCGAGCTGGACGGCGGCCGATGTCTGTATCTCACCGGGCGTCGACGGCTGCGCGCTCGCGATCGGGAGTATCAGGCAGTCGGCAACGATCGTGCGCGACGTCTCCGGGAAAGTCGTCTCCCGAACGGCGCGCACCGTCATCGCCGGGGTCGAGGCGGGCGGCGAGAACCGCGAGATCGCCGCGGCCGACCTCGGGCCGGGACTGCCTCCGATCGATCTTGCCGCGCCGGACGACCGCGGCAGCCTGCGGATCCGCGCGGTCTCGGCCACGGGAGGATGCGGCGATCCCGCGAAGTCCGACGTCGCCGACGCCGGCGGGATCGAGATCTTCGGGAAGGGCTCCGGCACCGGCGTGAGCCTTCCTCTCCCGCTGCTCGGGACGGCGACCGGCGGCGGTCTCATGCTGGGCGGCGCGTGCGTGTCCGGCCGCATCTCGAAGGTCAGCTTCGACATCCCCGGCGGATCGGGCGCGGGCGGCGGGAACCTCCCGGGCACGAGCGTCGTCGTGCCGCCCGGTCCGGGGGTTCCGCCGTCGCTCGGCGGGCCGATCCTCTCCGGCCCGCGGGTCGTCCGGAAAAGCGCCGTTCATTACGTGTTCCGCGGCGCGCCCGCATGGCGCACGGCACCGTACTGGGCGTCGGCCCTCGGCGCCCTCGCCCTCCTCGGCGTCGTGGCGTTCGTTTTCCGGCGGACGCGCTACGTCGCGCCGGTGGCGGCGGCCGTCGATCGATTCACGCGTCAATTCATCCGTGGGTAACGACTCGTGTCCGATGGGCTTCCTGCGGATGAGGCATAATCGCCGGCGATGTGCCGGGCGATATGGGCTCTCGCGATCGGCCCCGACGAAGAGGCATGCGGACGGATCCGCCGCGCCGCGGGTGCCGACGTCCAGGTGATCGCGATGGCGACGACGCTGGACCGCGCACGCGAGCTCATCGGCGACACCGAGCTCGACGTCGCGATCGTCGACGCAACGACGCCCGACGCGTACGGGATCGTGACCAAACTACGGCGCCTGCACCCGAAGGTCGGCGTCGTGTGGATCGGGGACTCGGCTCCGGAGATCGCGCACGCGGCGGTCGTTCCGAGTGAGCTCGACTCCGATCACGTCCCGGGTGCCGTCACGCGCGCGCTCATCGCGCGCCGCTAGGGGTGGGCGGGATCGAAGACTCAGTCGAGAAGCCTGATAACGACTCCTGTACGCGGCTTCGGCACGAAGAAGGTCGACTTCGGCGGCATGGCCTCGCCGGCTTCCGCGACGGCACGCACCGACTCGAACGGCGGGGGAGCGAGCAGCAGCGCGCTTCCGGCACGGCCGGCGGCGACCTCGTCCGCCGCCTCGCTTGCGGTATGGACGTAGCGCGCCTCGGTGCCGAGCAGCTTCTGCAACAGGAACCGCTCGAGGACCGCGACGTCGAGATCCCGCCATACGGCCGAGCGGTCGGCCGGGAGGGCGTCGGCTTCGGCGGCCTTGTCCGCGACCCGTAGCCACCAGGCGCCCTCCCTCCCGAGGAGCACGTAGCACCGGCCCTCCTGGCGGCGCCGCTCGACCTCGGCGGCGAGCTTTTCCGCGGAGGTCGTGCCTGCCGGCTCGACGTCGAAGGCGGGCGTCGCCTTGCGGATGACCTCCTCGGGAGGCAGGGGGATCGTCCGATGGATCGGCAACAGAGCCGGCCCGTTCCAGTTCGCGTCGACGAGGTAAAGGAGCATCTGGTCCCACGGCCCCGGACCGTCGGCGGCGCGCCGCTCGGCGCGGTACTCGAGCGCGGTGCGGTAGCGGTGGTGTCCGTCCGCGATCACGATCGTCGCCGACGCGAGCGTTCGTGCCACACGCGCGATCTCGTGGGCATCGTCGACGACCCAGGCTCGATGGGCGACTTCGTCGTCCGCGCTCCGCCACTCGGCGAGCGGCGAGCGCTCGACCGTTCGGCCGATCTCGTCGCGCGCGCCCGGATCCTCGGTCGCGTACACCGCGAAGACCGGCGACAACTGCGCGCGGGTCGCCCGGATCAGGTTGAGTCTGTCCTCGACCGGCGCGGCCATCGTGTGCTCGTGCGGCAGGACAGAGCGACCGTCCTCATCCATCGTGACCGCCGCAAGCACGCCCCGCTGCACGCGCTCGCGGCCTCCGACGACGAAGCGCTGCTCATAGACCGTGATCGTGTCCCGAGGATCGCGGACTAGAACACCGTCGTTGATCCAGCGGTCGAGGGTCTGCGCGGCCCGCGTATACTTGTCTTCCGTTGCGGAATCGCGGCTCAGGATCAATCGGACGACGTTGTGCGGGCTCGCGCGCTCGTACTGTACGAGCGCCTCGGGCGAGATGACGTCGTACGGGGGAGACGTGACCGCGCCGAAGTTGCCGACCGTCGAGAGGTCGTAGCGCAGTCCGCGGAATGGTGAGACGGTCGCCACCGCCGCCTGTATAGCATCCGGGGAGAACGGCCGCGAACGCGCGGCTCGGGGGACGACGAGAAGGGCGCTCGGAGGGAGGCGAGGCATGACGCGTGAGTCGACGTATGCGCTGTGGCGGCGCGGATGCACCCTCCTGGCCCAGAACCACAACCACCAGGCCGTGGTCGTTCTGGAGAGGGCGCGCGCGCAGGAACCCGGCAAGGCCTCGATCCGCGAGGCGCTCGCCCGCGCCTACTACGCGGCCGGTCGCCCCGACGCCGCGCGCGCCGAGTTCGAGGCCGCCCTGGAGATCGACCCGACGAACGACTACGCACACTTCGGGCTCGCTCTGTGCCTCGAACGAACAGGCGAGCTGGCGTCCGCGCGCGGCCACGCGAAGCTCGCCGTCGTCATGCGGCCGGAGGACGAGAACTACCGCCGCGCGCTCGAACGGATCGATCCCGAATCGTGATCCTCGCGCAGGCGTTCCAGCGTTTCGTCCTCGATCTCGATGGGGTCGTGTGGACCGGCGACGAGCCCGTTCCGGGCGCGCCCGAGACGATCCGTTCGCTCCGCGACGCCGGGAAGCGTCTCGCCTTCGTCACCAACAACTCCTCGCAGACCCACGAGTCCTACGCCAAGAAGCTGGCCGACGTCGGCGCGCAAGGGGAGGAGAGTGAGATCGTCACCTCGGCCGACGCGGTCGCGCGGCTGATGGAGAGCACGATCCCGGCGCTGCGCGGACGCGCGGCGTTCGTGATCGGCGGTCCGGGCCTGCTCGAGCAGGTCTCCGCGGCCGGCGTGCGGATCGCCGACGGCGACCACCCCTCGGAGTGCTCGATCGTCGTCGTCGGATGGGACCGCGACCTGACCTACGAGAAACTGCGACGCGCCACGCTCGCGATCAGAGCCGGCGCGATCTTCATCGCGTCGAACTCGGACGCGACGTACCCGGCGCCCGACGGGCTGTGGCCCGGGTGCGGCGCGATCGTCGCCGCGCTGCGTACCTCCACGGGCGTCGAGCCGACCGTCGCGGGGAAACCGCAGCCGCTGATGCTTCAGGTCGCGCAGGATCGGGTGGGCGGGACCCCGGCGTTGATGATCGGCGATCGGATCGAGACCGACGTGATGGCGGCACAAGCGGTCGGCTGGCCGAGCGCGCTCGTCCTGACCGGCGCCACCGGCGTTCCGGAACTCGCGACGGCGCCAGCGTGGCCGGATTTCGTCCTGAAGCGTTTGTCCGATGTCTTGTCCGATCTCCCTCATCCGCAGCTTCGACAAGCGAGCGGGCCCGATCTCCCGGCGATCGCGTCGCTGTTGCACGAAGGTGGGCTGCCGGCCGGCGCCGCGCGCGAGCGCGTGGGCCGCACCGTCGTCGCCGAGTCCGATCGGCGCGTCATCGCGACGGCCGCGTGGGAACCGGTGGGCGACGCGGCGTTACTCCGGTCGGTCGCCGTGGGCGTCGACGTCCGCGGATCGGGTACGGGCCTCCTGGTGTCCGCCGCCGCGTTGCGCCAGGCAGCGCGCGCCGGGATCCGCGACGTCTACCTCGTGACGACCGACGCCGAAGGCTTCTTCGCGCGCTGCGGCTTCCGCACGATCCCGCGCGAGGAGCTGCCGGACGGGATCGCGGGTCACAAGCAGATCACGCGCGAATGCCCGACGACGGCGCCGGTGATGCGCCTGACGTTGCCGGAACCTCAGTAGGGAAGCCCGGTCGGCTGCGGTTGCGGCCGCCGCGGCCGGAAGATCAGGAGTAACAACATCCCCGCGAGGAACCCGCCGACGTGCGCCATGTACGCCACGCCGGTATCGCCCGCCACGGACCCCACGCTCGAGAACAACTGCGTGAGGAACCAGAGCCCGATCATGAGCCAGGCCGGGACCTCGATTATCGTGATGAAGATGACGAGGATGACGAGGCTTCTTATTCGTGCGCGCGGGAACATCAAAAGATACGCGCCGAGGACCCCGGCGATCGCGCCCGACGCGCCTATCAAGGGGACCGCCGAGTCCGGGAAAACGAAGGCCTGGGCGTAGGCAGCTGCGGCGCCGGCCAGAAGGTAGAAGGCGATGTACCGAGGGATGCCGAGACGGTCCTCGACGTTGTTCCCGAAAACCCACAGGAAGAGCATGTTGAACGCGATGTGCAAGATGCTTCCGTGTAGGAACATCGACTTGAGGATCGACAGCCACACGTTTTTGCGCGGACAGGACAGCCCCTCGAACAGGGCCGAAAGGTTCTCCCCCTGCGTCTCGAACCGGTGTCCGCCCCGGAGCGCTTCGCTCGCGCGCTCCCCGTGTGTCATCTCGTAGGGCACGGCGGCGTTGCAGGCGAAATACCTCAGCTGATTGCACTCGGCCGGACTCGCGGCGCACGCAGGAACGACCGACAGTTCCCGGTGGGTCCGGCCGCTCGTCAGTACCGGCTCGGTGAAGAACACGACGATGTTGATGACGATCAGCGCGATCGTCACGATGGGCGTCGAGAACGTGGGGTTCTCGTCCTTGATCGGGATCATCTAGAAGAGCTGCCGCAGCAGAAGCAGATCGCGCGCGTGCGCGTCGACGCGGATCCGTCCGAAGAGAAGCGCCATCGGTAGCGAGCTGCGACCGTCGGCGAGAGAGATGAGTTCATCGCTGGCGACCGAGATCCGAACGTCACCGCCCTCCGCGGTTTTCACTTTGGACAGCTTGGTGATCCGTCCGTCCGCGTATTCGGCGCGGTAGATCAGCTCGAGGTCTGTGATCACGCAGACGATGCTTCGCTGTTGCTCGGGGAGGGAGGCGCCATCGAGATCCGCGGTGTCGAGCCGCTTCACAAGCTTCTTGAGGGTGCGGTCGACTTCCGCGGGCGTCGCCACGTCGCGTGAGGATACCACTGGTAGCCTGGGTTCTCCCCGGCACGACCGCGGGGAACACACGACGAGGAGGTCCCCGATGCGAGAGGCGATCAAGCGGTACATGGACGCCGCGCAAAGCCTCACGGAGGTTCCACGCGAGCGAGCCGAGCGCGTCGCCCGGCGGCTCGCCGGGTCAGGGATGATCGATCGCGGGCAGATCCGCGACGTCGCATCGGATCTCATGGAGCGCAGCCGCGAGAACCGGCGCAAGCTGACCGACTTCGTCGCGCGCGAGATCCGCCGCCAGGTATCGCGCGTGGGATTCGCAACCAAGTCCGAGGTCGAACGACTTCGGCAGCGCGTCCAAGCTCTCGAGATCGCCGACAGGCGCGCGCGGCAAACCCGCGTACGGTCCTCGACATCGCCGAAGAAGACCGCCAGCCGAGGGCGAACCAGCAGGTCGGGCGCTGGCAAGAAGCCTGCCCGCTCACGCTGAGCGGGCGTCGTATCATGGCTCCGATGGACGACGACGTCGCGAACGCACCGAACGACATCGAGGCCGAGATCGAGCGCATCGGCACGCTCCCTCCCGCCGAGCGCGCCGCCGCTCTGGAGGCGCTCGAGGCGCGTCTCCGTACCACGCTCGACGAGATCCCGTCGGCCTGATGTCCGCGCGCCGTGCCCCCACGGACGCGGGGGCTCAGCCTTACGTCTCTCGAGGCGGATCCAAGCTCGAGCGCGCCCTGGACTCCTTCGGGATCGACGCCTCGGGGAAGACCGCTCTGGACGCGGGCGCGTCGACCGGAGGATTCACCGACTGTCTCTTGCGTCGCGGCGCCGTTCGGGTCGTCGTCGTCGACGTCGCGTACGGCGCGCTCGCGTGGACGCTGCGGAACGACGCACGCGTCCACGTGCTCGAACGGACGAATGTCCGGACCCTCGCCCTCCCCGCGATGGGGGAGGAGCCGGTCGACCTCGTCGTCGCCGACCTGTCGTTCATCTCGCTCGGCGCCGTGCGCGATGCGCTCCTGGCCGCCGCGCGTCCCGACGCGTCGCTCGTCCTCCTCGTCAAGCCTCAATTCGAAGCGCCGCGGGCGCGCGTCGAGCGCGGCGGCGTCGTCCGCGACCCACACGTGTGGCGCGGGGCGATGCGATCGGTCGCCGAGGCGTACAGCGAGAGCGGATGCGTCGTCGCCGGAGCCTGCGCATCGCCGCTCGTCGGCCCGGCCGGCAACCGCGAGTTCTTCCTGCACCTTCGCCGCGACGGATCCGACGCCGGAGACGCCGCGATCGACGCCGCGATCGAGGAGGCGCCGTGAAGCTCAGGCGCGTCGCGCTCTTCTTGCATGGCGACCGCGCGGACGCCGAGGAGACGGGCCGCTGGCTGTCGCGCGCGCTCGACGGGCGAGGCATCGAGGTGTGCGCCCTCGCCGCCGACGCGGCGCGTCTCGGCGATCCGGTTCGCGTGATCGACGAATCCGGCTTCGGGCGCGACCTCGATCTGATCTTCGTCCTCGGCGGCGACGGCACGCTGTTGCGCGCGGCCGCGATCGCGGTGCCGTCCGGGACGCCGCTCCTCGGTGTGAATCTGGGGCGCCTCGGCTTCCTCGCCGAGATCGAGCGCGGAGAGCTCGAGGTGGCGCTCGATCGTATCTGCGAGCAAGGCTTCGAGATCGAATCGCGCATGACCCTCGAAGGCGAGGTCGCGCTCGGCGGCGAGATGGTCGAGCGTTTCACCGCCGTCAACGATGTGATCGTCTCGAAGATCACGCCGGGACGGCTCATCAAGCTCGACGTCGCTCTGGGTGGGGAAGCCTTCACGACGTTCGCGGCGGACGGCCTCATCGTGTCGACGCCCACCGGCTCGACGGCCTACTCGTTCTCGGCGCACGGCCCGGTGGTCTCGCCCCGGCTCGACTGCCTGATCCTGACCCCTGTTTCGCCTCACATGCTGTTCGACCGCGCGATGGTCGTCGCGGCCTCCGAGGAGATCGTCATCACGGTCCTGCCCGACCCCGACACCGTCTCCCTCTCGGCCGACGGCCGGAAAGAGGTCGAGCTGCCGGTCGGCGCCCGGGTCACGGTCCGCGCGGGGGCGAAGACCCTGAAACTGGCGAAGGTCGAGGGGGCGCCGTTCTGGCGGCTGGTCCGCGAGAAGGTCCGCCTGCCCGACGACTACCATTGAGCCGATGTCGCGGACCGAGCGGGACGGCGGACGCGCTCGGGCCAAGCCGGGCGGGTGGGAGGCCGATAAGCGAGACCACACACGGGTCGCCCGCCGGCTCCCCTGGCGCAGGCGCCGCGACGCCGACGGCATCACCGGCGCCGCGCGCGTCGACCGCCGCACGAAAGACCTGATCCCGCGCCTCCGCCCGGGCGAGATCGCGATCATCGATCACGAGGATCTCGACCGTGTTTCCGCCGAGGGACTCGTCGAGCGGCACGCCGGGGCCGTGATCAACGCGCGGGCCTCGATCACCGGGCGCTATCCGAACTCGGGCCCTGCCGTCTTGGCTCGCGCGGGCATCCCGCTCATCGACCGGGTCGGTTCCGAGATCCTCGACGTGATCCGGGAAGGCGACCGCATCCAGATCCAGGGCGGTCACATCCATCGCGACGGCCAGGTCGTCGCGAAGGGCGTCGTGCTCGAGGGAGAGGAGCTGGACCGCCAGCTCACCGCCGCGCGATCGCACCTCGGCGAGGAGCTCGAGGCTTTCGCCCGCAACACGGTGGATTACCTCGTGCGCGAACGGGAGCTCTTCCTCGAGGGAGCCGGCGTTCCGGAGACGCGCACGACGATCGAGGGCCGGCATGCGCTGGTCGTCGTTCGTGGCTACGACTACAAGAAGGACCTGCAGACGCTGCGCGGCTACATCGGCGACGTAAAGCCGGTCCTCATCGCCGTCGACGGCGGCGCCGACGCGCTGATCGACGAAGGGTTCCGGCCCGACATCATCATCGGCGACATGGACTCGGTCTCGACCGCGGCCCTCACGTCCGGCGCCGAGATCATCGTGCACGCCTACCCCGACGGCCGCGCGCCCGGCCTCGAGCGGGTCCGCGGCTTGGGGATCGACGCCAGCGTGTTCGCGAGCGCCGGAACGAGCGAGGACATCGCGCTTCTGCTCGCCTACGAGCGGCGCGCCGATCTGATCGTCGCCGTCGGTTCGCACGCGCACCTCGTCGAGTTTCTCGACAAAGGACGCGGGGGGATGGCGTCGACGTTCCTCGTCCGGCTGAAGGTCGGCCCGAAGCTCGTGGACGCGAAGGGTGTGAACCGTCTCTACCGGCCGACGGTTCGGCGCTCGGATCTCCTGATCCTGATCGGCGCAGCCCTGATGACCTGGCTGATCGTGGCCCTCGTCTCGCCGGCCGTACGGTTATGGTTCGAGCAGGTCTGGTACCGGATCCGCAATATCTTCTGACCCGATGGTCAACCTCCGCTACCACATCGTCTCGCTGACCGCCGTCTTCCTCGCGCTGGGGCTGGGGATCCTCGCCGGCACCACCGTCATCGACCAACAGGTCGTCAGCGGCTTGAAGGCGAACACCGCCGCCCTCCGCAACGACCTCGACCGCACGCGGGCCAACGTCGCCGATCTGCAACGGCAGCTCGACGTTTGGGATCGGTTCGGCAGGGCGATCGAGCCGCCGCTGTTGGAAGGGCTGCTCGCGGGGCGCGCCGTCGTGATCCTTGCGGATCGTCGCGTGCCCGGAGAGGTCCTCTCCGAGCTCACCGAGACCTTGACCTTCGCGAACGCGAAGCGTCCGACGCGCCTGACGCTCACGGACAAGTGGGCGCTGGACTCTCCCACGGCAATCGAACAGCTCGCCCTCGCGCTGCGCTCGAACGCGACCGATGCGCAGGAGGTTACGGCGCAAGCCGCGGCCAAGATCGGGACGCGTCTGGGTGCGGCCGCGAACCCACGGGCCGACGGCGACCTCTTAAAGACGCTCACCGACGCGGATTTCGTCGACGTCGCCGATCTTCCCGGGTCTGGATCGTTCCCCGCCGCGAACGCACTCGTGATCGTGGTCTCGTCCGGCGACGAGGAGGAGGTCCCCGCGCTCGACGATTTCTTCATGCCGATGGTGAAGTCTCTCTCCGGCACGCGCATCGTCGCGGTCGCGGAACCCTCCACGGCCGGGCGTAACCGATCGCTCGCCGAGCTGGTACGCGGCGATCGCGACATGGCCCGTGCGGTCTGCACCGTCGATCACATCGACACCGTCGCCGGACTGTTGTCGGTCGTCTACGCGCTTCGCGCGCTCGGCGCCGGTGGGCCGGCCGCGCACTACGGCGTGCGCGGGGGAGCGACGGCCGTCGTCCCGGACGTTCGTCCCGCGTGACGATCACCGAGACGGCGCGGCCGCGGGGGAGCGCGGACGTCGATCCCGGTCTTGTGTGCGCGGTCGTCCCCGCGCACAACGAAGCCGGCCGCATCGCGGCGACCATCGCGGCGCTCCGGATGATCGACGACGTCTCCGAGATCGTCGTCGTCGACGACGGATCGCGCGACGCCACGGCGACCGAGGCCGAGCGCGCCGGCGCGCGCGTGATCCGTCTCGGACGCAACGCCGGCAAGGGCGCGGCGCTCGAGCGCGGTGTGGCGGCGACGAGCGCCGGCATCCTTCTGTTCGCCGACGCCGATCTCCGCTCGTCGGCCGCCAATCTTCGCGTGATCGTTGGCCCCGTCGTCGCCGCCGAGGCCGACTTGGCGATCGCCGCGCCGCCGCGCGATGGGGGCCCGTCGGGCTTCGGACTCGTCGAGGGTCTCGCCCGGTGGGGGATCGAACGGCTCGCCGCCCGCCGCATGGACCGTCCGCTGTCGGGCCAGCGCGCCGTGCGACGCGAGGTCCTGGACGCCGTCCGCCCGTTCGCCCACGGTTTCGGCGTGGAGACGGCCTTCACCGTCGATGCGCTCCGCGCCGGGTACCGTGTGATCGAGGTGCCCTGCGAGATCACGCACGCCCGGACCGGGCGCGACCCGGCGGGGTTCCTGCACCGCGGGAAACAGGGCTTCGACGTGGCTCGCGCGCTCGCCGGCCGCGCGGTTCGCCGATGACGACGGTGCTGTTCGCGCTCGGCGCGGCCGCCGTCGCGGCCGGAGTCACGCACTGGGTGGCCGGCGCCCTCATCCCGCTCACGCCGCTGCTGCGCCGCAACCACCGCGGCGTCCCCGTCCCGACCGGACTCGGCCTCGCGGCCCTCGTGGGTTTCGCCGCCGCGATGGCGTTCGTCGAGTTCGTGCACGCCGTCGCGCCGGGGGCGCCCACTCCGATCGTCGCGCTGGCCGGGGCCGTTCCGCAGCTCATCCTGGGCTTCGGGTTCGCGTTGCTCGGACTCTTCGACGACCTCGCCGCACAGCCGGAGCGCGGCTGGCGGAGCCACGTTCCCGCGCTGTTGAGCGGCCGCCTCACACCGGGTGCGCTCAAGATCGTCGGAGGCGGGATGCTCGCGTTCACGGTCGGCGCCGCGGCCTCGACCTCGTTCGGATGGGCGGTGGTGCACACCGCGGTGATCGCGCTGATGGCGAACCTTTTCAATGCGCTCGACGTCCGGCCCGGCCGTGCGGGGAAGTTTTATCTCCTCGGTGCGATCCCGATGGCGATCCTCGGGAAGCATCAGCAGGTCGCGCTCTCCGCGACGCTCGGGGCCGTCGCCGCCTTCCTGAGGTTCGATCTGCGCGAGCGAGCGATGCTCGGCGATGCGGGTTCGAACGCGATCGGTGCGATCCTCGGAGGGGCGATCGTGCTCTCCGATCCGCCCTCGTGGTTCCTCCTGGCGCTCCTCGCGATGCTGCTTGCACTAACGGCGATCGCGGAAGGTCCCACTCTGTCCGCATGGATCGATCGCATCGGGCCTCTCCGTACGTTCGATCGCGCAGGTCGTGTCGCCGGCGGTGCGGAGAACGGCGAACCGATGAACCGAAACCCTGGCCCCGGCGGGCCGGGCGTGCTACATTAAGGCCCCGAGACCGAAACGCCCAGAGACCCGGTCTCGGGAGTTTTTTTTGGCCAAACACATCTTCGTAACCGGCGGCGTCAGTTCCAGTCTCGGCAAGGGCCTCACCGCTTCATCCCTCGGCAGACTCCTCCGTTCGCGCGGCCTGCGCGTCGTGATGCAGAAGCTGGATCCGTACATCAACGTCGATCCCGGCACGATGAATCCGTTCCAGCACGGCGAGGTGTTCGTCACCGACGACGGCGCGGAGACCGATCTCGACATCGGTCACTACGAGCGCTTCCTCGACGAGAACCTCTCGCGCGACTCCAACGTCACAACCGGCAGCGTGTACTCCACCGTGATCGCGCGCGAGCGGCGCGGCGACTACCTCGGCGCGACGGTCCAGGTGATCCCGCACATCACCGAGGAGATCAAGAGCCGGATCCGGCGCGTCGCCACCGACGACGTCGACATCGTGATCACCGAGGTCGGCGGCACGGTCGGCGACATCGAGTCCCTGCCGTTCCTCGAAGCGATCCGCCAGATGCGCCACGACGTCGGCCGCGACAACGTCTTCTACCTGCACGTTTCCCTGGTCCCGTACATCGGGCCCTCGGGCGAGCTGAAGACCAAGCCGACCCAACACTCGGTCGCCGAGCTGCGCTCGATCGGTATCCAGCCCGACGCGATCGTGTGCCGCAGCGACCGGCCGCTGGGTCAGTCGCTCAAGAAAAAGATCTCGTTGCTCTGCGACGTCGACGTCGAGGGCGTCGTCAGCGCGCTCGACGCGGCGAACATCTACGAGATCCCACTCGTCCTCCACGCGGAAGGGCTCGACTCCTACGTCGTGAAACACCTCGGCGTCGAGGCGGCGGAGCCGAATCTCACGGAGTGGCAGGCGCTGGTGCGCCGCATGTCGAAGGCGCAGCGCACCGTGCGCATCGGCCTCGTGGGCAAGTACGTGACGCTCGGCGACTCGTATCTGTCGGTCGTCGAAGCCGTGAAGCACGGCGGCATCGCGCACGACGCCAAGGTCGAGATCGTGTGGATCGCGTCCGACGATCTCACCGAGAACCACGACGTGCTCGCGACCCTCGACGGCATCTTGGTTCCCGGCGGCTTCGGCGTGCGCGGCATCGAGGGCAAGGTTGCGGCGATCCGTTACGCGCGCGAGCAGAACATCCCGTTCCTGGGGCTGTGCCTCGGTCTCCAGTGCGCGGTGATCGAGTTCGCGCGCGACGCGTGCGGGCTCACCGACGCGAACTCGTCGGAGTTCGAGGCGACGACGCCGCACCCCGTCATCGACCTGATGCCCGACCAGAAGGACATCCTCAACAAGGGCGGCACGATGCGCCTCGGCGTGTGGGCGTGCAAGCTCGAACCCGGCTCGACGGCGCATCAGTTGTACGGCGAGTCGGTCGTGCTCGAGCGCCACCGCCATCGCTACGAGGTCAACAATCGCTACCGCCGTGTGATGGAGGAGAACGGCATGCGGTTCTCGGGGACGACGATCGAGGGCCGGCTGGTCGAGATCATCGAGATCCCCTCGCACCCGTTCTTCCTCGCGACCCAGTTCCACCCCGAGTTCAAGAGCCGCCCCACGCGCCCGCACCCGCTCTTCCGCGGCTTCGTCGGGGCCGCCCTGGAGCGTGCAGAAAGCACGCGAACGACGACGCAAACGGCAACGTCCACCTCCGCGTAGAACGCCCAACCCGCACCACTCGGCTACCCTGGCGAGGCGATGATCGTCGGCGTGCCGCGCGAGCTGATGGAGTCCGAGTACCGCGTCGCCATCACGCCGGTCGGCGTCCGCGAACTGACCGCCGAAGGCCACGAGGTCCTGATCGAGCGCGACGCCGGCGCCGGCTCCTCGATCCCCGATGTGGCGTTCGAGCGCGCCGGTGCGAAGCTCGTCCGCGCGGCGGAGGACGTGTGGGGCGACGCGGAGCTCGTGCTCAAGGTGAAGGAGCCTCTTGCGAGCGAGTTCCCGATGCTGCGCCCCGGCCAGATCCTGTTCACGTACCTCCATCTCGCCGCGCATCGCGATGTGACCGAGGTTCTGATCAACGCGAAAACGACGGCGATCGCGTACGAGACCGTCGAATCGGCGGACGGCCGTTTACCGTTGCTCGCGCCGATGTCGGAGATCGCCGGCCGGATGGCGCCGCACGTCTCCGCGCATTTCCTCGAGCGCGCGGCCGGGGGAAGCGGGGTCTTAATGTCGGGCGTCTCCGGCGTGCATCCGGCGCGCGTGTGCGTGATCGGCGCGGGGATGGCCGGCGCAAACGCGGCCTGGATCGCGCAGGGCATGGAGGCCGAAGTCGTCCTGATCGACAAGAACGTCGAACGGCTCCGCTACGTGGACCACATCCACAAAGGCCGGATCCTCACGCTCTCGTCGGCGACGCTCGTGATCGAGGAGCAGGTCGCGAAAGCGGACGTCGTCATCGGCGCGGTTCTGGTCCCCGGCGCGCTCGCGCCGAAGCTGATCACGGCCGCGATGATGGAGACGATGCGGCCCGGCTCGGTCTTCGTCGACATCTCGATCGACCAGGGCGGATGCGCCGAAACGAGCCACGTCACGACGCATACCCACCCGACTTATGTAACCCACGGCGTGGTACACTACTGCGTCGGAAACATGCCGGGCGCTGTGCCGCACACGTCGACCTACGCCCTCACGAACGCCACACTGCCGTACGCGGTGGAGCTCGCCCGTAAGGGCCTGGTCGCGGCGGTTCGCGAGGACCCGGCGCTTGCAAAGGGAGTGAACGTGCACGAGGGACGAGTGACGAACCAGCCCGTCGCGCAGGCGCACAGGCTGGAATCCACGTCGCTCTCTGCTCTCGTGCCCCTCGAGTCCTAGAGCGGCCCTCGGGAGCCGCTCGACCCCAACGACGCGATGAGTGATGCCATGACGACCGCCGCAGCCGAACCGAGTCGCCCTGAGGAGCCCCGGATCGCCCCGGGCCTCGCGCGGCACATGGAGCGTTTCCTCGACCACCTCGCGGTCGAGCGCGGCGTGGCGCCCAACACCACCGCCGCCTACCGCCGGGATCTGCGTCTCTATCTTGCTTTCCTTACGGAGCGGGGGATAGCGGACGCCGCGAAGGTGGGGGAGCGAGATGTCGCGGAGTTCCTCGCCACGCTCAAGGAGAGCGAATACGCGCCCGGCAAGCGCTATTCGGCGGCGACGGTGGCCCGGGTCCTCGCAGCGATCAGGGGCTTCCACAGGTTCCTCGTTCGCGAGGGGGTGGCCAAGGCCGATCCCGCCGAACCAGTGGGGTCTCCTCGCGTTCCCCGTTCGCTGCCGAAGGCCCTCGCGCTCGACGAGGTCGAGCGTTTGATCGCGGCCGTGCCCCAGGACGGGGTCATCGCGGCGCGCGACGGAGCCATCCTCGGCCTCCTCTACGACGCGGGGCTGCGGATCTCGGAACTCACCGCTTTGGACGTCGACGACATCGATCTCGACGAACGGTCGGTCCGATGCCTGGGGAAAGGATCGAAGGAACGGATCGTCCCGTTCGGCACGGCGAGCCTCGAGGCCCTCACCCGCTATCTGAAGCAGGCCCGGCCCGAGCTCGCCCGACCGGTGTCGGGCGCGGCCGCGTTCCTGAACGCCCGGGGGACGAGGCTCACCCGTCAGGGCTGCTGGAAACTACTGAAGAAATACGCCGCTCGAGCGAACATCAAGAGACGGATCTCTCCGCACACGCTCCGCCACTCGTTCGCGACTCACTTGCTCGATCGCGGAGCGGGGATCAGGGAGGTCCAAGAGCTGCTCGGCCACGCGAGCGTCTCGACCACTCAGGTCTACACGCTCGTGAGCCGGGAACGGCTCCGAGAGGTCTATGAATCCGCACACCCCCGCGCGAAACGTGCCCGCGCGCGGAGAGCGTAGGAGGGCAGCATGGAGGCAGCCGAGATGACCAAGTATCGCGAGCTCCTGGACGAGCAGAAGGAGGCGCTCCGCCGTCAGCTGATGGACATGGGAGCCGACCCGGACGCCGACTCGCTCGAGGGGCTCGACTTCGACTTCGGTTTCGCCGACAGCGCCCAGTCCACGGCCGAGCGGAACAAGGTCCTGGCCGTGATCGAACGCCTTCGTGAAAACCTTCACGACATCGACCTGGCTCTCACCAAGATCGAGAAGGGCACCTACGGCGTGTGCGAGCGCTGCGGCGACCCCATCGCCCCCGAACGCCTGGAAGCGATTCCCTACGCGAGGCTCGACATGAAGTGCAAGCAGAAAGAGTCTGGGTAGAGGTTGAGGGTTTCTATCGAGGGCCGGCCGACGCGCCGGCCCTCGATTTTCTTTCTCGTTGCGGGAACGGGCTCACTCTGGCTCGGTCGAAAGTGATCGCGATACGCGAACCTCTGTTCTAAATCTTTGAACTCGCAGGACTCGGTTTCTTTCCGATGAATCTTCATTCTGCGGACTTGAAGTTCTCTTTGCGACTTGTGTAGAGTCGCGCTCTCTACAAGACGACACATCGCTACGTCGTCTTGTCGATAAATTGAGGGGGGAGCCTGGTGGCGCGTATCGTCAGCCTCGCCAACCAGAAAGGCGGCGTCGGCAAGACGACGACGACGATCAACCTCGGCGCGGCGCTGGCCGAGCTTGGAAAACGCGTGCTTCTCGTGGATTTCGACCCACAGGGCGCGCTGTCGGTGGGTCTCGGTATCAACCCGATGTCCCTCGACGTTACGGTCTACAACCTGCTCCTCGACAAGAGTGTTGATCCAGAGCAGGCGATCCTTCGCACCAAGGTCCTGAATCTCGAGATCCTGCCGTCCAACATCGATCTTTCGGCGGCGGAGATCGTGCTCGTCAGCGAGGTCGCCCGCGAACAAGCGCTCAAGCGCGCGCTGGCGCCGGTTCGGCACAACTTCGACTACGTCCTGATCGACTGCCCACCGTCGCTCGGTCTTCTCACCGTCAATGCCTTGACGGCCTCGGACGGTGTCGTGATCCCGCTGGAGTGCGAGTACTTCGCTCTTCGCGGCATGGCGCTCCTGATGGACACCGTCGAGAAGGTTCGCGATCGCCTCAACCCTGACGTGAGACTCGAGGGAATCATCCCGACGATGTACGACGGACGGACGCTCCACGGGCGCGAAGTGCTCGAGCGTGTGCGCGATGCGTTCGGTCCTTACCTCTACAAGACGATCATCAGACGCACCATCCGGTTCGCCGAGGCACCCGTCGCCGGCGAACCGATCCTTTCATACGCGGCCGATTCCAAGGGCTCTGCGGACTACCGGGCCCTTGCCAAGGAGGTGCTGGGTCTTGTCGACGAAGCGCGCGAGCCTGCCGGGAGCGGACGAGCTGTTCCGGACGACGTCGGTGGTGGAGGCGCCGCCGCCGCCATCGACCCAGACCTCTTCACCGCCGAGGGAAACGCAGGAGCTGCAGGAACGTCCGAGAGTGGACAGGACGACTCAGCGATTTATCGACAAGGAGACGAGGAGACACGTACCCAAAACGGGGAGCGGGAGACAGCGTCACGAGGAGAAGGTGACGTTCTACTGCGACCGTGACGAGCTCCTGGCCCTCGAGCGCGCGCGTCTCGAGTTGAGGGAGCACGGCATCTCCGCCGACCGCGGGCGGATCGTTCGCGAGGCGCTTTCATACGTCCTCGCCGACCTCGACGCCAACGGTCCGGCCGCGATCCTCGTCGAACGGCTCGGTCGGCGGCACTGACCATCATCTCAACCTTCAACTTCAGCTTGAGTCGAAGGTTCGAGTGGTGAAACCTTCCATGAATCGGCCATGAGTCGGATCGACCTGTACGGATTCCTCGGGCTCGGCATCGGACTCCTCATCGGCATGATCGGGCATGAGCTCGCTCACGCCCGGGTTGCGGTGAGCCTTGGGGACCCCACCCCCCGGATGATGGGACGCCTCACCCTCAATCCGAGGGCCCATGCCGACCCCTTGGGGACCGTGATCTTGCCAGGCATCTTCCTCGTCTCGGTCCTTTTCCGCTCACCCCTCGGCTTCATGTTCGGGTACGCGAAACCGGTGACGATCCATCCGGGCCGTCTCCGGAATCCCCGCCGTGACGCGGTTTTGGTCGCCGTGGCTGGGCCGGCTTTCAATCTGCTCGTGGTGGCCCTGGTAGGGATCGCCTTCCGGCAAGGCGACCCTCAGAATGTGAACGCCGACCTGTTCCGCCAGGAAGGCCTCTACTGGGTCCTCTTCTGGATAGCGGTCGTGAACACGTTCCTCTTCATGATCAACATCTTGCCCATCCCCCCTCTCGACGGGTCGAGGATCCTCGCTCGATTCCTCTCACCCGCCGCGGCGATGAAGATGGAGCAGTGGGGCCAGTACCTGCTCCTCTTCCTGATCGCGTTGTTCCTGATCTTCCGCCCGATTCTCGATAATGCCGCCCGAGCCATCTACGAGCCGATCCTCAACCTCGAGCGCGTCGTGCTCTAGGGCCGGGCTCGTTGGCCCGCCCACGACCCGCGGTTACACTGGCCAATCGATGACCTATCAGGTCCGAACCGAGGTCTTCGAAGGCCCCTTTGACCTGCTCCTTCACCTGATTTCGAAGCGCGAGCTCGACATCTACGAGGTCTCACTCGCGGCGATCACAGAGGAGTATCTCGAGCATCTCAAGCAGATGGTCGACCTGGACCTGGAGGTCGCGACCGAATTCCTGGTCGTCGCCGCCACCCTGATCGAGATGAAGGCCTCACGGCTCCTGCCGGGACCGCCCCGCGACGACGACGGGATAGACGTCAGCGACCGCGACCTCTTGATCGCGCGGCTGCTCGAGTACCGGGCCTATAAAGAGGCTTCCGCCAAGCTCGCCGATCTGATCGCCGCCAACGCAGGGTTCGTCGGCCGGACCGCCGGCCCGGGCGAAGAGTTCTCGCGGATCGCGCCCGACCTCATGGCCCGGGTCACACCGCAGCGGTTCGCCGAGATCGCGCTGCGCGCCCTTTCGCCCAAGGCCGTGCCCCACGTCGACGTCTCGCATATCGCCCCGATCCGCGTCTCCGTCGCCGAGGCGGTCGAGGAGTTGAGGGCGCAGCTGCGGAAGCGCAAGAAGACGACGTTCCGCCAGCTGACGGTGGGGGTCAAGCACCGCCTGAACGTGATCGTGCGTTTCCTGGCCGTCCTCGAGCTGGTCAAGCGGGGGGAGGCCGACGTCGTCCAGTCCGGCGCCTTCGGCCAGATCGACGTGAGCTGGCTCGGCGACACGGGTGGCGAAATCACTGCGAAAACCGACGAGTACGAGGGCACCTGGGTCGAGGAAGAGCCCGAGGAGATCGTCCTCGACCAGGAGATCCGTCTGGACGGCCACGCAGACGAGCCCGCGCATGACCGCGAGGACGAGCAATGAGCGAACTGCGGCGCATCCTCGAGTCGATCCTCTTCGTCTGCGACGAGCCCATCGACAGCGGGATCCTGGCGCAGGTGACCGAGGAGCCCAAGGACCGGATCGAGGGGGAACTGCAGGCCCTCGCCGAGGACCTCGAGACGCAAGGCCGGGGGGTCGCGCTGCGCGAGGTCGCCGGCGGTTGGCGGATGTACACGCATCCCGATTCCGCGGCGTACGTCGAGCGTTTCGTTCGCTCCGTGCAGGCGCCGCGCCTGACCCAGGCCGCGCTCGAGACGCTGTCGATCGTCGCGTACAAGCAGCCGGTCACGCGGCAGCAGATCGCCGCGATCCGCGGTGTCGACTCGGACGGCGTCGTGGGCACGCTCGAACAACGGGGTCTGGTCGCCGAGATCGGCCGCGATCC
>JBIOTQ010000130.1:0-4039 GCA_044866075.1 Actinomycetota bacterium | reverse complement strand
GCGACGTCGCGGAGCAGGCGCCGCATGATCTTGCCGCTGCGTGTCTTCGGCAACTCCGGGGTGAAGACGATGTTCGCGGGCTTTGCGATCGGGCCGATCTTGCGTCCGACGTGATCGCGAAGCTCCTCGAGCATCTCCACTGACCCCTCGTGGCCGCTCTTCAGGGTGACGTAGGCGACGATCGCCTGCCCGGTCAGCGGGTCGGTACGTCCGCAGACCGCCGCCTCGGCCACCGTGGCATGGTCGACGAGGGCGCTCTCGACCTCGATCGTCGAGATCCGATGCCCGGACACGTTCATGACGTCGTCGACGCGGCCCAGCAACCAGAAGTCGCCGTCCTCGTCGATCCTCGCGCCGTCCCCGGTGAAGTAGACGCCTGGGTAACGCGACCAGTACGTCTCGACATAGCGGTCGGGATCCTTGTGGATCCCGCGCAGCATCGCGGGCCACGGCTTCGTCAGCACGAGGTAGCCGCCCCCGCCGGGGCCGACCTCGTTCCCCTCTTCGTCGTAGACGGCCGCCTCGACGCCGGGGAACGGCTTCGTCGCCGAGCCGGGCTTGAGCGTCGTCACTCCGGGGAGCGGAGTGATCAGGATCGTGCCGGTCTCGGTCTGCCACCACGTGTCGACGACCGGCGTGCGGTTGCCGCCGATGTGCTCCCGGTACCAGACCCAGGCCTCGGGGTTGATCGGCTCGCCGACCGTGCCGAGCAGCCGCAGCGACGAGAGATCGTGCCGCTCCGCGTACTGCGGTCCCCACTTCATGTGCGCGCGGATCGCGGTGGGCGCGGTGTAGAGGATGTCGACCGCATAGCGCTCGATGATCTCCCACCAGCGGTCCATGTCGGGATAGTTCGGGACGCCCTCGTAGATGATCCCCGTTGTCCCGTTGCAGAGTGGGCCGTAGACGATGTAGCTGTGCCCGGTGACCCAGCCGATGTCGGCGGCGCACCAGTACACAGAGTCGGGGTTGATGTCGAAGATGTACCGGTGCGTCGTGGCGACACCGACGAGGTAGCTGGCAGTCGTGTGCACGATGCCTTTCGGCTTTGCGGTCGTGCCCGAGGTGTAGAGGAGATAGAGCACGTCCTCCGAGTCCATCGGCTCGCACGGACACGAGGCCGGGTCGTCGCTCTCGCCGTTGACGACGTCGTGCCACCAGAGATCGCGCCCTTCCTGCATCGCGATCTCCCCGCCGGTGCGGCGGAGCATGACGACCTGGCGCACCGTCGGCGAGGAGGCGAGCGCCTCGTCGGCGTTGCGTTTCAGCGGGACGGGTGATCCACCTCGCCAGGCCTCGTCCTGCGTGATCAGGAGCTCGCACTCCATGTCGTTCATCCGTCCCGAGAGCGAGTCGGCCGAGAAGCCGCCGAAGACGACCGTGTGCGGTGCGCCGAGCCGGGCACATGCGAGCATCGCGACGGGCAGCTCCGGAACCATGCCCATGTAGATCGCGACCGGAGTTCCCTTCCGCACGCCCAGCCGCTTGAGCGCGTTCGCCAAGCGGACGACGTCGCGCTGGAGGTCGGCGAACGTGATTGTCCTCCGTTCGCCGGCCGGCTCGCCCTCCCAGTGGTAGGCGACCTTCTCACCCACTCCTGCTTCCACGTGCCGGTCGACGCAGTTGAAGCAGACGTTGAGCTTGCCCCCGAGGTACCACTTCGCGTAGGGCGGCTCCCACTCGTAGAGGTTGGAGAAGGGCTCGAACCAGGTGACCCGCTCGCGCCCCTCCCGCTCCCAGAGCTCCTCCATCGAGAGCTCGTACATGTCCGCGGTGGCGTTCGCCTGCGAGGTGAACTCCTCCGGAGGCGGATACAGCCGCTCTTCGAGGAGGAGAGTGTCGATCGCCTTCGTCCTCGCGGAGACCATCTCGCGACTCCTAACCCGGTTCACGTCGCGGCATGGGCGACGTGGGCCGCGCAAGCACCGGGAGCTCGCCCCACATCGGGCGTCCGACCGGGAGGATCGCCTTCGGCGACATGCCGTTGACGACGCCCGCGGCGGACGTGTACCAGGCCACTCCGGCCGTTACGAGGCCGACCCAGCCGCCGACGTGGACCCAGTAGGGGCTCATCCCGTGCGCGACGCGGAAGAAGCCGATCGCGAGCAGGATCTCGGTGATCTCCAGCGTGAGGAAGACGCCCGTCACGGCGAGGTTCACGCGCGTCGCCCACATCAACATGTACGTGTTGAAGATCGCGAACGCGACCAGGAACCACGCGAGCGAGTTGTCGACGTCAGCTCCCTTCAGCAGGCCGGCGAAGCCCGTCGAGGCCGACAACAGCACGACGAAGATGCCGAGTGCGAGCCAGAAGCCGCCGTACGTCGAGAACGCCGTGGCGCCGAAGACGTTGCGATTCCTGAACTCCCACATGCCGGCGAGGAGCTGGACGAGCCCGCCGTAGAAGACCGCGGCCCCCACCCAGATCCCGTCCGGAATGAAGGTCGCGTTGTGGCCGCTCAACAGGAAGGTCGTCAGCGCGAAGGCTGCGAGGCCGAGCGGCGCCGGATCGGCCACCGGGGTAAAGGTCCGGTCCTGTTCGATGGCCGCCATAAGTGCACCTCCTTCTGCAAATAGTTCTCGCACCCCTTGCGGGTGCGATATGTCTGGTTTGCAACTGGTGCCCGCTTGGTTCCGCTTGGAAACCGGGGAAGCGGCGTGGGCCAGCGGTAGAGCGGATGATGGGACTCGAACCCACGACCTTTGCATGGGAAGGGGTGGTTCTGCGGGAATCAGCGCTGACCGAGCGCGCGGCCGTCGTGCCATCGTCTCCGCACAGACGGGATCCGGCCGTGGCCTGCGTCGGCGCTGTGATCGACTGAGTCGTGGCGACAGAGAGCACTACGCCGTTTCCCTTCGCTTCGTCGCGGTGTGGTGCGCTTCGCGGTGATAGGCGACCAAGCCCCTGAACTTCTCGCCCCCGTTGATCCGGTTCATCGTCGGCCCGAAGCCGGGGAAAAGATCCATCAATGCTTTCAGTAAGCGGCCGGGACCAGGCATGACCACGATCTCCGCTTTGTCTTTCTCGATCGTGCGCACAACAGCCTTGGCAACCTTCTCCGGGGTGACCCCGAAGGAGGTGGTTCGTCTTCAGGCCGAGCTCGTCGAGGGTGCCTTGGCCAAGGCCGGCCTCCTTGACCGTGCAAAGTGATGGCCTGGGTCGCCTTCGATCGCGCCGGCCGCTTCCACGACGAGTTCGGCCGGCAGGGACTGGTCGAGCGCTGGCGGGCGCTCCGCGACGAGATCCGTACGCAGGTGCTCGAACAAGCTTGGAGTAACGAGAAGCAAGCGTTCGCCCAATCGTTCGGTTCGGACGAGCTCGACGCGAGCGTTCTGCTCATGCCGCTCGTCGAGTTCCTCCCTGCAAACGACGAGCCCGTCGTCAAGTCCGTGGAAGCGATCCGCCGTGAGTTGACGGTCGACAACCACGATCCGCTCAGCCGTGGTCCAGCGATCGCCTACTCCCACGACGCTAAGCGAGGTCTACGAATCGCGAGGCGACAGGGGGCCGCCACGCCGGCGATCGTTACCTGCCCCGTCGCCTTGAGCGTCGCGAGCTGCGTCAAGGAGCGGGGGCGGCTCGCGAGCCGCCCCCGTATTCTTCACGAATTGCTTACCGCATCGAACCGCTCTAGCGGTTCGGGATTTTCGTTACCTGGATCTGAATGGCCATTCCAGGCGGCGCTTTAAAGCCGAGGACGTCGCTCGTCGAGTAGTGGCCCGGAGCGGCCGGGATGCCGGTGTCCGTCGGCGAGCTGATGACCTCCGTGTGCGCGAAGCGGCCCACGTATGTATCGACCTCGCTCGATACCCAGAAGTCGCCGTCCTGGATAAACCAGTCCTCGGCATCGGCGTGGAAGTGGATGGCTCCGCCGCCACCGCCGCCCACGGCATGGCCGCAGCCGGTCAGTTCCGCATCGGCGCTGCCGTCGCTAT
Organism: Actinomycetota bacterium; assembly: GCA_044866075.1. Lineage (GTDB taxonomy): Bacteria > Actinomycetota > AC-67 > AC-67 > AC-67 > JBASRP01. The sequence continues at coordinate 103 of JBIOTQ010000130.1, read as the reverse complement.
TGAAGACGGCCCAGCCCCAGAAGCCACCGAGGTCAGGACCGCAGACACTCGGGTTGTTGCAGTTGAACGAGAACGTCACCTGGTAGACCGCAAGCGGCCCGTA
>JBIOTQ010000129.1:0-5445 GCA_044866075.1 Actinomycetota bacterium | reverse complement strand
AGCTACCGTGGCTCGGATCGGAGCTGATCGCGGTCGACGATCAGGGACGCGCGTGGGTCGGTCCGGCGGCGTTCATCGCCGCGATGTGGGCGACGCGCCGGTACCGGCCGTGGGCCTACCGGCTGTCGCGACCGGCGCTCGCCCCGCACGCCGAGCGCTTCTTCCACTGGGTATCGGTGAAGCGCGACCAGTGGAGCGTCTGGCTGGGACGCACCGAGGACCTCGACTGCTCGTGGTGCGACCAAGCGCGCATCTCAGGCGGGTTCTGACGGTGAGCGCCAAACCGAAGAAGGAATCGGCCACGCGCGAGCGCATCGTCGAGGCCGCGATCGAGACACTGCGCGAGGAAGGGTTCGCCGGAACCACGGCGCGCTCGATCGCGAACCGGGGAGGGTTCAACCAAGCGCTGATCTTCTACCACTTCGGGTCGGTGCCGGCGCTGCTCCTCGAGACGTTCCGCAAGACGTCCGAGGAGCAAATCGCCAAGTACCGGGCCGCGGCCGCCGAGGTCGGTTCCCTCGCCGACCTCGTCGAGATCGCGCGCCGGCTGCACAGCGAGGACATCCAAACCGGTGGCGTCACCGCGGTCACCCAGTTGATGGCCGCGGCGGCCTCGGACGAAGAGGTCGGCCGCGCGATCCTGGACCGCTTCGACGGCTGGATCGCGCTCGTCGAAGATGCGCTTCGGCGCGCGCTCGCGACGCATCCGCTGGGTTCGCTGGTCCCGGTGCGCGAGGCCGCCTACGCGATCTCGGCGATGTTCCTCGGCATCGAGCTGATGAGCCGGTTGGATCCGGAACGCTCGGAGGCGGAGCGCGTCTTCGACATGATGGCGTTGCTGGCGCAACTGGTCCAGCAACTCACCCCGAGTTTGATCGGCAGCGTCAATGATGCGTAGCAACGGTGTTGCTCATGTGATCGTCCGAGTGTTGCATGCGTTCGCGCTCATCGTGACGATCGCGGTCGCCGTAACCCTCACCCTGCTGCTTCCAAACTTCTACGCCGAATGGAACCCGGGTGGCCGGTCGGGCTATACGGGTCTGCCGACCATCTTCTTGTTCATTGAGCCTCTGTTCGCCGTCGCCGGCTGGGTCGCTCTTTGGGCGCTGTTCCGGCGGCGACTTCTCATCCCGGCGGCGTTTCTCGCTCTAACGGTCTTCGGGCCTTGGGGGATCAACGTCGAGCTTGCCGTCGTCCCCCTCGCGCTCGCATTCGTCCTCGTCCTCGTGTCGCTCGGCGTGCGCCTTGCGCGATCGCGCAGGGGACTAACCGTCAGCCCTTGAGGTATCGGTCGAGGAAGCGCACCGTCCGGCGCATCGATTCGGCCCACTGAGGTCCGAACGCGTGGTGCTCGCCCTCGTAGATGTACAGCCGCACGTCCTTGCCCGCACGCTCGAGCGCCGCGAGAGTCTTCCGGCTCCAGGGAAGGGGAACGCTCTCGTCCTCTGTGCCGTGATGCATGATCAGCGGGACGGTTATCCGGTCGAAGAAGGTGGCCGGCGAGACGTTTCGCCAGAACTCCGGGTTCCGCTCGGGCGAGCCGAACCGCGCGGCGATCCTCTGCGCGAGGACGCGCCGGTCGCCCATCCGGCGGATCCAGCGGTTGAAGTTGTCGACCACGTCGGAACTGACGGGCGCGTACACGACCGCCGCTTTCACGAGGTCCGGTTGCACGACGAGCGCGTTGAACGTGACGCCGCCGCCCATCGACCGCCCGAGCATCCCGACGCGATCGCCGTCGAGATAGGGAAGCGACGACTCCCTCACCGCGTACACGGCGTTGATCACGTCCTCCGTATAGCCGAGCCTCAAGTTCAGCTCGTAGTTCGGATCGTCGTCCGACTGCGCGTGGTTGCGGTAGTCGACGTGCAGGACCACGTAGCCGCGCCGGGCGAGATAGTCCTGCTCGCGGGCGAGACCGCGGCCCGTCGTGTACACGGCCGGGGCGATGTAACCGTGGTTGAGGATCAGCACGGGGAACGGGCCGCGCCCCGCCGGCACGTTCATGATCCCCGAGATGCGCAGGCGGCCGCTCCGGAACCGGACTGCGTAGCGCGTGTAGGCGCTGTTGCGGCCCAGAACGCTCACCGTCCGCAGATCGCGTCCGTCGTACCTCTTCTGCATCAACGCCGGCAGCGAGACGGGATCGAACGCCGCCGGTCGCTGGGACGGCTGTGCCGTCGGCGAGGACGTCGGGGAAGACGCGGTGCTCGTCGGGCGCGCGGACGGCTTCGAGTTCGCGTCGCACGCGGCGAGGGCGGCGATCAGCGCGACCGACGTTAGCGACGCGGCGAGCCTGGACGGGACCATAGGTGATCTCATTTCCTACCATCGATACGAACGCGCCGCCGGTCGCGTTCGATGACGGCGCGCCTAGCCCCCGGCCCAGGCCTGCAGGAAGGCGAGCGCCACGGTCGCCGCGTTGTCCGCGGCCAGCTGCCGGTAGATGAAGAACTGGAACGGGAAGCCCGGCAGCATGAGCGGATCGCCCTGACCGTCCGACATCGCGCGGAACGCGAGGAACGGGATCCGCTGCTGCGCGGCCACGCGTGCGACGGCCGCCGTCTCCATGTCCTCGGCCACCCACTCGGTCGTCGACGGCGTGGGCATCTGGAAATAGCCGAGGAAGAAGTTCGGGTCCGCGAACGGCGCCGCGCGTGTCACGAAGCGTTCCAGGTCGGGAGCCTGAAGCGGGGCCCGGCACGGCTGGCAGCCGAACACGTCGCCGCCGCCCGGGATGCACGGGAACGCGCGACCCTCGAAGGGATCGGCGCTCTTGCCGTCACCGCCGACGATGATCTGCGGCGCCTGCGGCATCTGAACCGTCCGGACGAGATCGGGATCGAGCCCGACACATCCCAGATCGCCGAGCGGGGTGCGATCGTCGAGTCTCACTCCCCCGCTCTCGATCACGGATCGCGCCACGGCGAACATGCGCGCGTCGGTTCGATAAAAGGTCTTGCCGTCGTCGAGGGTCCATCGCGAGGGGACCGTGACGTCGCCGATGAAGGACTTCCCGCCGGCCACGCCCGAGAACACGATGCCGTTGACGGCCGTGCGGGACCCGCACCGGAACGTTCCCAGCGCGGTGCGGGCGGCGCCCTCGGAGTTGACGAGGCCGATCCCGGTGAGCGCGAGAGCGACGCTGTTCCCGCGCAGGGTGCCGACGTAGAAGGTGTAGCCGTCCACGACGATCGTGTCGGTCACCTTCGTTTCGAACAGGAGCTTGTCGATCTCACCCGGGAACGCGGATAGGACGAGGAGTCGCGTCTCGCAGGGCGCCGGGCGGCCGGCGATGCCCGCCGTCGGACCGGCGACCAGCAGGACCGCCATCGTGAGAAGCAGGGCGCGTCGCATCCCCCTCTGGGATTCGCCGTGTAGAACCGGGTCTCCTTGCTCGGTTGGCGGACCTCTGCCGTTCGGGGTCGATACCATGCCCGCATGCGGCGATTCGCGGTCGCGGCGCTCGCCCTGGCCCTCGCCGCCGCCTGCGACGGCGGCGCGATGCCCCGGCTAAGAGCGACGATCCGGCCGTTCCCCGCCGCCCTCTCGGCGTCGCCCTACAAGCCCCTGATCGATCCGTCGCGGTTCTCGACGAAGATCGACAACCCCTACTTCCCGCTCACGCCCGGGACCGTCCTGACTTTCAAAGGGACGTCCGAGGGCGAGCAGGAGGTCGACATCGTCACGGTAACGACACAGACGAAGACCATCCTCGGCGTGTCCTGCGACGTGGTGCGCGACGAGGTGAAGGTCGCGGGAGAGACGACCGAGCTGACGTTCGACTGGTACGCGCAGGATCGCGACGGGAACGTCTGGTATTTCGGCGAGGACTCGCGCGAGATCGAAGAGGGCAAGATCGTCAGCCGCGAAGGTTCGTGGGAGGCCGGCAAGAACGGCGCGCAGCCCGGCATCATCATGCCCGGCAGGCGGACGGTCGGCCTCGCGTACCGGCAGGAGTACTACGCGGGCCACGCCGAGGATCAAGCGAAGATCGTCTCGCTGACGGAAACGGTCAGCGTGCCGTACGGATCGTTTCGACGTGTGGTCGTGACCGAGGACTCCAGCCGACTCGATCCGAAGATCGTCGAGTACAAGTACTACGCGGCCGGGATCGGACTGGTCCTCGAGAAGAACATCAAAGGACCGCAGGAGACGCTCGAGCTGGTTTCGTCGGCGCGCCGGTGACGGCTCTCGCGCCGCGGTAGTCTGGCTGTCCCGTGCCCACACAACCTAAGAACATCCGGAACGTCGCCCTCGTCGCGCACGTCGACCACGGTAAGACGACGCTGGTCGACGCGATGCTACGCGCGAGCGGCGTCATCCGCGCGGGCGCGCCGGCACCCGACCGGATCATGGATTCCGACGCGCTGGAGCGGGAGAAGGGCATCACGATCTTCGCCAAAGCGGCGCAGATCCCGTGGCGGGACGCCACGATCAACCTGGTCGACACACCGGGGCACGCCGACTTCGGCGGCGAGGTCGAGCGCGCTCTCGCGATGGTCGACGGCGTCCTGTTGATCGTCGACGCGTCCGAAGGACCGCTGCCGCAGACGCGGTACGTCCTCGGCAAGGCGTTGCACCGGGGTCTGCCGTCGATCGTCGTGCTGAACAAGGTCGACCGGAAGGACGCCCGCACCACCGAGGTGCTGGACGAGGTCTACCAACTCTTCTTCGATCTCGAGGCGCAGGATCACCACATCGACTTCCCCGTCATCTCGGCGGTCGCGCGCGAAGGGCGCGCCGTTCCGGACGTCGGGATGCCTTCGGAGGACGCGACGCTCGACCCACTGCTGGATGCGATCCTGGCCGCGATCCCTGCTCCGACGGGCGACCCGGGCGCGCCGCTCCAGGCGTTGGTCACGAATCTGGACGCGTCGGATTACCTCGGGCGTCTCGCGATCGGTCGCGTCGTACAGGGCACACTGCGGGTGGAGGAGGTCGTGGCGCTGTGCCGTGACGACGGGACCAGCGAACGCCGCAAGCTGACGGCGCTGTTGGCGTTCCGCGGCCTCGAGCGCATCCGGGTCGACGAGATCGGCGCCGGCGATCTGTTCGTCGCCGCTGGGATGCCGGACGTCGAGATCGGCGACACGCTCGCCGACGCCGATACCCCGGTCGCGCTCGCGCGTCTGATCGTCGACGAACCCGTGCTGCGGATGACGTTCGGCGTCTCGACGTCTCCGTTGTCGGGGCGCGAGGGGAAGTTCCTGACGAGCCGGCACCTCCGGGAACGCCTGGCGCGCGAGGTGCTCGGCAACGTCTCGATCCGCGTGAGCGACACGGACTCGCCGGAGGTGCAGGAGGTCGCCGGCCGCGGTGAGCTTCAGCTGGCCGTTCTGATCGAGACGATGCGGCGCGAGGGGTACGAGTTCCAGGTCTCCCGGCCGGAGGTCATCACCAAGGAGATCGACGGGGTCGTCCGCGAGCCGGTCGAGCACCTGG
>JBIOTQ010000128.1:0-13789 GCA_044866075.1 Actinomycetota bacterium | reverse complement strand
GCACGAACTCGGGGCAGAGTCGTACGCCGATGCGTTGGCCGAGCACCGCGCGATCCTCCGCAATGCGTGCGCGCGCCACGGCGGCGTCGAGGTCGACAACCAGGGTGACGCGTTCTTCTACGCTTTCCCGGACGCCGCGGAGGCTGTCGAGGCAGCTCGTCGAGGGCGCGATGCTCTCGCCGCGTCCGGACGCATCCGCGTCCGGATGGGACTCCACTCCGGATCCCCGCATCTCACCACCGAAGGCTACGTGGGCCGCGACGTCCATAAAGGCGCACGCATCGCGGCGGCGGGACACGGTGGGCAGGTTCTGCTCTCGAAAGAGACCCGCGACATCGTCGTAGCCGACGTCACCGATCTCGGCGAGCACCGGCTGAAGGACTTCGACGAACCGATCTGGATCTTCCAATTGGGCGCTGAGAGACACCCGCCCCTCAAGACGATCTCGAACACGAACCTGCCGCGGCCGGCGAGCTCCTTCGTCGGCCGCGCGAAAGAGGTCGACGACGTTGTCTCGCTCCTACGGGCCGGTGCGCGGCTCGTCACGCTGACCGGGCCGGGCGGCTCGGGCAAGACGCGGCTGGGCATCGAGGCCGCGGCCGAGCTCATCTCCGAGCACCGCAACGGCGTGTTCTGGGTTGGGCTCGCGCCGCTCCGTGATCCCAAGCTCGTCGTCGACGAGATCGCGAACACCATCGGCGCCAAAGGCGTCCTCAAAGAGTTCGTCGCCGAGCGAGAGATGCTCCTGCTCCTCGACAACTTCGAGCAGGTGATCGAAGCTGCGTCCGAGCTTCCCGCGCTGCTCTCCGCCTGTCCCAACCTACGACTGCTCGTCACCAGCCGCGAGGTCCTCCGCGTGACCGGCGAGGTCGAGTATCCGGTGCAGCCGCTCGCGGAGGTCGAAGCGGTCGCGCTTTTCTGCGCTCGCTCCGGCCTGGTCCCCGATCAGATCATCGGCGACCTGTGCGTGCGTCTCGACAACCTCCCGCTCGCGGTGGAGCTCGCGGCGGCGCGGACGCGAGTCTTGACTCCGCAAGAGATCCTGGAGCGGTTGGCGTCCCGGCTCGATGTTCTCAAGGGAGGGCGGGACGCCGAGCCCCGCCAGGCCACTCTCCGGGCAACGATCGAGTGGTCGTATGAGCTCCTCTCAGATGACGAGCGCGCGCTCTTCGCGCGTGTCGGCGTATTCCGCGGAGGCTGCACGCTGGACGCCGCCGTCGAGGTAGCGGCTGCGGATCTCGACGTGCTGCAAGGCCTGGTCGAGAAGAGCCTCGTGCGTCGCACGCAAGACCGGTTCTGGATGCTCGAGACGATCCGCGAGTTCGCGGTAGAGAGATCGCAAGCGTCGGGCGAAGCCGAAGCCCTGCGGTGGCACCACGCGCACCACTTCCTGGCGCTCGCGGAAGAAGCGGAACCCGGCCTGCTGGCCGGCGCGGCCGCCGAATGGACGCCGAGGCTGGAGCGCGAGCACGACAACTTGCGCGCGGCGCTCGACTGGCTCGAGAGCACCGGAGAGACCCAGGACGCCCTGCGTATGGCCGGGTCGCTCGTCGAGTTCTGGGGAGAACATGGTCACTTCGTGGAGGGCAGGCGCCGACTCGAACGCGCGCTCGAGGCCGACGAAGCACCCACGCCGGCTCGAGCGAAGGCGCTCGACGCGTCGGGCCAGATGGCCAGCGCGTTCGGAGACATCGCGACTGCACGGCGTCGCACCGAGGAGGCCTTCGAGCTCTATCGGTCGCTTGGGAACGCGTGGGGCGTGGCCAACGCCCGATGGATGCTGGGGTACCTCGCAACCGAGGAGGACGATCTCGACGTTGCGCGGCGACTTCTCGAAGAAACCGTCAGCGCTTTTCGGGATCTCGGCGACGACCATGCCGCGATGCTGTCGACTCGCACGCTGGCGTGGGCCCATGAAAAGTCGGGCGACCTGAAAAGGGCGCGCGCACTCCACCAGGAGAACCTGCTCAGGGCGCGCGCGGTTGGGTACGCACAGGTGGAGGCCGTGACGATCGGCCAGCTGGCGATGATCGCGCTTGCCGAGGGACGCTACACCGACAGCATCGAGCTGCTGAAGGAGCAGCTCCCCATCCACCGCCGACTCGGCGACGTCCTCGAATCGGTCGTGGATCTGTGTCGCGTCGCCTCGGCGCTGGCCGCAGTCGGCCGCAGCGAGGCAGCCGTCACCCTGGTTGCGTGCACCGAAGCGCTCCGCGAGGAGCTGGGCGCGATGTGGTCGTGGGCGGCGAAGCTGAACGCCGAGACGCTCGCCTCCGTTCGAATGCGCCTCGACGAGCGGACATTCGCCGAGGCGCGGGAGCGTGGACGGGTGATGACGCATGAGGATGCGATCACGTTCGCGCTGAACGCGCTCGAGGCGGGGGTGTCCTAGAACTTCCGGCGCGGCCGGCGGCCGAGCATGCTGCCGCGGCCGCGTTTGCCCGAGTAGATCGTGCGCGGCGGGTGGACCTTCATCCCCGCCTCCGTGAACTCCGCTTCGAGACCGAGCAGCCTGACGATCCGGCTCACGTCGCCTCGTTCCTCCGGGGTGACGAGCGTGATGCCGGTTCCGCCGCGCCCCGCTCTCGCGGTGCGTCCGACGCGGTGGACGTAGGCCTTCTCGTCCTGCGGCGCGTCGTAGTTGACGACGTGCGTTATGTGCTCGAGGTCTAGTCCGCGCGCCGCGACGTCCGTCGCGACGAGGATGTCTCCCTTGCCCGACGCGAAGCGTGCGAGCGCGCGCTCGCGCGCGGCCTGGCTCATGTCGCCGTGCAGGGCCTGCGCGCCGAAGCCGTTCTCCTTGAGCTTCTGCGCCAGCCGGTCGGCGCCCCGTTTCGTCCGGACGAAGATCAGCGTCGACCCCCGGTCGCCGGCGAGCTCCCGCACGAGGACGGCGACCTTCTCCTCTCGCGGGACGGAGATGAATCGGTGCAACGCCTCCGCGACAACCTGGCGTTCCTCGATGATCTCGTGTAGGACGGGATCGTCGGTGTAGCGGCCGGCGAGTCGTCCGACCTCGCCATCGAGGGTCGCGGAGAAGAGCATCGTCTGCCGTTTCTCGGGGATCCGGTCGAGGATGTCGCTGACGTCGGGCAGGAACCCCATGTCGAGCATGCGATCCGCTTCGTCGAGGACGCAGATCTCAACGCGGGACATCGACAGCATCTTGCGCCGCACGAGGTCGAGAAGCCGGCCCGGTGTCGCGATCACGATGTCGGCGTGCGCGGCGCGCTGCGCCTGGTCTTTCATCCCCACGCCTCCGTACACCGACGCGACCTTGAGATGCTTCACGTCTGCGATCGTACGGAAGGCTTCGGTGACCTGGCTCGCCAGCTCTCGGGTCGGAACCAGGATCAGCGCGCGCGGACTCCCCTTGTCGTGCGCGAACCTCTCAACGATCGGAACGGCGAAGGCCAGCGTCTTTCCGGACCCTGTCCGCGAGCGCGCGAGAACGTCTCGCCCGGCGATGGCGTCCCGGAGAACGAGCGCTTGGATCGGGAACGTCGCGTTGATGTTGCCGAGCGCGAGCGCGTCGACCACGGCCGTGGAGACGCCGAACTCGGCGAAGCTCTGCGCTTCGGCCGGGACCGGTGTCTCGACGACGGCCGGGAGGCTCTCGGGATCGCTGGGGGATGTCACGGTCTCAGGATAATGCCGGTCTCGCTCCGGCACGTGGCAGGTGTGTCCGGGGCTAGGCTGGTGGGAGCGAGCGATAGAGGAGGCCTGCGATGAGAGACGTCGCGTGGACGGGGACGCCGGTGCGGCCGCACCCCGACGCTGCGGAGAACGGTGCGGAACGGCTGCCGTGGGGAGGCCGGCGCGAGAACCTGCCGCTGCATTGGCCGTTCGCGCAAGCCGTCGAAGGATTCCGGCGCAAGGCGCTCGCGAACCCCGACTACGACCCGGCGTCGACGTTCGTGTGGGGACAGATGATGGCCGTCGGTCTCATCGAGATGCTGAAGGCCGTCGAGGCCGCGTTCGGATCCGAAGGACACGATGTCGCCCGCGAAGCGTTGAAGACGATCGGCGACCGCATCGCGTCGGAGATGCTGGAGGGGGTCGAGGCGCCCGAGGGACTCGAGCCGAACGAGATCGCGAGCTTGTTCGCGTCGTGGGTGAACGAGGTCGCCTACGCCTCGATCGAAGCGCCGCGCGTCCACGAGCAAGGCGCGGATTTCGACATCCACTACTGCCCGCACGAGGACGTCTACGGCGCCTTCGATTGCCGTGTCCAGCGCTACTTCGTCGAGGGGATGATCGCGGCGGCGCGTCGCACGTTCGGGGAAGGGATCTTCGACGTGTCGTTCGCGACGACGATCCCCTCCGGCTCGGCGACGTGTCACTTCGACCTGTTCCCGAAAGATTCGGGTTCGTCCGACGCCTGGAACGAGTACTCGGAGCGACTGCGAGGGCGCGCGCTCAAGCTGGTCGTTCAGAAGCCGCCGCCCGAGCCTCCCGCGCCCTAGCGATCTCCATCAGATGCGCGACGACGCCGTGAAAGGCTTCGAGCTCGGCCCGCGGTAGCGCGAGGAGAGCCTCGGGCGGCTCGTGGAACGCGGCCATGACGGCAGCGCGCGTCTTCTGACCGTCGGGCGTGAGGACGACCATCTTCACGCGTCGGTCCCCCGCCGCCGGACGCCTCTCCGCAAGGCCGCGCTTCTCCAGCCGGTCGACGATCCAGGTCGCGTTGGACGCGTCGCAGGTCCATTCGGCCGCCAGCGCACCCATGGTCTTCCCTGTATGAAGATCGAGCGACCACAGAGCTTTGCCGTCGTTCGGCGTCAGGCCGTATTTCGCGAGTGCCGGATCCCGCTCTTTCCGCGTGGCGATGAAGAATTCGAACAAATCACGCCAGGCTTCACCTGCGAGGGCAGATTTTGACGTGGAGCGGCGTTCGCTTCTCACAGCACCATGATAGTCCGGGTTCACGAAAAGTTCAAGTAACGAGAATGTCAGGTGGGTTTAAAATTTGACATCATTCAAGTATCGGAGGTATGGTCGCGACCATGACTGAGAACGCGATCGTCGTCGAGGACCTCGCCAAGAACTTCGGCTCCGTCGAGGCTCTCAAGGGAATCAGCTTCGCGGTGCCGTCGGGCACCGTGTTCGGGCTCCTCGGGCCCAACGGAGCCGGAAAGACCACCGCCGTCCGGATCCTAACGACGTTGATCCCGCCGGACCGCGGCGTCGCCGAGGTTCTGGACAAAGACGTCACACAGCATCCGACGGAGGTCCGACGGCTCATCGGCTTGGCCGGCCAGTACGCTGCGGTGGACGGTCTCCTGACCGGCCGCGAGAACCTGCGCATGATCGGCCGGCTGACCCACCTCCCCGCAGAGCAGATCCGGCAGCGAGCCAACGATCTGCTGGAGGTCTTCGGCCTCAGCGACGCGGCCGACCGGCCGGTGCGGACCTACTCGGGAGGGATGCGTCGCCGGCTCGACCTGGCGGCCGCACTCGTCCACCGCCCGCCGGTGCTCTTCCTCGACGAGCCGACCACGGGTCTCGATCCGCAGAGCCGCTCGGATCTGTGGGTCACGATCCGAGAGCTCGTCGCCGGCGGGACGACCGTCTGCCTCACGACGCAGTACCTCGACGAAGCCGATCGCCTGTGCAATGACATCGTCGTCGTGGACAAGGGCGAGATCATCGCCCACGGCACGCCCTCGGATCTCAAGGCGAAGCTCGGCGACACTGTTCTCGAGTTCTCCTTCAGCGACGAGGGAGCCGCTCAGCGCGCGGAAGCGTTGCTCGCGAGGATGGGCAATGGCGCTCCTGAGCGCGAGGGTGCGCTCATACGTCTCTCGTCACCGCAGGGCGCGAGCCTCCTCGTGGACGTCCTGCGACGGCTGGACGGCGACGACCTCACGCCATCGAAACTCAACGTCCGCGAACCGAGCCTCGACGATGTGTTCCTTTCCCTCACCGGCCGGCACGCGGAACCCGCGGAGGACGAACAGGGCCCTGAAGACAAAAAGAAGCAGCGTCAGCTCGCACGCGCGGGAGGAGCACGATGACGGCCACCGCGACATCTCTCGCCCGCAGGAGCCAAGGAGTCGGCCGGTTCGGCGAAGCGATCCAGGACGCGCTCACCGTGGTATGGCGGAACGTGCTCGGCCTCGCCCGCACGCCGCAGCTGATGGTCTTTTCGACCATCCAGCCGGTCATCTTCGTGCTGATGTTCGTGTACGTGTTCGGCGGGGCAATCAATCCCGGCAACGGCATCAACTACAAGGACTTCCTCATGCCGGGGATCTTCGTTCAGACGGTCGTGTTCGGCTCGGTGGGAACGGCGATCGGACTCGCGACGGACATGCAGAGCGGGCTGCTGGAGCGTTTCCGCTCGCTCCCGATGGCACGCTCCGCCGTGCTCGTCGGACGCACCGGTGCCGACCTGGCGCGGAACGTATTCGTCGTGATCTTGATGGCCGTGGTCGGCTTCGCCGTCGGGGCGCGTTACCACACGAACCTCCTGGAGTATCTCGCCGGCATGGGATTGCTGCTCCTGGCCGGCTACGCGTTCTCCTGGATCTTCGCGACCGTCGGACTCACCGTCCGCGATGCCGAGTCCGCGCAGGCGGTTGCCTTCCCTGTCATGGCGCCACTCGTCTTCGCGTCATCCGCGTTCGTGCCGGTCAACTCGATGCCCGGCTGGCTTCAGGTCTGGGCGGAGAACCAGCCGGTATCCGTGACCGCGTCGGCGATCCGTGCATTGCATGTCGGCCCCCAAACGATCCCGAACGGTGACTCGACCCTGGTGATAACGATGAAAGCCGTCGCCTGGGCCGTCGTCATTCTGGCGGTGTTCGCACCTCTCGCCGTCCGCCGCTACCGCAAGACCGTCTAGCAACAGGGGTACCAGCCCCCCTGACGCATAACCGGCCACCCGTGTGGAATCGAGAGGCGGTGGGCACCTAGTCTGCCGGGCGCATGTACGAGTGGTGGGTCTTCGTCCACATCGCCGGCGTGTTCGGTTTCCTCGCCGTCCACGGCGTGTCGATCGCGGTAGCGCTTCGGCTCCGCAGCGAGCGCGAACCCTCGCGCATCAACGCGCTGCTCGACATCTCCGGCCGCACGGTCATGCCGATGTACATCTCGCTGGCCGTTCTTCTCGCCGGCGGGATCGTCGCGGGGTTCATGCGGGACTGGTGGTCCTTCGGATGGATCTGGGCGGCGCTCGGCACGCTCGTCGTCGTGTCCATGGCGATGTACTTCATGGCGCGCCCCTACTACCAGAAGGTGCGCTTCATCACGCGGGCCGTCGCCGAGGGGTCGAAGGCCGTTACGCCCGAGCAGTTCGACTCGGTCCTTCGGAATCGCAGGCCGCTCACGATCACCTGGGTGGGGTTCGTCGGTCTGGCCTTCATCTTGTACCTGATGGTGGTGAAGCCGACACTCGGGCTTCAGCCGGGTGAGGCCGTGCCCGTCGCGGAGCCGTCCGGCACGGTCGTCCGGATCGAGGCGAAGGGCAGCGTCTTCCTCACGAAGACCGTCGCCGGATCGGCTGGCCGAGCGTTCTCGATCCGGTTCCGGAACGCCGACGCCGGGGTCCTGCACAACGTGTCGCTCTACACCAACGCCTCGGCGACCGACGACATCTTCAAGGGGAAGATCTTCGCGGGGCCGGCGACCGAGATCTACTCGATCAATGCGCTCGAGGCCGGGAGCTACTTCTTCCGGTGCGATGTGCATCCGACGACGATGACCGGCACGCTGACGGTGAGCTGAGATGGGCTACCGGACGATCGTCGTCGGGACCGACGGGTCCGAGACCGCGACGCGGGCGCTGGACAAGGCGACGCGCCTGGCGAAGCATGTCGAGGGGCAGCTCGTGATCGTGTGCGCGACTTCGAACATCGGGCTGCACGACTACGCCGCGGAGAAGATCCTCGCGGAGGCCTCCGCGCGCGTCGAAGGCGCCGGCGTGAAAGCGGTTCCCCAGTTCCGCGAAGGAGCCCCGGAGAAGGTCATCGTCGACCTGGCGAGCGAGCACGAGGCGGACCTGATCGTGATCGGCAACGTGGGGATGGGGAAAGCGCGGCGTTTCCGTCTCGGTCCCATCCCCGAGCGCATCGCGACCGGCGCGCCGTGCGATGTGCTCATCGTTTTCACGACCGAAGAGGAGGAGGCGCCGGCCGAGGACGGCATCTACAAACGCATCCTCGTCGGCACCGACGGCTCCCCCACCGCCGCCGAGGCCGCGCGCAAGGCGTTCGACCTCGGGATGATGTTCCGCATCGGCGTGACCGTCGTGTACGTCGCCGGCGACGAGATCGTCGGCGCGATCGTGCTGGAGCAGACGCTCAAGACGAAGCCGCGTGCGCTCGGCGTGCAGTCGCGGATCGTGATCGGGGAGCCGGCCGACGAGATCTGCAAGGTCGCCGAAGCGGAAGAGGAGCTCGATCTGATCGTGGTCGGGAACCGCGGGATGACCGGCGCGCGCCGCATGCTCGGGTCCGTGCCGACTCAAGTGATGCACCGCGCTCCGACCGACGTGCTGATCGCGAAGACCGTCGACCGGACGCTGGACGACCTCGGGCCGGGCATGGGGGGTCTCGTCAACGTCGACGGGAAAAAGATCGCCGCCTACCGGAACCTCGACGGCACGCTCGTAGCCCTCTCCCCGCGTTGCGCGCACATGGGGTGCACGGTCGACTGGAACGCCTTCGAGTCCACCTGGGACTGCCCGTGCCACGGCTCGCGCTACACGAAAGAGGGCGAACTGCTCCAAGGCCCCGCGAAAACCGGACTGGACCGCGAGGAAATCCCCGGCTGAGTCCTCTCTTTCATGCGTGAGCTTGCTCCGGCTGGGCACAATGAGTGGCGATGAACGACGCCGCCGAGATCCTCCGGAACGTCTCCGCCGCCGGCTTCGTCGTCGTGGCCCTCTCGGCCATCCGGCGCTGGTGGCTCGAAAGGGACGCGCTGCGGGCGACTCTCGCCGGAGCGCTGGTCCTCCTGGCCGTCACCGCGGTCCTCGGCCGCCTCGGTGAGCCGACCGACTATCGCAACGGGATCCTCTCCGACATCGCGGTCGTGACCTTCATGGGATCGGGCTACCTCATGCTGGAGTTCCGCAATCGTTATCTGCCGCTCGCCCGCCTCTGGCGGATCGGCGCGCTGCTCGCGTCGGCCGGCGCGGCGGCGTTCGCGATCTGGGCGCGGATCCCGCACGAAAGCACGCCGCGCCTCGAGGGCGTGGACGCGGCTGCGACGTTGACGTTGATCGGGTTGTGGGGGCTCATGGTCGTCGAGCCCGTCGTGCGGTTCTGGATCGTGTCCCGTGAGCGGCCCACGGTTCAGCGCGCGCGGCTGCGCTCCCTGTCGATCGGCTACGGACTGATCATCGCGCTCCTCGTCGTGGCGATCGCCGCGGGGTCGGAGGCGAGCTCGACCGTGACGGTGGCGACCCAGGCGGCCGCGGTGGCCTTGATCCCCGCGCTCCAGATCGCGATCGCTCCCCCGCGGTGGCTGCGCCGCATCTGGCGCGCACCGGAGACGCAAGCGCTGCGCGCGTCGCGCGATCTCGTGATGTTTGCACCCGACCGGCCGACGCTGGCGGCGCGCGCCCTCGACTGGGCGCAACGGCTGGTGGGCGGAGACGCGGGGTTCATCGCAACGGAAAGGCTGAACGTCCTGGCCTCAGCCGGCATGCCGCACGACGAGGCGTGCGAGATGGCGGCGCGGCTGCGAGCGACCGAGCGAGCGGCGACGGTGAAGTTGGCCGGCCCGAGTGGGCTGGCGATCGTCGCGCCGGTGCGCACCGAGATCGGTCTGGCGACGCTCGTCGTCCTCTCCGGGCCCTACATCCAGCTTTTCGGTTCGGAGGAGATCCAGCTCGTCACCGAGTACGCGACCGAGATCGGCCTTGGGCTCGACCGCGTGCGCTTGACGGAAGAGCTGCAACGGCTCGACGTCGCGCGGCGGGAGTTCATCGCGAACGCGGCGCACGAGCTGCGGACGCCGCTGACCGCGATCCTCGGGTTCTCGTCGATGCTGTCCGGCGATCCGTCGCAGATGCCGACGCAGCAGCTCTCGATTGCCCTCGACACGATCCACCGTCACGCGCTGCGTATGCGCCTGTTGATCAACAACCTGCTCGACCTGGCACAGCTCGAGCAACGCAAGTTGAAAGTCTTCACGCTGCCGACCTCGCTCTCGGCGGCGGTGAAGCAGGCGCTCGACGGCGTCGCTACGTCGGATGAGCACACCCTCACGGTCGACGTGCCCGCCGACACCATGGTGATCGCCGATCCGCTACGGCTCGAGCAGATCGTCACGAACCTCGTCACCAACGCTTACAAGTACGGCGGTCCAAACGTTCGCATCGACGCGCGCGCGGACGACCACATGGCGATGATCGTCGTGTCCGACGACGGGCCCGGCGTTCCCGACGACGTGCGCGCGCACATCTTCGAGCCGTTCGTCCGAGGCAGCGGCACCGCCGGCGTGCAAGGGTCGGGCCTCGGGCTCGCGATCGTCCGCAACCTCGTCCAGGCTTTCGGCGGCGACGCGTGGTACGAGGAGGCGCAGCCGCACGGCGCGCGCTTCGTGCTCGCGCTCAAGACCGAGCTGGACGCGGACGGCGACGCCGGGGACGCGTCGTGACGCGCAACATCCTCGTCGTCGAAGACGAAGACGATCTGCGTCTGATGACGCGGCTCATGTTCCTGTCGAAGACGCAGGTCCAGGTCGTCGAGGCGTCGACCGGCGAACAAGCCCTGAAGATCATCGAGGACGAGCCGATCGACGTGATGCTCCTCGACCTGCGGCTGCCGGACATGGAGGGGTGGCAGGTCTTGGAGACCCTGTCGGACAAGGGATTGTTCCCGGCCCTTCCCGTCGTGATGGTGTCCGCGCACTCGACGCCTTCGGCCGTGTCGCGGCTAGCGTTGGAGCGTGGGGTTCGCGGATACGTACGCAAGCCGTTCACCGCCGAGGAACTCCTCAACGTCGTGCAGAACGCCCTTGGCGAGGAACTCACCTGACGGCCGTATTAACCGGCCGGCGAGCCGAGGTGGCGTGCGAACCAATCGAGCGTGCGGCGCCACGCGTCCGCGGCGGCGTCGCGGACGAACGAGGCTCGGGATGAGCTGTGGAACCCGTGGCCGGCCTCGGGGTACCGGACGATCTCCGTCTCGACCGGGGCCGCCTTCAGCGCGGTGCGAAGCTCCTCGACTTGTTCGACGGGGATCGACGGGTCGCGGTCTCCGAACAGCCCGAGCCACGGCGCCTTGAGCGTCGCCGACTCTCCGATCAGAGCCGCGAATTTCGGCGGCCAGCCGGGGACGATCGCGCCGCCGTAGAAGCCGACCCCCGCGGCGATCGCGCGCCGCGCGACCGTGAGGAATGTCACCCGCCCGCCCATGCAGAACCCGACGATTCCGATTGAGCGATCCGCGAAACCGGCGTCTCGAAGGTGCCGGATCGCCGCGTCGACGTCGATCAGCTCCTTGTCGTCGTCGAGCGTGCCGATCATCTCGACGGCTTTCGGGATGTCGTCGTACGGCACGATCTCGCCGCCGGTGCGGTGGTAGAGATGCGGCGCGACCGCGTGATATCCGGCGTCGGCCAGATCGCGCGTCACGCGTTCGATGTAGTCGTTCACGCCGTAGGCTTCCTGGATCACGATGACCGCGGCGCGGGCGTCGGCCGGGACGGCTTCGTAGAGGGCCATCGGGCCGTCCGCGGTGGAGAGGGTGATCGTCCCGGTGCGCACGCGGGGATGCTACTCGGCCGCGCGCGGCAGACGCATCACGAGACGCGCCCCCCCACCATCGGCCGCCGTCGCCTCGGCGGAGCCGCAGTGCGCGGTCGCGATCGCGCGGACGAGCGCGAGGCCGAGGCCCACGCCGCCGTCGCTGCGGGCTCGCCCCTCGTCGAGACGGGTGAACCGCTCGAAGACGCGTTGGCGATCTGCCTCGGGGATGCCGGGCCCGTCGTCGGACACCGCGAGGGTCGCGCTCCCCTCCTCGGCGGACAGCCGAACGTCGATCCGGCCGCGCGCGAAGCGTGTCGCGTTCTCGAGCAGATTGCGCAGCGCCCGTCCGATCTGTTCTCGATTCGCGCACACGCGGACCGGCGTGGTCTCGTCGTGCACGCGCTCGTCGCGGAGGCGCGCCACCTCCTCCTGGACGACATCTTCCAGATCGACGTCCTCGACGGCTGGGACGGGTCCCTCATCGAGGCGCGCGAGCGTCAGAAGGTCGTCGACGAGCGCCTCGAGCCGCTCGTTCTCAGCGAGCGTCCCCGCCGCGACGGTCATCCAGTCCGCGCGCTCGTGGTCGTGGAGCGCCACCTCGAGCTGCGACCGGATCGCCGCCATCGGACTGCGCAGCTCGTGCGAGGCGTCCGAGACGAACTCGCGCTGCCGGCGCGCCGAGGACTCGAGCCGGTCGAGCATACGGTTCATCGTGTGCGCCAGCCGCCCGATCTCGTCCTCGGTCTCCGGCGCCGGGACACGTCGGTCGAGCGTGTGCGCGCTGATCTCCTCGACCTGCGCGCGGATCCGCTCGACGGGCTGCAGCGACCGGCCGGTGAGGAGCCACGTCACGAAACCGACGAGAACCGCGAGCAGCGGGAATCCGGCCGCGAGCGAGTTCTGCAGAGCGGCGGTGTTCTTCGTCACGATCGAGGAGGGCGTCGACGCGACCACCCTGAACCGCCCGAAGACGGATTCGACCGTCAGCGTACGAGTGATGGCCGAGCTGGTCGCCGCATCGAGGCCCGCCTCCGGCGGTGCGACGCGGAGGGCGAAGACCTTCTCCGACGGCAGCCCGCTCGTCGCCGGATCTTCGAGCGCGACGCCCGGCTCGATCTCGAACACGACGGCGCCCGTGTCGAGATCGGTGACGACGACGCTCGGAGGGACGAACCCTTCGGCCGTCGCGCTCGCGAACACGAAGCCGCGAGGCTGCGCGCCGGCGGATACCTGCTTCGCGATCTGACGGGCGACGTCGTCAACCTGCCTCTCGATCCGGGCCCGAATGTCTCCGCGGACGGCCCGGAGTACCGCGAAGGCGCCGAGAAAGAGCGCAGCGCCGGTGACAACGACGGCGACGAGGGTCGTCTGCAGCCGCACCGTTGCGTGGCGGCGCCACCAGCTCATCATGAGTCCACCACCTGATAGCCGACGCCGCGGACGGTCCGGAGCGATTGCTTCCCGAAGGGTCTGTCGATCTTGCGGCGGAGGTACCCGACGTACACCTCGACGACGTTGGGGTCGCCCTCGAAGTCGAAGCCCCAGACGGCGTCGAGCAACTCCAGTTTCGACACGACCTGTCCGCGGCGGCGCAACAGGTGATCCAGCACCGCCGCCTCGCGCGGCGTCAGCGCGATCGTCGTGCCGGCGCGCGTGCACGTGTGGTCGGACGGATCGAAGCACAGATCGCCGGCCTCGAGCACGGCGGGACGCGGCGTCGCGCCGCGACGGATGAGCGCGCGCAGGCGTGACACCAACACGACGAACGCGAACGGCTTGCGGAGGTAATCGTCGGCCCCGGTGTCGAGCGCCTCGGCTTCGTCGTACTCTCCATCCTTCGCCGTGAGCATCAGGATCGGCGTCCACACCCCTGCCTCGCGGAGCTCGGCGCAGACCTTGTACCCGTTCATGCCCGGCAACAGGATGTCGAGCACGATCGCCGCGTAGGGCGTTTCCTTCGCGCGCCAGAGCCCGTCGAGGCCGTCGTGGACGACGTCCGTCTCGAACCCCTCCGCGCGCAAGCCGCGCGCGACGGCGTCGGCGAGCCGCTCCTCGTCTTCGACGATCAGGATCCGCATGGCCTCGGAG
>JBIOTQ010000127.1:0-13360 GCA_044866075.1 Actinomycetota bacterium | reverse complement strand
TCGAGATCTGGGGCTGGGGCGTCCACGTCGCGCGGGAAACGGTCGAGTTCCTCACGCTCACGAGCGTGTCTTGCGACGGCCTGACGCTGCGCGGCACCGGCGTGGTGACCGTGAACGTGCCGGCCCTGTGCCGCGCCAAGCAGAAGACGGTCACGGTTGACCTCGGCGCGTCGTTCCCGATCGACGAGCCCGGCGGCGCAAGCGACATACCCTCCTTTGGGCGCACCGTTCGCGTCGACCTATGAACAGCGGCCCTCACGATGGAGGGCCGCTGTGAAGATCGAGGACGTCAGTCGATGGCCGGGTTGTTGTCGTCGGAGCCCGGCGGCATCGAGTCCGTCTCGTAGCAGCCGTCGGCCCGTCCCGGATCGCCGGCGTCCGGACCGTGGTGTGCGGACTCAAGCCCGTAGGCGGCCGGGTCGCCGCCACACGTTTGGCCATGGCCCTCGGTCGTCGTCGTGAACGGTCCGTGGTTCTGACCGTTCGCGATCTGCTGACCCTCACCGTGATGGGCCGGGCTGGCCTCGTGCGGATGGGCGAACGCCGTGGCGCCTCCCAGCATGAGAAGGACGGCGAGCACCCCCGCGATGACCCCGAGTCTGGCGATCCCCTTCATCAGGTCCCCCTTCCCCGCGGTGAGGTCGCCTCGTCGCGACCTCACTAAGCGTGCTGATCCTGTCACAAAGGGGAGCGGAGGCACAAGGCTGGTTCGGGCCCCCGGATCAGGCCCGGAACGCCGGGATCACGTCGCGCGCGAAGAGCTCGGTCCCCCGCAGGTCCGTGGTGCGTCCGAAGTGACAAACGACGTGCGAGACACCGGCGTCCGCGTACTCCTTGAGGCGCGCCGTCACCTGCGCCGGCGTTCCCGCGATCGCGACGCGCGCGTAGGTGCGCTGCGTCGGGTTGTCCGCGGTACGGTTCCGTTCCAAACGCTTCTCGATGCGCTCTTCGTCCTCGTCAATCCAGACCGGACCTTCGTACGTCACGTCGACCATGGTCCGCTCCTCGGCTTCGCACAGCGCGCGCAGGGTCTCGACGCGTTCGGCGACCTGTTCGGGTGAGAGAACCGGCGCGTTCCACGCGTCGGCGTACTTCGCGGCGAGGCGCAGCAGATTCGGACCCTGTCCGCCGACCCAGATCGGCGGATGCGGCTGCTGCAACGGGCGAGGCGAGTCGCTGGTCCCGGCGACCTCGTAGTGCCTGCCCTTGAATCCATCGCCCTCGCCGCGCCAGAAGCGCTTGATGATCTCGAGCGCCTCGCCGAGCCGCTCCACGCGCTCGGCCCCGGAGACCCACGGGTACCCGTACGCGCGGTACTCGCCTTCGTACCAGCCGGCGCCGATCCCGAGGATCAACCGGCCGTTCGACATGTGGTCGAGCGTGGCCGCGGCGTTGGCGAGCCAGGCGGGATTGCGGAACGCCTCGGACAGGACCATCGGCCCGCCGAGCACGCGCTCGGTTCCCATCAGCACACCGGTCAGAGTCGTCCACGCCTCGTAGCACGGACTGCCGGGGGCGACGGCGACGACGCGCAGGTGATCCGGGATCCACACGGAGTCGTACCCGAGCTTCTCCGCCGCGCGGGCGTGCTCGAGGACGGCGGAGAAGTCGACGCCCTCCTGCGGGATCTGCACGCCGAACCGCATCACGCGGTCAGCCCAGGAACTCGGGGATCAGCGCTTCCCAGAGCTGGGTCGAGAGGTCGAGCGATTCGACGTCGATGCGCTCGTTGTCGCCGTGGAACATCGTCGCGAACTCGGTGAACGGGATGCGCTCGCTGAACAGGCCGTAGCCGTAGCAGGTCGCGCCGATCTTGCGGAAGAACCGGGCGTCCGTCGCGCCTACGATCATGAACGGCACCGTGGTCGTCCCCGGCGCCAGCCGCTGCGTGATCGTACTGAGGGTGTCGTACAGCGGCGTGTCGAGCGGCGACGAGCTCGCCGGCATCGCGCTGGTCGGGTCGATGTGGACGTCGTCGTAGTACTCGCCGAGCGCCTCGTGGAGCATGGCGTCGATGTCCTCTCCGCTCTGTCCGGGCAGGGTACGGATGTCGACCTGCAGCTCGGCGTGGTCCGGGATCACGTTCGCCTTCACGCCGGCGTTCAGGACGGTGGGGGCGAACGTCGTGTGTGTGCACGCGTGGACCATCCGCGCGAGGCCGACGTCGGGGGTCGTGTCGGCGAGCTCTTCGACCCGGCGGGGTTCGAGCAGCGTCTTCCGCATGTCGTCGGGGAACGGCATCGACTCCACGAAACGGTGCCACGGATCGTGGAGCAGAGGCTCCGGCCGGTACGCGCTCAGCCGCCGCACGATCTCGGCAGCTTTCACGAGCGCGTTGTCCGTGCGGTGCGGCATCGACCCGTGACCCGGCGTGCCGCGGACGGTGATCTTGCACCAATACGTGCCCTTCTCGGCCGCCATCAGCACCACCTGCGGCGCGTCGACGGCGAAGCGGAAGCCGCCCATCTCGGTGACGAGGTAGTCGCAGCGGATCGCGTCGGTCTCGTTCTCGGTCATGTACTTCGCGCCGTACACGCCGGCCGCTTCCTCGTCGGGCACCGCGAAATAGATGAGCGTCCCGCGCGGCCGGAACCCGCTGCGCATCACGTTGCGCACGGCGACGGCCATCGACGACGTCAGGTTCAGCATGTCGACCGCGCCGCGGCCCCAGATCATGTCGTCGACGAGCTCGCCGCCGATCGGGTCGCGCTTCCATCCCTCCGGGTTCACCGGCACGACGTCGGTGTGCCCCATCAAGCACAGCGTCGGCGCATTGGGATCGCTTCCCTCCACGCGGCCGACGAGGCTCGGGCGGTTCGGCAGCGCCTCGAACCGCTGGAAGTCGAGTCCGCTTCCGTCGAGGAATGACTGCAACACGTCGACGTTGCGGACCTCCTGTCCGGATTCCGGCGTACCGTCGTTCAGGCATCCGTTACGGATCAGCTGCTGCAGGAGGCCGACGGTGTCCGCGCTCACGCCGTCGCCTCCTTCGCCGCGCGCACCACGGCCTCGACGACATCCTCGGGCGTGATCCCGGCCGCCGCGTCGGCCTGCTCGACGTCGGGCTGCGCGAAGATGGCGCGCACGCGGGTCAGCAGATCCTCGCGGTCGGCGGCGTTTGCGCCGACGAGAGCCCCCGCGACACGGTCCATCGCGTCCGGCGGCGAGACGTGCATGTCTCCGGCCACCATCGCGCGGACGATCGCACCGGCCTCGTCCAGCACGACCCCGGCGCGGACGAGCTTCTTGCCCTTCACGTTCGCGAAGCCGACCGGAGTACCCGGCCGCGTCTCGGCCCGGAACCGCTCGCTCGAGATGCGGCGGACGAACTCGTCTGCGCGGACCGCGTTGACGAAGTCGTCGGTGACCTTCTCCTCGTCCGGGGTGAACCGTGACGGCTCGAGCTCGAGACCGGCGACCTCGCGGGAGGCATTCGCGACCGCGTCGCGCAGCTCGGCGTACGACAGCGGTGCGCCGCGAACGTCGTCCGGCGTGCAGATGTACTCGACGATGTCCTTGATCGCCTTGTCTTTGAACTTCTCCTCCGGCACGCGCGCGACCCGCCGGTACAGCTCGAGGTCGGGACGCTTCAGATTGAGGAAACCGCCCACCACCTTCGTTCCCAGAACGGCCTGGGTGATGCACGTCCCGAGCTTGCGGTCGCGCCAGCGGATGTCCGAGGAGCCGGCGAACTGGGCCTCGCCGAGCCCGAGATCGCTGAGCGCCTTCTCCATGACCGGCCGGAAACCGGCCAGCGCCTCGTCGAGGTTCGGGAACCGGTCGTCGCGCATGATCCAGGACCACACGGCGACGGCTTCGGTGTCGTAGAACGCCGTCCCGCCGCCCCAGATCGGGCGGCGGAACACGTCGATCCCTTCCGCGCGCGCCGCCTCGAGATCGATCGCGGAGTCCACGTCGTCGAACCAGCCGACCGTCAGATGCCCACGCGACCAGAGCATCGTCATCAAGACCTCGGGACCGCCTTGCACGACGGACGCGGCGATCGCGGGCAGCCGTCCGTAGGCGGGCGGCGCCTCCGTCGGTCCGCCGTCGATGAAGCGCCAGCGATCGGTCACAGGGTCACGGTTCGGAGCAGACGCGCTCCATCCCCTCCGCGACGACGCGCGTCGCGTCGAGCACCTCGCCGACGGCCCACTTCGACCGCTCGAGGAGCTCCTCGGTCGTGCAGTACTTGCCGATGAGCTCGATCGCGCGGCCGGCATGTTCCTCGTCGGCCTCGAGGTGCATGAAGAAGAACTCGAGGTCTTCCTCCGGCAGCCCGTACTTGTCGCGGTACAGCGCGCCGAGGAACGCCATCGTGCGGGTGCGCGCCTCGATGCCGTAGCTCAGGGCGGCGAGACCGACGACGAAGTGCTCCCTCTGGCAGATCGCCAGGATGCGGTCGATCCACTGGCGGCTCTCGGGGATCGGCTCGAGGTCGTAGGGGGTCGGTAGGTCGGCGCCGAGTGCCTTCCCGAAGCGCTGGACCAGGACCGCATGGTCGCGTTGCGGGTCGCCCTCGCCGTGCTCCTCCCACAGGTTCTCGAGCATCAGCTCGCGCACGTCGCGCCGCTCGGCCTGCGCGTACACGGCCGCCACGCAGCGTTTGAAGTTGTCGACCTGGAAGCAGTACGACGGCGCGAAGCGGGCCAGCTTCTCTTTCGGGACCCGTCCGTTCGCGAAGTCCTCCAGGAACGGCCTGCCCCCCTCGAACCACACCGAGTTCATGACCTCGGTGAGCTCCTTGTGCACGCGTTCGGCGTCGACGGTCATGAGCCCCACTCTCCTCGTCGCTCGAAACCCGATGATTGCACGCGAGGCGAGCCGGTTGCTAGCGTCGCCCCACGATTCCAACCGCTTTTCGAGGAGGAGTTCCCGATGGGTCTTCTGGACGGCAAGGTCGCCGCGGTCACCGGTTCGGGACGCGGCATCGGGCGCGGGATCGCGCTCGAACTGGCGAAGGAGGGCGCCGCGGTCGTGATCAACGACGCCGGCGTGGACGTGAACGGCCGAGGGAGCGACGCCGACCCCGCCACGCAGGTGGTCAAGGAGATCGAATCGGGTGGTGGAAAAGCCGTCGCCAACTACGGCGACGTCTCGAAGTGGGACCAGGCCGAGGGGATCATCCAGGACGCCGTGAAGAACTTCGGAACGATCGACATCCTCGTGAACAACGCAGGCATCCTGCGCGACAAGTCGCTCCTGAAGATGGAGGAGGACGACTTCGACGCGGTGATCGCGGTGCACCTGAAGGGGACGTTCCTGTGCGCGCGCCACGCCGGGCCGATCATGAAAGAGAAGGGCTACGGCCGGATCATCAACATCACGTCCTCGGCCGGGCTGCGCGGCAACTTCGGGCAGACGAACTACTCGGCGGCGAAGGCGGGCATCGCGGGCATGACGCTCACGTGGGCGATCGAGCTCGGCAAGTACGGCATCACCGTGAACGCGATGGCGCCGTCTGCCGTAACCAGGATGACGACGGGTCTGCTTCCGGGGATGGAGGACAAGATCCCGCCGGAGATGGATCCGAACCTCAACGCGCCGCTGATCGCGTTCCTGGCTTCCGACAAGGCCGGGCACGTGAACGGTCAGGTGTTCGGGCGCCGCGGCTACACGTACACGATCTTCCAGCAATACAAGATCCTCGCCGGCCTGTCGTCGGCCGACGGATGGACGGCGGAGAAGGTCGCCAAGAACTTCGACACCGTGCTCGCGAACTTCATGACGGCGCCGGGCATGGACATCAAGATCAAGAAGCCGGGTGAGGGTGAGGAGAAGAAATGACCATCGAGCTGACGTACGGCGAATCCGGTGAGATAGACGCGCCGGTCGAGGACGTCTTCGACTACCGGCTCGATTTCGTCAAGCTCGCGGACTACAACCCGAACGTCACGAACATCCGCAAGACCGAAGGGCCGGCCGATCTCGGCGCGGGCACGAAGTACGTCTTCGATCTGAACCTGCCGGGCTGGGATCCGATGGAGGCGTTCCTGAACGTCCTCGAGGTCGACAAGCCCGACACGATCGTCACCGACACCGGGACGCCGGCGCTGGCCGGGCGTGAGGTGAACACGTTCGAGGTGCTGCCGAACGGATCGACGCGTCTCACCATCACGTTCACCATCCTTCTACCGGATGAGGCCAAGGACGGCACCGAGTGGATGGAGAAGTCGGGGCGCGACCAGTACCGGCTCGAGCTCGAGGCGATCCGCAAGACGCTCGAAGTGGGCGAGTGATGGGCCGGCTCCAGGACCGCGTCGCGATCATCACCGGCGCCGGGCAAGGCATCGGCCGGGCCCACGCTCTGCGTTTCGTGGAGGAAGGCGCGAAGGTCGCCGTCGCCGACATCAAAGACGACAACGCCGAGCAGGTGGCGAAGGAGATCGAGGCGGCCGGCGGCGAGGCGATCGCGGTCAAGGTCGACGTCGCCGACGAAGCGTCGACGCAGGCGATGGCCCAGGCGGCGGTCGAGAAGTGGGGCCGCATCGACGTTCTCCTGAACAACGCCGGGCTCTATTTCGATCTCGAACAGACCAACAACTCGCTCGAGTACCTGAAGCGCGTGCTCGACGTGAACATGATCGGGCCGTGGCTCTGCGCCCGGGCCGTGTTCCCGACGATGAAGGCGCAGGGCAAGGGGAAGATCATCAACCAGTCGTCCGGCGCCGCCTGGATGTACGCGATGGCCGGCTACGCGATGAACGAGAAGTCCACGGAGCTGCCGAGCTACCACTACTCGCTGTCGAAGGCGGGCCTCAACGCGTACACGCACTTCATGGCGGCGGCGCTCGGTCAGTTCGGGATCAACGTCAACGGCATCGCGCCGGGCGTGACGATGACCGACGCGACGCGCAAGCACGTCCCCGAGGCGATGATGGGCGCGATCAAGATGATGAGCGCGCTCCGTCGCACGCTCGAGCCCGAGGACATCACCGGCGCCGCGGTCTTCCTCGCGTCCGACGACTCGGACGCGATCACAGGCCAGGTCATCCCGGTCGATGCCGGCGTGACGATGCTCGGATAGCAGTGCGTAGGAGCGACCCTTCCGACCCGGACACCCGCGCGGTAGGCTGCGAATTCAGGCCGACGGGGGGCATCCGTGCGTTGTCCGATTTGTGCAACCGAGAACCGCGACGAAGCTAAGTTCTGCAGCAATTGCGGCTATCGCGTCACGCCAAGGTGTCCGAACGGCCACCCCGTCCCGACCGGCGCTCGCTTCTGCGACGAATGCGGGGCCGAAGTGTCGAACGCCTCGACCGCCTCGCCGGCGTGAAGGATAGAGTCACGACCGGATGAGCGACGACACCGCCGACGGAAGTACCGAGCGCCGATCGAGCTTCAACCCACCTTTCCACCGCACGCTCGGCGTCAAGATGCGGATGGGCCCGAACCGCGAGGGGATCGCCTACGTCGACATCGATCCCGAGGTCCACTACGGCAACCGTTGGGCGCACGGAGGCATGGCGGCCGTCCTGACCGACATCGCGAGCGGCATCGCCATCGCGCTCCAGCTGGATGAGGATGGTCGCGAAGCGATCGACGGCACGATCGAGTTCAAGGTCAATTTCCTGCGCAAGGTCTACGACGGAGACATGACGGCAACCGCCAAGGTGGTGCACCTCGGGAAACGCACCGCGATCACCGACGTCGACGTGACGAACAAAGGCGAGCTGTGCGCGAAGGCGGTCGCGACCTTCATGCTCAGCCGCAGCAAACAGCTGAGTCATTAGGCCTGACGCTGCCTCCCGGCAGGAATCCCCGCATCGAAACCGAATCCGTCGGGGTGACCAAGACCAAGCTCGTCCTCGTCGCCGCCCTGAGCCTCGCGGCTGCCACGTTCAGCGCGAAAGCGCAGGCCCCCGAGACCGTGCGCATCCTCCGCGACTCGTTCGGGGTCCCACACATCTTCAGCGACGACGACCTCAAGGCCGCCTACGCGAACGGCTACGCGATGGCCGAGGATCGCCTGTTCCAGATGGAGATCCTCCGTCGCGCGGGCAAGGGCCGGCTCGCCGAGCTGATCGGCGACTCGGAGGCGCTCGGCGGGCAGACGGCGGCCGAGTTCGACATCGCGATCCGGCGCGAGCTGTACACCGAACCCGAACGGCAAGACATGTTCCACGAGCTCGAGAGGACCGATCCCGATTCGGCCGCGCAGTTCCGCGCTTTCGTGGACGGCGTGAACGCGCGGATCGCCGAAGACCTCGCCGATCCGATCCGCAAGCTGCCCTCGGAGTACCTGGCGCTCGGCACCTTGCCGCAGCCGTGGTCGATCACGGACTCGGTCGCGTTCGCCGCGGTCGGCCTCAGCATCTTTGGCGCCGAAGGTGGGCACGAGGCCGAGAACGCGTGCCTGTTGTCGAACATGACCACGCGGCTCGGCGGCGAGCCGCAAGCAGAGGGGGTCTTCAACGATCTCTACTGGATCGACGACCCCGACGCGCCGACGACGATCACGCAAGGCGAAGCCGTCTGGCCGAACAAGGTCGGACGCTTCAACGCCGATCAGATGGCGCTCCTCCACGACCCGCAGGTGGGCGCGGCGATCTGCAACGCCGCCCGCGCGCAGCGCGCGGAGAAGTCTGTCATCGATTACGTCGCCGGACGGCTCGGGCTGACCGGGCTGTTCTCGATGGGGCACTCGAACGCATTGGTCGTCTCGGGTAGCCACACGTCGACAGGGCATCCGATGCTCGGCGGCGGCCCGCAGGTCGGCTACTCGACCCCGAGCTTCTTCTTCGAAGGGGGCGTGCACTCGCCGACCTACGACTCGGTCGGCGTGAACGTCCCGCTCGGTCCGGGAAACATCATGGGCCGGACGAGCACGCTCGCGTACACGGTCACGTCGGGGATCGACGATCAGATCGACACCTACGTCGAGCGGTTGAACCCGGCGAACCCGCGTCAGTACGCGGTGCCGGGAGGCTGGCAGGACATGGACTGCCGCACGGAAACCTTCCTCGTGCGCATGAATCCGACGAGCCCGCCCGACCCGGCGAGCATCATCTCGCCCGACGACCCGACGCACCCGATGCTTCCCGTGCGTCCGATCGTCCAAGAGCTGTGCCGCACCGTCCACGGGCCGGTCTTCTACATCGATGCCGCCAACCTCGTTGCGTTCAGCCACAAGAAGGCCCACTGGATGCAAGACGTGAAGGGCGCCCTCACATGGCTGAGCCTCGGGCGGAAGACGACGCTCACCGGTCCCAACAGCGTCGAGGCGGCGCTCGACGGGTTCCCGTTTACGTTCAACTTCCACTACGCCTCGACGAGCGGCGACATCGCGTACTTCCATCGCGGGTTAACGCCGCTTCGGCCGGACCAGACCGATCCCCGCCTGCCGCTCCCCGGCGTCGGGTACGAGTGGCGCACGGGCCCCGGCGGGAAGCAGTACGTCGCGAACTCGGCGATCCTCACGACCGATGGTCGCAAGGCCACGACGGTGGTCAACCCGGACCAAGGCTTCATAGCCAACTGGAACAACAAGCCCATCAAGGGGTGGGGCGGTGCCGGCGAGGCGCGCGAGCTGTGGGGACCGCGGCACCGGATGGAGGGGCTGTCGCGCGAGGTGCAGCGCCTGATCGCGGCCGGCGCGCCGATCAAGCTCGATGAGGCGGACGCTGATCCCACGACGTCGCCGGCGTGCTTCTCGAACGACGATTACCGCGTCGGTTCGGATCCGCTCGGATGTGTGACGTCGGTGAACGGCATCGTCCGCAAGGCCGCGACGAGCGACATCCATGCGCTGACCGTCCTTCCGTTCCTCGCCAAAGCGCTGGCGGTCGAAGGCTCCCCGGCCGATTCGCCCGCGTACCACGCCTACCTGGCGATGACGTCGTGGAGCGACGCCGGCGGTCCGCTGCTTCGGCACGGCTCGGATGCGACGTACGGCGATCCCGGCGTCGCGATCTACCGCGACTGGCGGAACCGGCTTCAGCACACGCTGCTCCAAGACGAGCTCGGGCCGTACAACCGCGGGATGGACTTCCCGCCGGTGATCGAGGGAAGCAACGAGGACGACCACGGGAGCTACCTCACGCCCGACAGCGTTCTGTACCACGTCCTCACGCACGCGCCGGAGCTCGCCGGCGTCGAGCCGGCTACGACGCTCGCTCCGTCGCGCGACTACTGCGCGGGATCGACCTGCGCGTCACTTCTCGTGTCGACGCTGACCCAGTCGGTTGCAGCCCTCGCCGAGCAGTTCGGCTCGGCCGATCAGTCGACGTGGCGGGGGCCGGTGATCGTGAGCACCGTCGGCGCGCAAGGAGCGGCGCCGGAGATCACCCTCGAGCGGATGAACCGCGGCAGCTTCAACCAGCTGCACGACTTCGGGGCCGGCGACGCGTTCCGGACGTTCAACGTCGTCCCGCCGGGTCAGAGCGGCATGATCGATGTGCCGACGCTGATCCAGACCCAGGTCGGGAGCGACGCGGTCGCCGCGGTGAACGCCGGCAGCCCGCACGTCTTCGACCAGAAGGCCCTCTACGAGGGCTGGCGCTACAAGCCCCTGATCCAGACCATGAGCGGACTCGCCGATGCGACGGTCGAGGACGTGCCGTACATCCGCGGCGTCGTCCCGCAACCCGACACGGCCATGCTCCGCGACATCTGGCGTGCGCTCGACGAGGTCGGGCTGTCCCTCCCGAACTTCGATCTTTTCGGCGAGGTCGCGACCGAGTAGCAACCGCGTTGACCCGCGCGTCGCCTGAGAGTAAGAACGCGTTCATGGAAGACCGCCAGCCGACCGGCTTGATGATCGAGATGCTCGACGGGCCCGACGCAGGCGGGGTTGAGGCCTGGCAACGCGACGTCGCGATCCCCAAGGCTCTGGCGAACGGCTGGTTCACACACGGGACCGCGTTCAAGAACCTTCGCCTCGACGAGACGCGCTTCCTACAGAAGATCGACGGCTTCAGCCATCTCACCGTCTACGAGCTCGCGCGCCCCGACGTCGTATGGGCATGCATGGACGGGCTGCCGCACGGCGAGGGCGATGTCCGCGTCGCCAACCGCTTCCTTTTCAGACGCTACCCGCGCCCATCGCAGGGCCGGTGCTCCGGGAAGCCGACACGCGGCGTCTTCCTGATCCTGATCTCCCCGACCACGCCCGAGCTCGCGCAGGAGCTCCGGGATTGGGCGGACTTCACCCACATCCACGGCATCGCCGCGTCGTCGCCCGACGGCTTCACCACGATCACCCCATACGAGAACGCGATGGGGGGCAACCCTCGCTACCTGCACTTCTACGAGCTCGACACCGACGACGTGGTGGCGTCCGTCGACGCGATGCCCGAAGCGGTGATGCGCAAGTTCGGTTTCGAGATGGGCGACGAGCGGTTCCTGCGGTGGGCCCTTAACGACGCGCTCGACATCTGGTACGTGAACGTGTTCGGCCGGGTCGACTGATGGATCTGTTCGAAGCGATCGACACCCAACGCAGCCTCCGACGATTCTCGGACAAGCCCGTTTCCGACGAGCACATCCGGCGACTGCTCGATTCCGCGCGCAAGGCGCCGAGTCCGACCAACCGGCAGCCGTGGGCGTTCATCGTGGTCCGCGATCCGTCGACGCGGCACGCGATGGCCGAGATCTACAAGAAATCGTGGGGCTTCGCGAAGCAGGTCTACGGCGATCCGGCGAAGGCGAACGACGAGCCCGAGCGGATCATGCTCACGGAAACCGACCGCCTGGCCGACGCGATCGACGAGGCGCCGGTGTTCATCAACTGCATGCTCGACCGCTCGCTCCTCGGCGTGATGATCACATCCGACCTCCAGACGATCCTCGAGCCGTCCTCCGTGTACGGCGCGGTGTACTCGGCCATCCAGAACCTGCTCCTCAGCGCCCGTGGCCTGGGGCTCGCCGCGGTGCCGACGAACCTGACCCGCTTCTTCGATGCCGAGGTGCGACCCTTGCTCGGGTACCCCGAACACGTGGAGACGATCTCGCTGATCCTCCTCGGCCATCCGCTGAAGCCGAACTTCGGACCGCCGCGCCGGAAACCGCTCGAGGAGATCGCTTTCTCCGAGGCTTGGGGGAAACCGCTCTCCTGAGGTCTATGCTCGCCTCGGCGACCGGCGAGCGAGGAGGCGCGCATGGACACGGCTGCGAAGGTCCTCATCTTGGGCGGGCTCGGGAGCCTGTTGTTCTCGTTCGTGATGGCGTTCGTGCTCTCGCAAGAACGCCTCAAGGATCCGGCGGCCGATCGTGCGCTGCTGCTTCAGGTTCACCGCGTGTCCCTCTGGGAGGGTTTCATGCTCCTCGGCCTCGTGTGGGCCGTGGCGCTATCCGATCTGTCGTCCGGTTGGGAGACGCTCGCGGCCGTTCTTCTCGTCGCCGCGGCGGCTCTGCAGCTGGCCTCGAACACGATGGGATGGAGGGCCAACAACACGAACCTGTTCGCACCACCGCGCGGCCTGACGTATCAGATGGCGGCCGCGAACGCGGTCCTCGCGATGATCGGCCTCGTGATCCTAACGATCGGCGTGATCGGCGGACTCTAGGAGCCGTACTGTTTCGTCTCCGGGCGCTCGAGCAGAACCGCGTGCGCGACCTCGTCGGCGACCGGCCGGTGTGAGACGCCCCGCGGGACCACGTACAGATCACCGCGCTGCAGCGTGACGGCGCTCCCGCCTTCGAGTTCGATCCGGAAAGAGCCATCCCAGCACAGGAACATCTCGTCCTCGTCGTGGCGGTGCCACGGAAACTCGCCGAGCAGACGCGCAACGCGCACGATCGCGTCGTTGACCGTGATGAGGTCCTTCGGTTGCCATGGGCCGGCGAGAGCGGCAGTCGCCGCGTCGATCGAGAGCGATTCGTCCACTACAGGCCGGCGAGCTTCGCGATGCGTTCGCGGTGATCGGCTTCGTCGCCGAACAGTGCTTGCATCGACTTGATGCGCTTCTGGAAGAGATGCATGTCGTGCTCCCAGGTGAACGCGATGCCGCCGTGCACCTGCACACCCTCCGCGGCGACACGCGCGAGGGCCTCGGAGCCGAACGACTTCGCAACCGAAACGGCGAGCTCCGCGTCCTCCGCGTCGGTCGCGGCGGCCCAGCTCGCGTAGTACGCGGCCGACCGCGACGGCTCGAGATCGGCGAGCATCTCGGCGCACTTGTGCTTGATCGCTTGGAACGAGCCGATCGGGCGGCCGAACTGCTCGCGCTCCTTCGTGTAGGCGACGGTGAGGTCGAGCACCTTCTCCGCGGTGCCGACCATCTCGGCGCACGACGCGGCGATGCAGAGGCGCAGGCCCTCGTCGAGGCCGGACGTTCCGGTGAGTTCTTCAGCCGGAGTCTTATCGAACGACACCGAGCCGATCGTGCGTGTCAGGTCGAAGCCTCGCTTGGGCGAGACG
>JBIOTQ010000126.1:0-23710 GCA_044866075.1 Actinomycetota bacterium | reverse complement strand
GGCGCGCCGCTCCTCTTTTCCCTGGTGGTAGGCTCCTTCCAACGGGGTTTTCCCGGCTCACGAGGCAGGAGGGACCCGCGATGTCCATCGACGCCTTTCCGATCCAGGCCATCGACCACATCGAGTTCTGGGTCGGAAACGCCAAGCAGTCGGCCTTCTACTTCTCCCGCGCCTTCGGCTTCACGTCCGCGGCCTACAGCGGTCTCGAGACCGGCGTGCGGGATCGCACCAGCCACCTCGTGACCCAGGGCGACATCCGTTTCGTTTTCACCGGCGCGCTCACGCCCGACTCACCCATCGCCGAGCACGTCCGCATGCACGGGGACGGGGTGAAGGACGTCGCGTTCCGCGTCCCCGACGCCGAAGAGGCGTATCACCTCGCCATCGGACGCGGCGCGACGGGCGCCCTCGAACCGACGAGCACGGAGGACGAGCACGGCAAGGTCGTGCGCGCCGCGATCGCGACGTACGGCGAGACGATCCATTCGTTCATCCAGCGCGAGGAGTACGACGGGCCGTTCCTGCCGGGGTTCCGCGCCGCCGCGCCGTCCCGCTCGGATCCGGTCGGCCTCGTCGCGGTCGACCACGTGGTCGGCAACGTCGAGCTCGGCCGCATGAACACGTGGGCCACCTACTACGCGGACATCATGGGCTTCACCAACCTGGTGCACTTCCGCGACGACCAGATCTCGACCGAATACACGGCGTTGATGAGCAAGGTGATGTGGGACGGCGAGGGCCGGGTGAAGCTGCCGATCAACGAACCCGCGAAGGGCAAGAAGCGCTCGCAGATCGACGAATACCTCGAGTTCTATCGCGGCGCCGGCGTCCAGCACATGGCGCTGCAGACGAACGACATCATCACGACCGTCCACGCCTTGCGCGAGCGCGGCGTCGAATTCTTGCGCGTGCCCGACACGTACTACGAAGAGGTCCGCGAACGCTTCGCCGATCTGAGCGAGGTCGACGTCCCCGCGCTGCAAGACCTCCGCGTGCTGGCCGACCGCGACGAGGAGGGGTACCTGCTGCAGATCTTCACCCGCCCGGTCGTCGACCGGCCGACCGTCTTCTTCGAGATCATCGAGCGGCGCGGCTCCCGCGGGTTCGGCCTCGGCAACTTCAAGGCTCTCTTCGAGGCGATCGAGCGCGAGCAAGAAGCGCGCGGGACCCTCTGACGCATGATCCCGCTGTCGAAGGGACGGGTCACCCGGCAGGCCCACGTCGGGCTCCCCGAGGGCACCTTCGAGGAGGAACACGGCCGGGAGGCATTCGCCGGCCGGGCCTCCCACCTCTACCGGACCCACCCCCCGACTTCCTGGATCAGGGTCGAGGGGCCGCTCCGGCCCTCCGCCTTCGACCTGACGGCCCTGAAGCCGCCGGACCTCGTCGACGCCCGGGGGGAGTGGGCGCCGGTGGCCCGGAACGACGAAGTGGCCCTCTACGTCTCCCGGCGGCGCGAGGCCATGCCGTACTTCCTGCGGGACGCCGACGGAGACCTTTGCTACTTCGTGCACCAGGGCGCCGGCGTCCTCGAGACGGACTACGGGCCGCTGGGTTTCGGAGACGGCGACTACGTGATCGTTCCGAAGGGCACGACGCACCGCTTCGTTCCGGACGCCGATCTCTTCGTTTTCGTGATCGAAGGGAAAGGCGAGTACCGGCTACCGGACCGCGGGATCCTCGGCCGCCACGCGCAATTCGATCCGGGCGTACTCGAGACGCCGGAGCCCGACCCGCACGACGAGAGGGGAGAGTTCGAGGTTCGCGTGAAGCGCGATCACGCGTACACGACGCTGGTGTATCCGCATCATCCGCTCGACGTCGTGGGGTGGCAGGGAGATCTGTGTCCGGTGCGACTCAACGTCTCCGATTTCCGTCCGATCGTGTCGCCGCGTTATCACTTGCCGCCGTCGGTTCACTGCACGTGGGCGAACGACGGTTTCGCGGTGTGTACGTTCGCTCCGCGTCCGACGGAGACCGGCGACCCCGACGCATTGCGCGTGCCGTTCTTCCATTCCAACATCGACAATGACGAAGTGATCTTCTATCACGCCGGTCAGTTCTTCAGCCGCGCCGGTATCGGTCCGGGGATGATGACGTTGCATCCGCAGGGATTGCACCACGGTCCACAGCAGGCGGCGATCGAAGCGTCGAAGACGAAAGAGTTCGCCGACGAAGTCGCCGTGATGGTGGAAACCGAGCATCCCCTGTCCGTCTCCGGCGACGCCGAGGCCGTCCGCGTCGAGGGCTACGAGACGTCCTGGGCCCGCGGCATGGGCCTGATCGACTGAACTGGATCGCGTAACCGGACCCACGCGAGGGCGTTGGGGACGCGTCGAGACCCTTGGATTCTTTTCCCAATCGAGAACAAGCGAACTACGATTCGCTGGTCAGGTCCCCTGTCCCATTGACGGCAAAGCTCACCTTAACTACGGTGCGTGGCAGATTCCTACTGTTCGTGACCGCCCTCGGTTGGGGCGGGCGGGCGGAAGGGACGGGTGCGGAAGGGGTTCCGACCGGCTCAGAGGGAGCCGTCGCGGGGACGCAATATCGACCGACCGCACCTGCGGTCGGTTTCGTTTTTCGGGGACCACGGTTCGAAGGGATGCGCGCACCTCATCCACTCATCCGCGCCTCGGCTCCAAAAGAGCGCCGACCGACACCACGAATCGGCGGCACAACCGCGCAACACATTGGAGGAGGTGGCAAAGCAAGATGACAAAGAGACGAGCGCTCGTCATTCCATTGGTCACGTTGGTGATCATGACGGCGCTCGCAGCGATCGCACCGGCGGCGCATGCGGACGGGGGAGACTTCTCACTCGACTTCATCGCAGCCGGTCCGTTCACGTACAACCACGACACCGGTGTCGGCGGTGAGTATGCGGACCGAACGATCTCCAAGACAGAGGGAGTCGTCGAGTCACTCGAAGGCGGCGACTTCGAATGCGGAGACAAGGTCGTGTACTTCACGCAGATCACGGTGGCGAACGGCGCGGAAGAGCAAGATATCGAGCTCGATTACAGCTTCCTCGCCGAACCCACCGGACAGCCGGGTGTCGGGCACGCGCTTCCGGTTTCGGCGTCGGCCAACACCGGCGACAGCGGTATGTCCGGAGCGACGGGTGACACGACCGTCTCGCTTGTGTCGTCGGGTATGGACACGTCGGGCCCGAAGGATCAGGTCGTGGCAACGGTCGGGATCGACAACCTGGACGGAGGAGAAGTGTTCATCCTCCGGATCGTGCTGGAGCTCGACTGCATCTTCGACTCCACGCCGACCGGCAACCTCGAGGCGGGGATCGACGCGGGTCGCGTCGTTGAACCGACCGAGGACGCCATCCCGGTCGGAACCCAGACGGTTCCGTTCCAGAGCCTGTCGGACATCTCGCAGCCGGCGTCCGTTTCGGTCGCTTTGGGGGATTGCGAGCCGAGTATCGGCTCGTCGGTCACCCCCGTGACCGTCACGATCAGCCCGCCCGGGGCGGCGTCGGTCACGGTGAACGGGCCGAACGGCTTCACGCACACCTTCACCGGCTCCGGGGGATCGATGGACCTGGCTCCCGGGCACTACACCTGGACGGCCACGGCCGCAGAAGGGTTCATCCTCGAGGGACCGACATCCGGGTCGTTCGACGTCGAGGACTGCGCCCTGACGCCGACGACCGTCTCCGTTGAGGTCGGTGAGTGCATCCCGGCAGTCGGCTCGTCGGAGACGCCGGTCACCGTCGTCATCGACCCGTCGAGCGGTGCATCGGTGACGATCAACGGTCCCGACGGCTTCACGCACACGTTCACTGGCGAGGGTGGAACCATCGACCTCGCGCCCGGGCACTACACCTGGACGGCCACCGCGGCGCCCGGGCACGGCCTCGTCGGCCGGACGTCGGGGTCGTTCGACGTGGAGGACTGTGCTCTGACCGGAACCACCGTCACCGTTGAGGTCGGCGAGTGCGTTCCGGCGGTCGGATCCTCGGTGACGCCGGTGACGGTCGTCATCGATCCCGAGAGTGGAGCCGAGGTGACGATCAACGGTCCGGACGGGTTCACGCACACGTTCACGGGCGAGGGTGGAACCATCGACCTCGCTCCGGGGCATTACACGTGGACCGCGACGGCCGGGGAGGGGTTCGCGATCGTCGGACCAAGCTCCGGGTCGTTCGACGTAGCGGACTGCGCGCTGGTTGCGGCGTCAGTCAGCGTGACCGTCCAGCCGTGCCCGGCGACCAGCTCGGCGACGAAGCCGGTGGCCGTCACGATCAACCCAGACGGCGGCGCGAGCGTCGAGGTCGACGGACCCAACGGCTACCACACGACCGTGACGGGGGCGGGCGCCACGCTCGACCTCGCCAAGGGGGACTACACGTGGTCGGCCACGGAGAATCAGGGGTTCTCGATCATCGGCGAGTCGTCCGGCACCTTCAGCGTCGGCAGCTGTGTGATCCAGGTGTTGCCGAAGACCATCCTCCCGAAGACCGGCAGCGGACTGTCGGGCGTTGGGACGGCCGGCTTCGCGTTCCTGTTCCTCGGTGTCGCGATGCTGGCGGCGTCACGCCGTTCGCCTCGCGCCGTCGCGGCGGCGGGCATCTCGACCATGGCTTCGCGACTGAGCGGCCGCACGACGTGGACGGCGTGGACGGGACACGGGCTCCGGTTCGTGCTCCACTCGCCGGACGTCCGTACGCGGTACGGCGACCCCCGACGCAGGGTCCTCGGCCGCCGCGGCGACCACATCGGCCGGGCTGGGCCACACGACGGCTGATGGTTTCACGACGGCGAGGAGGGACGGAGCGAACTCCGTCCCTCCTCCCGGTGAGAAGCCCGGTTCAAAAAATCTGCGGGGGCGGGGGATAGGATGCCCCGGTGCCCGCGATCCTCGCTTTGTCTTCATGGACGTGGCTGGTCGTCGCCGCGTTCGGGTTGCTCTCCCTCGGCATCCTCATCCGCGTCACGCTCGGGTTGATCACGCGCCTCAAGGGCCTGAGCAAGACCCTCTCCGAGGCCAACGCCGAGGTGCAGGAAGCGCTCGGCACGATGCGCGAGGAGCTCGATCAGGCCTCCGAACACCTCGCGGCGCTGCGGGAGCAGTAGGAGAAGCCCCCGAGAACGGTTCGGTAGAACCGGCAAACTTCGGGTTCCGGGCCTCGTCGGGCAATCCGCCCCCTGCTACACTCGGTTGCGGTTCCGCTCCTCGGAACCGCTGAGGAGGTCATCCATGTTCCGGCAGATCGGTGCTCCCGAGATCATCCTTATCCTCGCCGTTTTGCTCCTGCTGTTCGGCGCCAAGCGGCTGCCGGAGATCGGGCGCTCGATGGGCAAGTCGCTCCGCGAGTTCAAGGGCGCGACCAAGGGCCTCGCCGACGACGTGAAGTCGGGCCTCGAAGACGAGGACGACGACGAAACCGCGACGCCGGAGGCCGCCACCCCCAAGGCGAAGGGCCGGGCGAAAGACGCGGCTGAGTAGCCGCCTCTAGATCGCTCCGCCCTCAGCGAGAGTTGCCCCGATTCCGGCGACGGCGGCGCGCCGACGCGCGCATGACCGTCATCGAGCACCTGACGGAACTTCGCTATCGCATGATCGTCAGTGCGATCGCGTTCCTGATCGGCAGCATCATCGCGTACATCCTCTACAACGAGATCCTTAAGATCCTGAAGTGGCCCCTGGATGAGGGCGGCAATATCGCGGGGCATCACGTGGCACTCTCCGTGCGGGGCGTCACTACCGCGTTCCTCGTCAAGATCAAGGTCTCCATCTTCGCCGGTTTCGTATTCGCGCTCCCGGTGATCCTTCTGCAGGTCTGGCGGTTCATCACCCCGGGGCTCGAGCCGAAAGAGAAGCGGTACGCGATCCCTTTCGTGCTCGGATCGATCGGGCTCTTCCTCCTCGGCGCCGTCTTCGCCTATCTCGTCCTTCCACAGGCCCTCGGGTTTCTGTTCGGCTTCGCCGGAGACCTGAACCAGATCCTGTTCATCGACGAGTACGTCGGCTTCGTTATGTTCATGGTCCTCGCGTTCGGAATCACGTTCGAATTCCCCATGCTCTTACTGTTCCTCGGAGCCGCCGGCGTCATCTCGTCGCAGTGGCTCCGGAAGTACCGCAGGCACGCCGTCGTGGTCGTGTTCATCATCGCGGCGGTGGCGACGCCGTCCCAGGATCCCTACTCGATGGGCCTGATGGCGATACCGTTGTACCTCATGTATGAAGGGGCCTTACTCATCATTCGCTTCGTCATGAAGAAGTAGGAGGATCCGTGGCGATCAAGGGCAAATCTCGGAGGCGATCCAAGGCGCGGGGCCCGGCCCTGCCGCCGAAGCCCGCCGTCGGGGCCCGGAAGACCCCGCTGCCGATGCGCAAGGACATGAAGCGCGC
This sequence comes from Actinomycetota bacterium, assembly GCA_044866075.1. Classification (GTDB taxonomy): domain Bacteria; phylum Actinomycetota; class AC-67; order AC-67; family AC-67; genus JBASRP01. Next base: position 17,341 of record JBIOTQ010000126.1, on the reverse strand, counting down.
GGCCGTGATCGTGCTCGCCGTGCTCGCGGTCTTGGGCGGCTTGCGCGTCTGGCAGAACGTGGCGCACGCCGACTCGCTGCGCGCCTACTCGTTGAAGTTGTCGAGGGCCCAAGAACCGTTGCTGGCGCACCTCCAGCAGGGCTCGCCGACCGAGTTCAAGCCGAACGTCGACAAGTTCAGCTCGGGATCGATCACCGCGCAACAGTTCATCACACTCACGGATACGTGGGAGAAGGACTTCCGGAAGGCGGTCACCGCGGTCCAGAAGCTGAAGGCGCCGGGGAAGGTCGAGGAGAGGGCGCAGAAGCTCATGGCCGACGGGCTGGACGGATACGTGGGGGTTGCACGCCTGTACAACCTCGCCGGGCAGATCAAGTTGCTCGCCGACGCCGAGAAGGACGCGAAGCAGAAGCAACAGCTCACCGAGAAGGTGCAGGTCATCGTGCAGCACGCGCAGGAGTGGAACCAGCGCGCGGACACCGTCTACTCGGTGGGCTCGAGCGAGCTCAACGAGCTGCGCATCGAGTACGGGCTCGCCCCGCGGCCGCAGCCGACGAACACACCATAAGCCGCGTCACCAACGTCGTCGTTCCACCCACCCACCCTGCCTTCTAGGATGAGGGCCGTGGACATCGCCGCCTTCCGGCGTGGGTACTCCTTCGACTTCGACCCGTTCCAGCGCGACGCGTGCGAGGCGCTCGCTGCCGGCCGCAGCGTGCTCGTCTGCGCGCCGACCGGCGCCGGGAAGACCGTGGTGGGGGAGTTCGCGGTCTGGCTCGCGATCGAGACCGGGACCAAGTGCTTCTACACGACCCCGCTGAAGGCCCTCTCGAACCAGAAGTTCGGCGACTTCATCGCGCGGCACGGCGCCGCGAACGTGGGTCTGCTCACGGGCGACAACTCGATCAACGGCGAGGCGCCGGTCGTCGTCATGACGACCGAGGTCCTCCGCAACATGATCTACGAGAACTCGCCGACGCTCCGCGGCCTTCGCTTCGTCGTCCTCGACGAGGTCCACTACCTCAGGGACCCGTACCGCGGCGCGGTCTGGGAGGAGGTCGCCATCCACCTCCCCGAAGACGTGCGCGTGGCGGCGCTGTCGGCGACGGTCTCCAACGCCGAGGAGTTCGGGGAGTGGCTGTCGACGGTGCGCGGCGACACCGACGTGATCATCACGGAGAGGCGTCCGGTGCCGCTCGAGCACTCAATGATGGCCGGCGAGCGGTTGATCTCTCTCTTCCTCCCGCACGGCGACGGCGTGAAACCGAACCCCGCGCTGCACCGGCTGGCCGAGCCGCGGATCCCGCGCCGCGACCACCGCGGCGCGAAGGGGGAGTGGCGGCGTGGCCCGCCGCCGTGGGTGCGTCGCGCGAAAGGGGTTCCCGACCGCGTCGACGTCGTGAAGCACCTTCGCGACGAGGGGATGTTGCCGGCGATCACGTTCATCTTCTCCCGCGCGGGGTGCGATCAAGCCGTGCGGCTGTGCCGACAGGCGCACGTGCGGCTGACGACGTCGGACGAACGCGAGCGGATCCGGGAGTACGTCGAGCTGCGCACCTCGGAGCTGCCGGCCGAGGATCATCAGGTGCTCGGTTTCGAGGAGTGGCGCGAGGGCCTGCTCGCCGGTGTGGCCGCGCATCACGCCGGCCTGATCCCCCTCTTCAAGGAGACGGTCGAGGAGCTCTTCGAACGCGGACTCGTGAAGATGGTGTTCGCGACCGAGACGCTTTCGCTCGGGATCAACATGCCGGCGAAGTCGGTCGTGATCGAGCGGCTCGTGAAGTTCACCGGCGAGAAGCACGAGCTGATGACCCCCGGCGACTTCACGCAGCTCACCGGCCGCGCGGGGCGGCGGGGCATCGACCCGGTCGGGTACGGCGTCGTTCTGTTCCAGCCCGACATCCCGCCGGACCGGATCCTGCACTTGGCCTCGACGCGCACGTATCCGCTCGTCTCGTCGTTCCGGCCGTCGTACAACATGGCCGTCAACCTCGTCCGCCGCTATTCGGTCGAGGACGCGCAGCGTCTGCTAAATCTGAGCTTCGGTCAGTTCCTGGCCGACCGGAGCGTGACCCGCCAGGAGCGGCAGATCGAGCGCAACGAACGCTTCCTCGCCGGCTACCGCGAGAACATGCGCTGCGATCGCGGCGACTTCGCCGAGTACTGGGATCTCGTCCGGCAGGCGCGCGCGGCGGAACGCGCGACGCGACGCGAAGGGAACCAGCGGCGCCGCGAGCAGGTCGCGTCGCTGCGGCCGGGACTCGTCGTGAACATGCGGCGGGGCCGGCTGCGGGGACCCGTCGCGATCGTCGACGTGAAGCGCACGAAGGGCGGGCAGCCCCAGATCGTGGCGGTCGCTCCGGATGCCCGCGCGGCGCGACTCGGCGCGCGCGAGTTCGGGTTCGGGCCCGAGATCGTCGGCGAGATCCGGCTCCCCCGGGGCGACCGGCGTTCGCGGTCGTTCCGGGCCGAGGTGGCGAAGCGCCTCGAGCGCATGAGGCCGCCGTCGCCGGACGACGGCGCAACCGAGGAGATCGTTCCGGCCGCGACCGCGCAGACGGCGGGCGCGCCGACCGCGAGCGCATGGAACACCGTCCGTGCGCATCCGTGCGACCAATGTCCGGAGCTGGCAGAGCACGAGAAGTGGGCCGAGCGGTACGACGAGCTCGCGAAGGACACCGAGGGGTTGCGCGCGGTCGTCAGTCGCCGCACCGAGTCTCTCGCCCGGATGTTCGAGCGCGTCCTCGATGTGCTGCGCGTCTTCGGGTACGTGCACGAGGACAAGCTCACCGACAAAGGGGAGCGTCTGTGCCGCATCTACAACGAGAGCGATCTCCTCGTCGCCGAGGCGACGGAACGGGGCCTCATCGACGACCTCGACATTCCGGACCTCGTGGCCGTCGTCTCCGCGCTCGTCTACGAGACGCGCCGGCCGGAGACCGCGGAGCTCCGCTGGCCGGTCGATCGCGTGCGGCGGAGCGTCGGCGAACTGATGCGCATCTACCGCCGCATCCACGACGCCGAGCAGGAGCATCGTCTCGAGCTCTGCCGCGAGCCCGATCCCGGATTCGTCGAGCAGATCTGGTGGTGGGCCAAGGACGAGCCGCTCGAGGAGGTCCTCGCCATGGGCGACCTGTCCGCCGGCGACTTCGTCCGCGCCGCGAAGCAGGTGTGGGACCTCCTGCGGCAGCTCGCCGAGGTCGCGCCGAACGACGCGCTCGCCGGTCGCTACCGCGACGCCGCGCGCGCCGTCTACCGGGGGGTCGTCGCGTACAGTGGGGCGCTGTGAACCTGGACGCTCTTCGCGCGCTGCTGCCCGATGGATCGGTCTCGACCGACGCCGCAGACCTCGCCGCGCACGCGCACGACTGGTGGACGCTGGCGCTTCTGCGCGAGCGGCGCGGCGATCAGGTCACGCTCCCCGCGGCCGTCGTTCGTCCGGCATCGACCGAGGAGGTCGCCGCGGTGTTGCGCTGGGCGCAGGAGACGCGCACGCCGGTGATCCCGTTCGGCGGGGGCTCCGGCGTCTCCGGCGGTGTGGAGGCGAGCGCCGGTGCGATCGCGCTCGATACGCGGCGTATGAACACGCTGCTCACGGTCGACCGCGAGGCGCTGACCGTGACGGCGCAGGCGGGCATCGGCGGGCGCGAGCTCGAAGAGGACCTCGCGGGGCGCGGGCTCACGCTCGGGCACTTCCCGCAGTCGATCGACATCTCGACGCTCGGCGGCTGGGTCGCGGCGCGGTCGGCCGGGCAGAAGTCGGCGCGCTACGGACGGCTGGAGGAGATGGTCTTGGGGCTCGAGGTCGTGCTGCCCGGCGGCGCGATCGTACGGACCCGGCCGGCGCCGGCCTCGGCGGCGGGACCCGACCTCGCGCGCGTCTTCATCGGAAGCGAGGGCACGCTCGGCGTCATCACCGAGGCCACGCTGGCTGTGCGACCGGCGCCGCGCGCCATCGCGCACGGCGCCTACGCCTTCGGCTCGTTCACCGACGGGCTCGCCGCCGTCCGGCGCGTCGCGCAGGAGGAGCTGCACCCCGCGGTGATGCGCCTGTACGACGAAACAGACGTCGGTATCGCGTTCCGTGACGCGCCCGACCGGCACGACGGTTCGTTGTTGATCCTCCGCTTCGAGGGGGACGTGATCGCGGAGCCCGAGGAGAGTGCGGTCCGCGAGATCGTCGAGGGCGCCGGCGGAAAGGACGTCGGCCCCGGTCTCGCCGAGCGCTGGTGGGAGCACCGCAACGACGCGGTCGGAACGTTCCGCAAGATCATGCTCGAAGGAATGCTGGGGCCCGCCGCCGCGGTCGACACGATGGAGGTCGCGGGTCTGTGGCCGGCGACGGAGCTCTACGACGCCGTGCGCGCGGCTCTGGGCGCGCACGCCGAGGTCGTGGGGTGTCACGCGTCGCATCCGTATCCGCAGGGGACGTGTCTCTACTTCACGTTCGTCTTCGTCGGCGCGACCGACGACGGCGCCGTCGAAGCTCGGTACCGCGCCGCTTGGGCCGAGGCCGCGGACGCGACGCTCGCGGCCGGCGGAACGATCACGCATCACCACGGCGTCGGTGTACTGAAGGCGCCGTGGCTGCCGCGCGAGCTCGGTGCCGGGTTCGACGTCCTGCGCGCGATCAAGAAAGCGATCGACCCTGCCGGGATCATGAACCCCGGCAAGCTCGGTCTCTAGCCAACGCGACGGCGCCCATCGGCCTCCCACTCACCCTGTTGACCCGATCTCGTTAGGCCATAGCGCGCGCGTCGCGGCGATCGTCGTCCTTGACGACGCAGCCGTCGAACGCCATCCTCCGCACACACGCGCACCGCGCCACTCCCTTCCCCTCGAAGACCATCTTCCCGCCCGCGGCCCCTTCCGCCGCGCCCGTTCGACCACGACAACGGAGGTGAGCATGACCTCGAGCACACACGCGCCACGCGATCGGCTGGGCGCGCTGGCGACGATCGTGTTCCTGTGCACGCTCGTGAGCGCGCTGGTGATCCCCGTTCGACCGGCACGTGCGACACATGAGCCTTCCAAGATGGTGAAGGGAACGTTCCCGCTGCATGGATTCCTGTGGCTCGACAATCTGAAGGGGAACGGCGGGGTCTGGGTCTATTCGGATCGCTGCAAATCCGCCGAGGGCAGCACGTGGAGTCGCATCCACTCGCAGCTGGCCGGCGGCAGCAGCGAGTTCCGCGGCGCGTGGCCGTCCGGGATCTCTCTCGTCGCGGCGAAGTGCACGTCGACCGTCGATTCATTCGCCGACATCATGCTCGACTACATGACGAGCTCGCAGTGGACGGCGGCCGGGCACGGGAGCTACGGCGGGCACCATCACTATTCGATGGCGGACTCGAACTGGTGTGCCGTGATGGGCGGCGCGCCGTACCCCTGCGGCTACCACATCAGCCGGTTACACATCAACGAACCGCGGTTCGACGGATACTCGTCGAGCTACAAGATCTACTTCCTGATGCACGAGACCGGACACTCGATGGGTTTCTACGACTATTGCGGTCACAGCTCGATCGCGAACAACGGGATGTACTGCAGCCTCACCGGTGCCTGGCTCTCCGGCGACAAGAAGGTGCTGCGGGACGTCGTCTACGGCAACTCGCCGAGGTACTGAGCGCGACCGCTCGCGTCGCGAGGAGGGATCGACATGCAACTGAGGCTTGATCGAACGCGCGCGCTGGCGGCGTTGGCCGCGCTTGGGGTGTCGTTCGTGCTGGTCGCGATCATCGTCGCGCCGCGATCGCGGGGGAGCTCGGTCCCGCCGGAGGTTCCGGCGCCGCCCGGGAACTGCGCCGACCTGGCGCGGGACGTCGACCCCGCAAAGGTACCGGTCGACTCCGGCTACGACGTCGAGAAGGACCTCGTCTACGCGCACGCCGGCGGCCGGACGTACGTCCTGAACCCGGACGACGCCGCCTGCCGGGCGTTCCCCTCGGTCCGCGACGTCATCGATCACACACTCGCGGCCGACAAGGAGAACACCGGTGTCGCCTGCGCGGTGATGCGCGACATCGTGAAGAACAAGCGAACGGAGTTCCGCGGGAAGCGCGTCGACCAGAACGCCGCGCAGCGCTTCCTCGCGCGCCGCTGCGCCGAGGGGCAACCGTGAGCGCGCGCCTGCGGCTGATCGCCCTGATCTGTATCGTGCTGGTTCTCGCCGCGTGCGGAGGCGGCACGGATCGATCGCCCGCGTCCCGCGCGACCGCGGCCGGCTCGTTCGTGGAGCTCGCGCCGGACGTGTACGAACCGTGCGGCCTGCAGCGCGCAGGCACCGCGGTCTGGGTTCTCGGTTGTTCGGGCGGACTCGTGCGCGTCCCGCGTGCAACGTCCGGCACGCGAGCGACGAAGGTGACCGGGGACATCGCCGCGCTCGACGGTTTGGCCGGCGGCGAGGTTGACACGGTGTGGGCGCTGCTCGCGACCGGCGAGGGGAAGGCGCGGCGCGGATCGCTCGCGCGCATCGATCCCGACACCGGCGAGACCTTGAGCACCGTATCGCTCGGAACCTCGATACCGGTCGACGCGGTCGTCGCCCGCGCGACCCTCTGGGTCGCGGCGTCCGACGGCGCCCTCTACGCGGTCGACGGTGGAACGGCTCGCCGGGTGTCGGGCGGGCCGCCGCTGATACGGGTGCTCGCCGACGGCGAACGGCTCTGGACGGTGGCAGAGGACGGCGACGTCGTCGCGCGCGATCCCGCCGGCACACCCGTGCGGACCTTCGCCGGCGTCATGCCCGACGCGATCGGCGCTGCCGCCGGGCTGGGAGGGCTCTGGCTCGCGTCCGTCGAACGCGGTCTCATGCGCCTCGACCCGGCCACCGGGAACGTCGACCGCGTCGCGGTGACCGGCACAGTCAACGCGATCGAACCGTGCCGCGGCGCGGTGTGGATCTCGCAGCCGGATTTTGGCGTGCGAGCCCTCGACGAGCACGGCCGGGTCGTGAGGAGCGTCCGCCTCGCCGTAGCGCCGCACTACCTGGCGTGCGTCGACGATCGGGTGGTGGTCGTCAGCGAGGACGGACGGATCGGCTCGTTGAGCACGACCTGACACGCGCGTCGCGCGTATCGCACTTTCGCGCCGGTCGCCTGCGCGGGTACGTTATGTCCGATGGCTTCCCCCTTCGGACGTGCACACGTCATCGTGAACCCGCAGGCGGGTCGCGGTGCGGTCGGCCGCGCGTGGCCGGCGGTACGCGGAGTGCTCGATACGGGCGGGGCCGAATACGACGTCACCATCACCGACCGGCCGGGCCACGGCACCGAGGCCGCCCGGCGCGCGATCGACGAGGGCTGCACGTTCGTCGTCGCCGTCGGCGGCGACGGCACGGTACACGAGGTCGTCAATGGGCTGATGGGGGACGAGGGCCCGCGCAATCCGGCGACGGTCCTCGGTGTGGTCGCTGCGGGCAGCGGTTGCGACTTCGTCAAGACGTTCGGCCTGCCACAGGATCCCACCGACGCGGCGAAACATCTTCTCGGCGAGACGCTGTGGGGCAAGATCGACGTCGGCCGGATCCGGTGCACCGACCGCGACGGGAAACCGCATGCGCGCTGGTTCGCGAACATCGCGGAGGCCGGCATCGGAGCGGAGGTCGTCGACGCCGCCTCCCGTATGCCGAAGTGGCTCGGCGGCCGCGTCTACAAGCTGGCCGCGTTGAAGGCGATCGCCGGCTTCAAGCCGAAGAACGCTCCGATCCGCATCCACGGCCGCGAGACGCGCGGCAAGCACGGTGAGGACGAAACGCTCGCCGACCTCGATCGCGACCAGAGGTTCTCGATGCTCGTCGTCGCGAACGGTCAGTTCTTCGGCGGGGGGATGCGCGTCGCCCCGCGCGCGGCCCCGGGCGACGGCCTGTTCGACGTCCAACTATCGCACGGCCCGCGCGGCGAGGCGGTCAAGGCGATGCAGAAGATGTTCCGCGGGGAGCACATCCCGAGCCCATACATCAAAGAGTTCCTCGCCTCGCGTGTCACGATCGCGGGCGACGACCCGATCCTGATCGAAGCCGACGGCGAGGTCGTCGGCACCACGCCGGCCACGTTCGACATCGTGCCCGGCGCGATACCCATGAAGGTCTGAGAGGAGTCCGCCATGCCCCAACGCCTGTCCGCGCTCGACGTTCAGTTCCTGTTGCTCGAGCAGCCGAGCGTGCATTTCCACGTCGCCGGGCTCTCCGTGCTCGATCCGTCGACGCGCCCGGCCGGGCCCGACGGGTTCTTCGACGATCTGAAGAAGCTCTTCCTCGACCGGCAGCACCTGATCCCGCGGTTCCGGCAGAAGATCATGCCGGTGCCGTTCGGCGCCGGACGTCCGGTGTGGGTGGACGATCCCGACTTCGACCTGGACTTCCATTTCCGGAAGGGCGCCGTGCCGAAGCCGGGTGGCAAGAAGGAGCTGGCCGACTACGTGCAGCGGATCCACTCGCGGCCGCTCGACCGCTCGAAGTCGCTGTGGGAGATCTACTACATCGAAGGGCTCGAGGACGATCACGTCGCGGTCCTCAACAAAGTGCATCACGCCATGATCGACGGCGTGTCGGGGATCGACATCGCGACGGTGCTCTTCGACCTCGGCCCCGAGCCGCGCGTCGTCGAGCCGGAACCGTTCAAACCGGAGCCGGCGCCGACCCCGCGCGACCTGCTGATCGACTCGCTGCGCGAGGGGGTCACCCACCCGATCAAATCGGCGTTCGGGAACCTCTCGCTCGCGGTCCGTGCGCCGGAGATCATCCTGCGCCGTGTCCAGCAGACGGTCTCGGGGCTGGGATCCATCCTCGCGGCGGGCTCGCCGCCGAAGAGCCCCTTCAACCGTCCGGTCGGGCCCAACCGCCGGTTCGCGATGGTCGAGGCGCCGGTCTCGGACTTCAAGTCGATCAAGAACGCGCTCGGCGGAACCGTCAACGACGTCGTGCTCGCGACGGTCGCCGGCGCGTTGCACCGGTTCCTCAAGAGGCGCGGCGAGCCGACGCAGGGCTTGTCGCTACGCGCGATGGTCCCTGTGTCGACGCGCGACGAGTCGCAGAAGATGGCGCTCGGGAACCAGGTAACGTCGATCTTCGTCGATCTGCCGGTCGGGCCGATGGACGCCGCAACGCGGCTGCGCTCGATCACGGCGGCGACGAAGGATCTCAAACAATCACACCAAGCCGTCGCGGCCGGTGCGCTGATGAACATCGGCACGTGGGCGCCGCCGACGTTGCACGGCCTCGCGGCGCGCGCCGTGGCCCGGCGGCGGTTCGTGAACCTCGTCATCTCGAACGTGCCGGGCCCCCAGATCCCGATCTACCTCGCCGGCGCGAAGCTGCTCGCCACGTACCCGGTCATGCCTCTCGCCGAGACGCTGGCGCTCGCCGTCGCCGTCACCAGCTTGGGCGGGACGATGGCGTTCGGGGTCACGAGCGACTGGGACTCGATGCCGGACATCGACGACTTCGCGAACGACATGTCGAACGCGATCCTCGACCTCAAGAAGGCGGCGGGGGCGTAGCCGTGCGCGTCGCGATCACCGGGATCACGGGGCAGTTCGGGAAATCGCTCGCGCGCCGGCTCGAAGGGGAGCCGGCGATCACAGAGGTGGTCGGGGTCGCGCGCCGGCCGTTCGATCCTGGTGCCGAGGGCTTCCGCAAGCTCGTCTACCGTCCCGGCGACGTCCGCGAATCGTCGCTGCGTGAGACCTTCGCCGGCTGCGACGTCGTCGTGCACCTCGCGTTCGTGATCGGTGGCAAGCGGTCCGATCAGGAACAGCGGCGGGAGATCAACATCGGCGGCTCGCGGAACGTCTTCGCGTCTGCGGCCGAGGCCGGCGCGAAGAAGATCGTGTACGCGTCCTCGATCGCGGCCTACGGCGCTCACCCCGACAACCCGGAGCTGCTGACCGAGGAGCACCCCACACGCGGCACGCCGGGCGTCGCATACTCGGAAGAGAAGGCGGAGATCGAGGCGGTGCTCGACCTGTTCGAGAAGGAGCATCCCCAGATCAGCGTGACGCGCTTCCGCGTCTCGACGGTGGCCGGTCCGGGGATGCCGGATATGATCTACGAGTTCCTCCCCTCGGTCGCGCGCCGTCTCCCGCTGTTCGCCCCGTGGTTCCCGCGCGTCTTCCCCAATCCGATCCAGGGCGGGCGATTCCTCATCCAGGTGGTGCACGAGGACGACGTCGCCGAGGCGTTCCGTCTCGCGATCGTCAACGACGCGCCCGGCGCGTTCAACATCGCCGGCGACGGTGTCCTCGGCGCACGCGACGTCGCCGACATCCTGCGCGCTCGCTCGATCCCTGTTCCGCTGATCGGCGCGAAGCCGCTCATCGACCTTGCGCACCGGGTCGGCGTGTCGAGCGTTCCCGGCGACTGGGTCAACCTGATGCGCTATCCGATACTCATCGACACGACGCGAGCCAAGACCGTGCTCGGCTGGCAGCCGCAGTACACCTCCGAGGGCGCACTGCGGGAGACGGCCGACCTGCTCTTCGGGAAAGCCTGACCCCCAGAGAGGCGGACCGGTGAGCCATCTCACCGGTCCCGCGTGAGTTTCCTCACTGACCCGATCGTCTGATTCGTCAAGAATCTCGCTCGATCTCAGGGCGAAGCAAAGGGGCGGTTGGGGGACGATGACGGGCACAGACTTCGAACCACAGTCCCGTCCCGGAACGGCAGCGACGTCGCCCGGATCCGTCTCGGAGCATCCGCGGACGCCGCGCCGGCGCCGGCCGCCAAAACCCCAGCGCGTCGGCGCGGCAACGCGGTTCGAGGGACGGCGCGGCTCTTAGCCCGACGCTTCCGCAGCGTCGCGGGCGGCGCGCATCCGGTCGGCCGACGAGATCGCTACGGCGGCGCGGCCCTCGCCGCCGAGCCACTCGGTGACGACGGCGAGCCACGCGGCGGGCGTCTCCAGCTGCGGCACGTGACCGGTGTCCTCGAAGACGTGGAGCCGCCAGTCCGGACGGGTCGCGGCGACGGCGCGCGCGGCCGCCAGCGGGACGAGACGGTCCTTGTCGCCCTGGAGCATCAGCGTCGGGCACGAGATCCACTTGATCATGGTGAGGAAGCGTTCGCGGCGGGCGAGACGCCGTAGCAGGCTCCGCGCGGCTTCGAGGAACGCTTTGTTTGCCCAGGCCATCTCGGCGCGCTCCTTCGAGACCTCGATCTGGTAGGCGAGCACCGCGGGGTCGATACGGTCCGCGTCGACGCAACAGAGCCGCATCGTCTCGCGCACGAGTCCCTCGGGCCCGAGCGCCTTCTGGCGCTGGCGCATGAAGCGTTCGCCCACGCCGGGCACGATGTAGGTCGCGAAGACGGCGGCCACGACGGGGTCGGCCGACGCCTTGAGGGCGCGGGGCAGCGCGGCGTCGACGAGGATCAGGCCCGCGACGGCTTCCGTCTCTTCGGCCGCTTCGATCGCGCTGATCGCGCCGCCCATCGAGTTCCCGATGAGGATCGCCGGCGCCGCGCCGGTCCCCTCGATGAATCGGTGCAGCAGGCGTCGGTTCGCGCCGATCGTCGACCGCCGTCCCGCGGGCGGTGTCCGGCCGAAGCCGGCGAGATCCGGGGCGAGGACGCGACCGCGTTCGGCGAGGGCCGGCGCGACCGACATCCAGTTGGCGTGCGATCCGCCGAGCCCGTGGACGAGGACGAAGGTGGGGCCTTCAGACGGGCCGTCCCAGGCCGCGTAGTGAACGGGCCCGTCGAGCTCTATCCATCTGGATTCCACGAACGGCGCAAAGCCTACCGCGCGGAGCGGCCCGGGAGTGGGTCCTCAGGGTTTGACGACGGTGATCGAGGTGCCGCTGGAGTCCCCGTCGGGGTCGTGATTGTCGGCGGCGCGGTAGGTGTAGGCGCTCTTCGCGAGCCCCGTCACCGTGAAGGTCAGGCTGGTCTGCTTCTTCGAGAGGTTGCGGGAGATCGTGCAACGGCCGGTCGCGTCGGTCGTGCAGCTTCCGGAGAACCCTCCGGTCCAGGTGCCGGTCACGGCAACACCGGCGAGGGGGTTGTGGTTCTGATCGTGGACGGCGATCGTGACGATCACCGAGGCGTTGCGCTTCCCGAGCGCGCCGTCGAGGTCCGCCACGTGCATGGTCGCCGGCGCCTGCACGGTCACGACGACCTGGTCCGTCGCGGAGAGGCCGCCGTCGTCCGTTACGGTCAACGTGATCGCGTGCACGCCGACGCCGAGCACCACGCTCGGCGAGACGCCGGTCGCGATCGTCGAACCGCCCTCGCTCCACGCGTACGAAACGATCGATCCGCCGGCATCCGACGACGACGATCCGTTGAGCGTGACGCCCTGGCTCCCGTTGCCGTCGGCGTCGGTGACGGTCTGGTCCGGCCCTGCGTTCGCGACCGGCGGTGTGTTGGCGTTCACGGTCACGACGACCTGATCAGTGGCGGTCGCCCCGTCTTCGTCGGTGACGGTCAGGGTGATCGTGTGGGGGCCGACCGCGAGGACGACCGGCGGGTTGGCGCCCGTCGCGATCGTCGAAACGCCTTCCTTCCAGCTGTACGACACGATGCTTCCATCGGCGTCGCTCGAGGCGGTGCCGTTGAGCGTGACGGACTGCGTCCCGTTCCCGTCCGAGTCGGAGACGGTCTGGTCCACGCCGGCGTTCGCGACCGGCGGCTGGTTCGCCGGGGGAGTAGTGCCGGCTGGGCCGTGCGAAAGGTCGACGGCGAACGAACCGCCCTGTCCGTTGCCGCCGCAGGACGTGTTGCACACGTACACCTGGACCGTGTACGTGCCTGCCGTCGTCGGCATCGCGTGGACCGTTTCCTGGCGGCCGATCCCGCACTCGTCGTCGGCGGCGCACGTGCTCTCGGAAAGGATCGTTCCATCGGGCGCGTAGAGGCGCGCCTCGAGGTCGGGATCCCACTCCCACGCAAGGCAGCCGCCCGGCCAGGGGAACACACAGTTCGCCTGCCCGTTGAGCGTGATCGTCGCCGCGATCGGCACGGCCAGCGCGTCGGACCCGATCGTGAACTGGTGGCTCCATTGCCCGTTGTTGGGAGCCGACCCGATGACGTGGCTGTGGGCCGGGAAGGCCGTCGGCGTGTACGAGCTTGCACCAGAGGCCGCCGCCACCACCGCGTACCCGTCGAGCAGGCCTGCGCCCCAATCGTTGTCCTTGCCCGCCGGGCCGCGGTCCTGCGCCTTGGATTCGACGAGCTGCTTGACGCCCGCCGACGTGAGCGCCGGGTTCGCCTGCATCGCGAGCGCAACGGTTCCCGCGACGAACGGCGTAGCCATCGACGTTCCGTCGTACGCGACGTAGGAGTTCCCACCCGCAACGTTGGCCGCCGCGGCGGCAACGGAAACGCCGGGTGCGGCCACGTCCGGCTTCATCACGTTGCCGAGCGTCGGACCGCGACTCGAGAAGGGCGCCAGGTACACGCCGTCCGAGTGCCGGCCGCCGCCGGCGTTGACGGGCGCCGACCACTCGGCCACCGCACCCACCGTCAGAGCCTGAGCCGCTGCTCCCGGCGACCCGACCGAGCCCGGCATGTCACCCGAGTTCCCCGCCGCGACGACGACGCTCTTGCCGAAATTGGTCACGGCGTTGTTCACGGCGACGCTCAGCATGTCCTGGCCGTCCGAGCCTTCGACCGTGCCGAGGCTCATCGAGATCACGCGCACGCCGGCCTGGGACTCGCACCACTCGATGCCGGAGACGATCGCGGAGTCCTCGCCGTTCCCGGCGCCGTCGAGAACCTTGCCGATCCACAGCGCAGAGCTGGGGGCGACGCCGCCGAAGACCGGTGCGCCGGCGCCGCCGGTCCCATCGCCGGCGGCGATGTTCGCGACGTGCGTGCCGTGTCCGTGGTCGTCGTACGGCGTCGTCGAGGTACCGACGAAGTCCTTGAAGGTGATCGCCTTCGAATCGAACTGCTCGTGCGTCGCGTCGAGGCCGGTGTCGAGGATGCATATCCCGGCGCCGGCGCCGGTGACGCCCGGGTAGTCGGCTCGGGCGCGATCGATGCCGAAGTCGCGCCGCGACGCGTCGAGGGTCGCCGTGAGCGTGATGTCACGCTCGATGCGGTGCACGTTGGGATTGCGCGCGAGGGATGTGATCTGTGCCGCCGACATCGTCGCGGCGAACCCGTGAACGCCGCGGTACTCCTGCTTCAGCTCGAAGCTGCCGACCTCTCGTTGCGCGGAGGCAGCGCTGCCGCGGCCGGAGTATGTGACGAGGACGGAGAAACGATCGTTCGGGCGCGCGTTCTCGAGAACGGCGTCGAAGTCGTCCGAGATCCGATTGGCGTCGCGATCCTGCAGTCCCGCGCCCCGTGATGGTCCCCTCTCACGGCGGGGCGCCGCCGATGCGGTGGACGGGAACACGAGCAAGACGAGCAAGACGACCGTGGTCAAAGAAAGCGTCCTACGCATCCCGCGCCGTCTCCCCGAAGGCGAACGTGCCCAGTGTCATGTATCCACTCTCGGTGGTCAATAGGTCAATCACGACGGTGCTGCTCAGGAGGGCCGCGTAAGCGTCAGGTGACCTCCGCCGCAGGGAGGGAGGGGGACGGCACCCCAGGGGCCGGGAGCTGAGCCACCGGGCCGCGTTCGGCCGCGACCCTTTCCCGAACCAACGCGACTTGGCTCGCCTGATCGGCGGCCGTCCAGCCGAGCTCGCGCGCGGCGACCGCGGGCGCCCGGGAGTCGAGGCCGGCCGCCGGGTCGGCGAGCGAGAGGCGCGTCCGCCGCTCGACGACGTCCGACAACGTGACCGCCATCTCGCGGCGTACGGCCCAGACGGCCTCCGCGGCGATCCACGGGAGGGAAGGGACCAGGGGAGCGCCGAGCGAAGGATCGTCGAGGACCAGCTCGAGGATCGCCGGCGCCAGATCGCCGTGGTTGTCGACCAGATGTGCCGCGGTCTCTGGCGGCAGACCGATCCGGTCGGCGAGCGCCTGCGTCTCAGTCCGGAGTCCCGCGATCGGACGCGTGAGACCGATCGGCAGTCGTTTCGTTCGCGACCGGGCCGCGACGCCGAGCCGTGCGCACACCAGATCCACCGTGTCCGCCGCCATCCGGCGATAGGTCGTCATCTTGCCGCCCGTGATCGTCACGAGACCCGCCCCCGACACCCACAGGTGATGCTTGCGCGAGAGGTCGGCGGTGCGCGTCGTCGCGCCGTCGGCCGAGGCGAGCAACGGACGCAGGCCGGCCCACGCCGCCACGACGTCGGCGGGGCGGACGTCGAGCCCGAGCGACCAGTTGACCGCGGACAGCATGTACCGAACGTCGTCGTCGTCGACGGCCGGCGACTCGATCGAGCCGTCGTACGCGGAGTCGGTCGTACCGAGCACGGTGTTCGGTCCCCAGGGAACGGCGAACATCGACCGTCCGTCTTTGGCGACCGACGGAACCACGCATCCGGCCGCCACAGGGACCTTGTCCGCGGGGACGACGAGATGGATCCCCTTGGCCGGGCGCAACGTGGGCATGACGGCCTGTGCTTCGAGCGAGCCGACCTCGTGCGCCCAGACGCCCGCCGCGTTGACGAACGCGCGGGCTCGGACGGTCAGCGCGGCGCCTGTCGAGGTGTCGGTGACGTTCGCCGCGGCGAGGGTTCCGCCGGTCGTATCGAGTCCGTCGACGCGCGCGTGATTGACCGCCACGACCCCGAAGCGGTGCGCGGTGCGGATCAGCTCGAACACGAGCCGGGCGTCGTCGGTGCTGGCGTCCCAGTACGTCCACGCCGCGACGACGCGCCTCGGGTCGAGGCTGGGGGCGAGCCGCACGATGTCGGACGAGCGCGCGCGGCGGTGACGGTGGAAGCCGCGACCGCCGGCGGCGATGTCGTACATCGTCAGCCCCACGCGCGCGAAGCGCGTCGTGAACCCTTTCTTGTACGCGGGGAAGAGGAACTCGAGGGGACGCACGAGATGCGGCGCGAGCCGCCGCAACAGATCGCGCTCGCGGCTCGACTCCCACGTGAGCCCGAAGTCGTACTGCGCGAGATAGCGGAGCCCGCCGTGGATCATCTTGGACGACTTGCCGGAGGTTCCCGACGCGAAATCGCCCTTCTCGACGAGCGCGACCGACAGACCTCGCGACGCGGCGTCGAGCGCGACGCCGGCGCCGGTGACGCCGCCGCCGATCACGCAGACGTCGAACGACTCCCGAGCCAAACGCTCGATGTTCTCGTTGCGCGTCTGGGGCCCGATCTCCGGCACACGCCTATGATAGATGGGGCCATGAGCTCCACCCCGCGCCGCACGGTCCGATCCGGTGCCGCGCGCGGCTGGTGCCCCCGCGACGATCATGTCTACCCGTTCCGCGACGGCGTCTGTCCCGACTGCGGTACCTCACTCGTGATGATGGACCCGGTCGCTCATCACGAGGAGATCGAGATCCTCGCGAACCCGCCGGTCCCGGTTCCAACCGCTCGGCCGCCTCGCACCGTCCGCGCGCTGGTGGCCGGTCTTGTGCTTGCCGCGTTCGTCGTGGGTCTGACGTTTCCGCGACCCGCGCGACGTCCGCAGGTGACGCGCCGCCCGCCCAGCGAAGTCTCACAAAGCATCCGCGTCGGTGCGGTTGCCACGACCTCCGGCGTTGCGCTGCGCTTGGTGCGGCTGACACAAGAAGGTCTGGATTTCAACGCCACGGTGTCCACGTTCGAAGGATCTCTCGATCCGCGTCCCATCGTCGGAGCGGCGGTGGAAGTCGTGACGCAGGAGTCGGAGGATCTGGAAACCGTCTCCGGCGTCTCCGACGTCCACCTGATCCGTACTCCGACGGGTTTCATGCTCGCCGGAAGTCTTCCTTCGGGCGTGGGAAAGATCGTTGAGTTCCGGATCTCCTCGCTCCAGCTCCGGGTGGCGCAGACCCCCGAGTGGGACGTGAACATCTCATCGGTGTGGCCGACGCGTGGGGCGGAGCCCAAGGTGCTCCGCATCGGTTCTTCGCGGAGCGCAGGGTCCGGCCGCAGCTTGCGCCTCGTTGCCGTGCTCGCATGGCACGATCGCCTCGAGGTCGACGTCGGCCTGCCGGAGGTGCAGGCGGGCGCGATGGCGGATCTCACGGTCGACGGACTCGAGGTAACGATGAGCGGAGAGGGTGACGGGCTGCAGGACCGCTGGAGGACGACGCTCGGCGCCGTGCAGCAGGAACAGATCTCGCCGACGGAGATCCTCGCGCGTTTCGAAGGCATTCCCCACTCGATTCATCAGATCACGATCCGGGCAGCGCGCGTGTCGCGCTTCCTCGCAGGTCCGTGGTCGTGGAGGATCGCGTGACGAAGGGCTGGTGCCCGGTCCACGATCGCATCGTCGAGGGCCGCGATGGAACCTGCCCCGAGTGCGGAACGCCTCTCGTCGATCTGACGGCGCGGCCGCGCC
>JBIOTQ010000125.1:0-33116 GCA_044866075.1 Actinomycetota bacterium | reverse complement strand
CCTGGGATCTCGACTGCTATCCGCGAGCTGAGCTGACCTGACTCCGGGGCGGGATGCCAATCTCCCCCGACACCAACTCCGGGATGGCGCGTCAGCAGGCACGCTTAGAAGACATAAGCAGACCAAGAACCGGCGACAGGATGATGACTGCGACGACAGAGCGTCGCTACATTCTCATACTTGAGGCATCTACTCCGCCCCGGCCGCGATCGTGGTCTCGAGTTCAGCCTTGCGCGAGTCGAGCTCGTCGGCGAACGCCTCGTCGGCCTTCGAGGCCTCTTCCGGATCGATCGACTGGAAGTCGATCACGCCCATCTCGGCGTAGGCCTTCTGCACCTTCGGGCCCCATAGGCCGATGTCCTTGATGGTCGGCACGATCCGTGAGAAGAGGAGCTTGCGGAACTCGACGAGGATCTGCGAGTCGTAGACGTACTTCTGGAAATCCTCGTCGGGGTATCCCAAGTGCCGCCAGACCTCCTCGGCCATAAAGCGGTCGCGCATCAGGAACGAAGCCTCGACGACGAACTCCTCGCGCTCGTCGCGCTCTTTCTGCGTGAGCTGCGGATAGTAGTCCTTCAGCGACAGGCGACCGAACGCGACGTGCCGCGCCTCGTCCTGCATCACGTAGGCGTTGATCGCCGATGCAAGAGGGTTCTTCGAGAAGTCGCGTATCAACCCGAACGCCGCGAGAGCGAGACCCTCGATCAGGATCTGCATGCCGAGGTAGGTGAAGTCCCATCGCGAATCGCGGATCACTTGCTCGAGCATCTCTTTCAGCGGTTCTGTTATCGGGTACGCGAGCTCGAACTTCTCGTGCAGGAATCGCGAGTACACCTCGACATGCCGCGCCTCATCGATGACCTGCGTCGCCGCGTAGAACTTCGAGTCGATGTCGGGGACCGTCTGCACGATCTTGGCCGCGCAGATCAGCGCACCCTGCTCGCCGTGGAGGAACTGCGAGATCTGCCAGGCCTGCCCGTGATGGCGGAGCTCGGTCCTCTCCTTGGGAGTCATCCGGTTCCACAGATCGGTCCCGTAGATCCCCAGGTACTCGTCGGCGAGCTCCATCGGGTTCTCGGGATCGAGGTCCTGCGACCAGTCGATGCGAACCTCGGCGTCCCACTGCTTCTGCTTGCCCTTCGAGTAGAGCGTGATCAGCCGGTCGCGGAGGTCGTCGTACTCCCAGTTGAAGACGGTGTCGAACGACCCGCCGACGGCCCAGCCGGTCTGATCGACCGGAAGCGCATAGATCCGCTGAGAGCCCACTCTGCCGGGATACTACCCCTAGCGCCGGGCGGACCGAAGCCGGGCCCCGAGTGTCGCCGCCGCACCCAACAGCACCCACGCCACGATCGGTGCGCCCCCGACGCCGGTGCCGGGCAGCGCGCCGCCGCGCGTGTCTTTCGCGTGCTTCACTTGCGCGGGCCCGGTGGGCGCCCTCTTGTACGCGCCCGGCCCACCCGCCGCCGATGCGCAGTATTTCGAATCGTGAAGCCCGCTCCCCGCCGAGCGTCCCCCGGTCTGCCGGGCGTACCAGGGGCGGGTGTGGTCGCTGGGATCGTCCGGCGTCGCATCCGCGGGATAGCTGTTGTTGGCGAACGCGATGTTCGCGAGCCCATCGGGACCGATCTGGATCTGGAAGAAGTCGAGCAGCGACCGGTCGTCCGGCTGCGTCGGCACTCCGCAGAGGATTCCCTGCAGGCAGATGTTCCCGTGATGGATGCTGTGGGGGAAAACACGGGACTGGCTTACCTGCGGGCTCGACGTGTTCGCCTTCCGGATCTGCGCGAAGTCGACGTACCACTCGTTGTCGTCGCTTCCGGGATCGGGGGTCGACGACGTGTACCAGGCGACGTCGACGACGCCGGGATCACCGCCCGACACGGTCGTGTAGATGTGCGAGTGTCCGGTCGCATCCGTATTCACGCGATACGGCTCGCTGAACGTGTTGCCGTGGTCGTTCGAGTAGGACAGGAACACGTTGATCGGCTCGGTCTCGCTGTCCCGGCCGGCCCACGTCACGTACACGGCTCCGTTCCTGTCGAGCGTAACCCAGGGGAAGAGCAGGCCCGCGAGCGCACCGACCTCTCCGCTCTTGATGAGGTGGAGCTCCCACGTGAGCCCCTCGTCGTGGGAGGTCCCGACCACGATCTGCTCGGGCTCGCCGAACGGCGGGACGCCCGTGACGACGTTCCCCTCCGCCGTCGATATGGCGAACACGATGTAGACGTCACCGGTCTTCTGATCGACGACGAGGGGGCCCGAGAATGTGTTCACGCCCTGGTCGGCGTATTGCGGCGCCATCCCCGGTGCGTCCCCCGGATTCGTCACGAACACCGGTGTCGGGTCCCACGTGACTCCCCCATCGGTGGAACGGGTGACCATCTCAGCTTCGAGGAGGATGTCGTGGTATCCGAGGAGCGCGAGATCCGCGCAACGGTGCGCCAGCCACTGGCGGTCCATCTCGCTACCGACGGCCTGTTGGGTCCACGTGTCGAACCGATTCGTGGAGCGAGAAACCGCGGAATCGGTGATCTCGAGGTCCGCGGTCAACCCGATGTCGTTTGACAAAAACTCGATCTCGGAGTCGCCTCCACCGTTCGGTGCGGGGATCGTCTTGTAGTCGAAGGTCTTCCCAAGGTCGAACGAACGCCACATCTGGACTCCGTCGCCTCCGTTCGTCGTGACGTAGATCACGTTCGAGTGGTCGACGTCGATGCTGGGCTCCGCGAAGTCATGCTCAGGTCCGATAGCGCGTGCGTCCCACTTGAATGCCCCGGACGCCGAGGTCCGGCGCGGAGGAGTCGGCGGCCCTAGAACAACGGTGCCCCTGTACGCGCTGGATCCGCCGAAGGCCTTGGCGATCAAGCGGTAGGCACCGGCGCCAGGATCACGGATCGTAATCGTCTCGATGGTTGTGTCGGACTGCTCGGAAGACGCCACGGGGCCCTCGGAGCATTGGGGGTCCGAAGACGCTGTTCCCTCACAGAGGTAGAGGTCAAGGTCGTTGGCTTTGTCCGCCCACCGGATCGAAGCGGTCAGCCAGCGATGGTTCTTCTTGTAGTAGCCCTTGGGGACGTCGACGATGAGTTCGAACGTGTCACACGTGGCGCCCTCGAAACAGTCGATAGGGTCGGACACATCTGCCAGCGCCCCCACGCCCGTCTGCGCGCCGCTGTAGGTGAGTTTCGGCGCGGCGGGACTCACGGTTCCCGAGGACGGCTGCGATGCGCCGCTCGGGAGCACGGGCAGCACCGCGAGCGTGAAGAGAATGGCCAGGATTCTTTTCGTCACGGAGCCCTCCTCGAGTTATCAGCCCTTTTGAGGCCTATGAAGAATTCGGTAAGCCCGGCAGCGTTCCTGCCCGTCGCTACAATGGCGCGGTCCCTCTCGACGACCTGGATCGCGCATGACTTCAGAGAATGCCGCCGTCACTGCTCGCGGGCTGAGCAAGAGCTACGGACAATTCGAAGCCGTCCGCGGCATCGATTTCGTCGCCCAGGAGCGCTCGTGCTTCGGCTTCCTCGGTCCGAACGGCGCCGGGAAGACGACCACGATGCGCATGATCTCGTGCGTCTCTCCACCGACCACCGGAACGCTCGCTGTGCTCGGCCTGCCCGTCGTCGAGAACGCTCGCGCGATCAAGGGCCGCATGGGCGTCGTGCCCCAGGAGAACAACCTCGACGAGGAGGTCTCGGTCCTCGAGAACCTGTTGATCTACGCGCGCTACTTCGGCATCAAGCGCCACGAGGCGACCCCGCGCGCGGAGGAGCAGCTCGCGTTCGTGCAGCTCGAGGACAAGCGGGACTGGAGGATCACGCGCCTGTCCGGCGGGATGAAGCGCCGTCTTCTGATCGCGCGGGCCCTGATGAACGAGCCCGAGATCTTGATCCTCGACGAGCCGACGACCGGCCTCGACCCGCAGGCGCGCCACCTGGTGTGGGAGAAGCTCCGGCAACTGAAGCGGAGCGGCGTGACGTTGGTGCTGACGACGCACTACATGGAGGAGGCCGCGCAGCTCTGCGACCGGCTGGTGATCATGCACGAGGGAAAGATCCTCGTCGAAGGCTCGCCGCGCGAGCTGGTTTCCGCGCACACGACGCGTCAGGTCGTCGAGGTGTTCGAGCCACCCGAGGAGCTCCACGACGCGCTCGCCACGATCCCCGCGCGCAGCGTCGAGCGGCTCGCCGACCGCTGGCTGTTCTACACCGACGACGGCGACGAGACCCTCGGCAAGGTCCGGACGATGGCGATCGATCCGGGGTCCGTGTGGCTGCGCGGCGGGACGCTCGAGGACGTGTTCTTGCACCTGACCGGACGGAGGCTCGTCGAATGACCGTCAGCGCCGCCGACGTCCGCACCGTCCTCCGCGCGCCGCGGGTTTCGGTCGGGCATGCCTGGCGCTACTGGTTGCGCAACGCCGCGATCTTCAAGCACACCTACAAGCTCAGCCTGCTCGCGTGGTTCATCGAGCCGGTGATCTACCTCCTCGCGATGGGGTTCGGACTCGGCCGCTATCTCCAAACGGTCCGGGGACTCAAGTACATCGATTTCATCGCGCCGGGGCTCGTCGCGTTGTCCGTCATGTACGGCTCGACCTTCGAGACGACCTGGAACGCCTTCTTCAAGATGGAGCGCGGCAAGGTCTACGACGCAGCGGTCTCGACGCCCGTCGGGCTCGAGGACATCGCGCTGGGCGAAGCCCTGTGGGCGACCACGCGCGCCATGATCTACGGCGGCGCGTTCGTCGTCATCGCGGTGCCGTTCACGGTGTTCCACTCGTGGTGGGGCATCCTCACGCCCTTCGCGATGGCCCTCGTCGGACTGATGTTCGCCGTGATGGGGTTGCTCTTCACGTACTCGATCACCATGGTGGACTACCTCTCGTACTACTGGACGCTGTTCCTCACCCCGATGTTCATGTTCTCGGGCATCTTCTTCCCGCTGGATCAGCTGCCCGGATGGCTGCGAGGTCTCGCGTGGTTCATGCCCCTGCGGCACGCGGTCGACCTGATGCGCGCTCTCCTCGTGGACGGCGAACCGGCCGCCGCTGCGACGGCGGCGTTGTGGATCCTCGTCGTGACCGCGCTGCTGTTCGCCATCCCCTTGAACCTTCTTCGCCGCCGCCTCGAGAACTAACCTCACCTGGACTGCGGCTCACACGTGTGCTGAAGTAGACACCCGCACCTGCGGTCGCGACGGGCCGCACAGCGGGGAGGGGCATGCGCCGGATCATCGTCCTCACGATCGCGACGCTCTCGTTCGTCCTCGCCCTGCCCGCCGTCGACGTGACCGCCGTCTGCGAGCCCCCGCCGGACCCGACGTCGCCCGCCGGCCTGCGCGTGATGCGATCGACGCCCATCATCGCGTGGGGCACGATCGAGAGGGCAGTCCCCGAGGACGCGCACGCGCAGTACTCCTATTTCCTGCGGGTGCGCGGCTATTTCCGCGGAATCGGCGCGCAGCGGATCGAGGTCTCCGACCACGCCGACGGCGATCTGCCGGCCGACGCCCTCCGCCCCGGCGCGGCCGTCCAGGCGACCCAAGAATTCCTCGACCGCTTCGGCGGCCAGGACGCGATCGTCTTCGCCAGCAAGGATTCCGACCCGTATGTGGGGCAGTACACGACCAACATCTGCACCTACACCGCGTACGGCGACTCCGCCGTGTCCGACATCCTGCCGGTCCTGCGCCGCACGTTCGGCGCGCCGCAGGCGCCGTCGCTGTCGCAGACGGGGCCGGGCGCCGTGCCGGGTCTGGCCGTGGCGGCGGCCGTCCTTCTTTGCCTGGGAGGAGCGCTCCGGATCACCGTCCGTCGCCGCCCGGTCTAGCCGAGAAAGTCGTGGCCCTCGTCCCGTTCGCGCGCTAGCGTTGCTGCCGTGGAGAACGTCGTTCCGATCCTCCTGGTCGCCGGCGTCGTTGGGCTCCTCATCCTCCTCATCTACGTCCACTTCGTCACGCAGCGGAAGAAGCGCGAAGCGTTCTTCCGGCTCAGCGTCCGGCTGGGGCTCGAGTACGCGACCGAGGATCCGTTCGACACGCCGTCGCTGCCGTTCGAGCTCTTCGATCGCGGCGACCGGCGCGGTGCGGAGAACGTGCTGTGGGGGGAAGTCCAGGGCATGAAGGTGCGCCTCTTCGACTACTGGTACCAGGTCCACCACCACAACTCGAACGGCCCCGACACGACCAGCACGTCCACGTTCTCGTGCGCGCTGGCCGAGCTCGATGCGATGTGCCCGCACCTCCTCATCGATCACGAGAGCTTCATGTCCCGCCTCGCCTCGCGGGTCGGCATCAATGACATCGAGTTCGAGTCCGAGGAGTTCAACCGCGCGTACAAGATCGCGTCGGAGGATCGCCGGTTCGCCTTCGCGTTCATCGACGCCACGATGATGACCTGGCTTATGGATGAGGGCGGCGTCGCCCGCTACGAGGTGATCGGACCGCTCGCCCTGTGTTACGTCGACCGCGTCGGCCCGGCCGAATACGAGAACCTGCTCGAAGTCCTTCGGCGCTTCCGCGCACACATGCCGGCGGTCGTCTCGAGCCTGTACCCGCGCACCCGCGAGGCGCGGACGTGACGGCCCTCTACGCCGCGCTCGGCGGCGTCGGCTTCCTGCTGCTCCTGCTGGCCATCTCGTTCAACCGTTTCGTGCAGCAGCGGAACCTGATCAAGGACTCGTGGGCCAACATCGACACCGAGCTGCGGCGCCGGTACGACTTGATCCCGAACCTCGTGGAGACCGTGAAGGGGTACGCGGCTCACGAGCGCGCCGTGTTCGAGCGCGTCACCGACGCGCGCACGGCCGCGATGGCGGCGACCGGTCCCGCCGACGAGCAAGCCCGGGCCGAGCGCCCTCTCGTCGGCGCGTTGCGCGGGCTGCTGGCCGTCGCCGAGAACTACCCGCAGCTGAAGGCGAGCGAGAACTTCCTCGCGCTGCAGAAGGAGCTGGTGACGACCGAGGACCGGCTCGCCGCCGCGCGTCGCTTCTACAACGCGAACGTGCGGGACTACAACCGGCGCGTGCAGTCGGTCCCTTCGAACCTGGTCGCGGGCGTGTTCGGCTTCCACGAGGAGCGCTTCTTCGAGGTCGAGGAGGCCGTTCGCCGGGCGCCGGCCGTGGACGTCGCGCCATCCGGATGACCGTTCGATCACGCCCGTGGTGGGGGAACCCGCTGCTGTGGCTCGGCGTGAGCGCCGTATCGGTGCTCGTCGGGCTGTTCGTGCTGCCGCAGTTCTTCGGTGGGACCTTCCTCTTCCTGCCCTTCGTCTGGATCAGGCGGCGGCCGTCGGCCGAAGTCGAATCGCTGGGAGTAACCCGCGGCACGCGGCAGCCGTCAGACCCGGGCGACGCGCACGGTGACGCGTCCCGCGCCGGTCCCGGCGAGCGTCAGGAGCGGCGCGTCGGGAAGTGAGGTGACGGACGCGGGGCCCTCAACAGAAACCGTGTAGTGCCCGCCGTAGTGGCGCGCGACGGGGATGAAGATCTCGGTCGGGGCGTCGATCGCGGGGTCGGCGTCGTAGACGAGCGTGAACGCCTTGCTCGCGGGATCGAACGAGAACGACACCGGCGTCCCAGCGATCGCTTGCGGGTATGTGCGGATCAGCACGTCGGCCTTCGGCTGCTTCAGCGATTCCGGGCGCTGCAGGTCGCCCGCGAACATCCCTTCGGCCGCCGGGTTCCCCGTCGGATCGGACCATGAGCCGTAGTGCCAGTACGTCCAGCCGACCATGTTCTCGTCGGCCAGCGCGGCCACGCGGGCGATGTCGCCGATTTCGTCCGACGCGCCGAACTCGGTCACGAGAAGCGCGGACCCGTTCCGCGCCGATGCCGTCGCCTGTTGCCGGTAAGTGAGGTCTTCCTGGATCGGACAGGCCGGATCGCCGTCGCGCGACACGCCCGGCACGAGCCCGCCGACGAGACAGTAGGGATGGAACGAGATGCCGTTGTTGGGATCGGCGAAGGGCCGCACCAGGCCCACCGGGTCTCCCGCGCCGAAGTCGTTGGTGACATCGGGCTCCCAGAACACGATCCCCGGTCCTCCCCCCGCGCGAACGGCCGCGGCGCTCTGCTCGAAGAACGGTTGCAGGAACAGATTCGAGAACACCGGGCATCCGAGCGGACTCGCGCACGTCGGCCACTGCGTGCCGGCCCAGGGTTCGTTCATGAGGTCGTAGCCGATCACGTTACGCGCGGATGCGAACCGAGCGGCAACCCGGCGCCACGCCTCGGCGTAGTGCGCGCGTAGCTCGGCGTTGGTCCAGAGGTTGTCGAACGCACGCATCACCGCGGGGGTGAAGTAGTTGCCCGGGAAGCCGCAGCAGTTCGTCGCGGGGACCTCGTTGATCGTCGCCCAGTCGGGGAACCCCTCCCCCTGGAAGCGCTCGTTGTACATGTCCTGGTGGAAATCGAGGAGCACGTTGACGCCGCGGGCCCCGAGCATGTCGACGATCTCTTCGACGCGATCGAGGTAGGCGTTGTCGAAGACACCCTTCTTCGGTTCGACGCCGACCCAGAGGACCCCGAGACGGACGAGGTTGAGCCCGCTCGCGGCGAGGAAGTCGGCATCGCGCGCGTCGAAGTAGCTCTTGTCGGCGGTCACCGCGAACGGAGCCGGGTAGACGGTCGACGGCGGGTAGTACGGGGCGATCTTCCACACGGCGTTGACGCCGTGGAGGATGCGGACCCTGCCATCTATGTCGCGGATGAACGGTGCATCGGCGCGGAACGTCGCCGGCGCCGACGCGGAGGGCGCGGCCGCCGCGACGACGCTCACAGCCAGGACCGCGAGAGCGGCGATGACGGAGGCGAAAGGTTTAGGTCTCACACAAGCTTGTTCGCCGGATCCATCCGGCCGAGCCCCTTCGGGGCCGTCCGTGTTTCCAGGAGACGCACGGCGACGGGGTGCAGCAATCCCAGCAGCTCCTCGCACTTGGCCTCCCCGAGGGCGTCGAAGGGCGGCGCCGCCAGCCGGTCGGTGTCGTGCTCGAGCATCAGACGGAACTTCTCTCCCCCGTCCGTCAGCCCCTTTTCCGGTGTCATGAATCCGCGGTCGACGAGCCGCGCCAGCCCGGCGGCGATGGCCTCGTCGCTCCACTGCCGGGTGACGCGAAGGAAGTCGAGCTTCCCGCCGATGTACGCCGTGTGGAGGAGGATCGCGTCCACCGGCCCCACACCGTGACCGACGAGCACCGCGACGTGTCCGTCGCCGCGGAACTCGCGCAGCACCGTCGAGCCGTGCCACAGCGCCAGAAGCTCGTGCTCGGGCCACGGCAACCGGTTGTGCGCCGCGGCGAGCGGGCGCCCCTGAGGCGGGCAGGCCTCGCAGGCCTCGCGGAGCAGCTCCACGGCCCGGTCCAGCCCGGGGGGCCGCTCAGCGTCGCCGAAGACGCGCTCGAGGGTCGCGCGGGCGCCCCCGTGACGCGCCTCCAGGACCTGCTCCGGCGAGGCGAGATCCCAGCGCACGTTCGGCCGCACGATGTCCGGGCTGAAGTTGTAGAAAGTGGCGACGACCACCTCGGGCGACACGGCGCCCATCGCCGCGGCCCGGGAACAGAAGTAGCCCGACCAGCCGTCCAGACCCAACGCCTCGTAGTTGGCGAAGGCCTCCGAGCTGAAGAAGATCATGCTCGTGATGGGCTCGAGCGTGGCCAGGAAGCGGCGCGGGATGGGGATGGTCGTCACGGGGCGGACGATAGCGCAGTCCAATGCGGGCAAACCAACCACGCCCACGGGAAGAAACGCAGGTCGGGGGGCGTTTCAGCCTTGGACGGGGTTCTCTGTCGTCGCCGTCGGGAAGGATAGGGCGGTTCCCCGACGACCGGCCCGGGAACCATTTCAGAGGAGACCGATGGCGCGGAAACAGGCAGAAGAACAGAACGAGCGAGCGCTCGAGCGGCCGCTTGCGGAGAACTACTCCTGGCAGGCGCAAGGCGCATGCCGGGGGGCCGACGCCGAGCTGTTCTTCCCCCCCACCGAGGAGGAGGCCGCGGTCGCGAAGAGCTACTGCGCCACGTGCCCGGTCCGGCTGGCGTGCCTCGGCTTCGCCATCGAGCGCAACGAGCGTTTCGGGGTCTGGGGCGGCCTGACCGAGAAGGAACGCGCCCGCCTCACGCCCGCCGCGCGCGAGCAGATCCTGCGCCAGGTCGCCGCGGCGTAATCCTCGGCTAGGCCTGCCCTTGCATGCGCGCCTCGGCGCGCTCCGCCGTGCTGACGCGCATCCCAAGCTCGTAGACGAGCACCCCACCGAGCCACTGACCGACGAGCATGAACGCGACGCCCACGGCGTCGAGCACGATCCAGAGGAGCTTGGCGTCGACGAAGTGGCGGTCGGGGAAACGAACGATGAGGTTGACGAGGAAGAACCCGAACGCGGTCAGCTGGAAGAGCAGATGGCGCGTCGCCCACCTCCTCTTCGTGGAACCGGGAACCATGCTGAAGTAGTCGATCAACCCGGTCCCGACGGCGAGCACCGTGAATCCGAACGCGCCGATGATCAGCCACGTCGCGGCGTTGGGCGCCGCTTCCGCGAAGTTTCCGAAGCGGGACATGACGTCGAACGCGAGCGCGGCGACGTAGAACGCCACCGGGAAGTGGATCACCATCGAGTGGCTTGGAGCGCCCAGAGGCTTCCCCTGCGCGAGCTCCTTGAGCGTCCAGCGACGCCCGTCCGGCGCCCGGAGCTGTATTCCTGGCATCTTCTCCTCCCCGCTTCTATTCCACCCACCCACCCGGTGGGAACCTGCATCTCACTTGGCGGTCGCCTTGATGTTCTCGACAACCTCTTCGACGGGGATCTCCGCCGAGTCGGCGGCGTCCTGCAGCATCTGCTGCGTCAGGTTCTCGATCCCGCCGGCCTCTTGCAGAGTCTTCGTCGTGATGTTCCGCGGATCGCCGTGGTTCGCGTCGGCTTCACCGCACCCGCAGGACAGACACATGCCGGCCTCCTCGTCCTTCTGCGCTCGATGCTCTTCGTACCCTAGTGCGGCTCGAGGCGAGCGTCACGGGTGGAGGCCCTCCGGTCGGCAGGGAGGGAGCCTCGCCCGTAGACTGGCGCGGTGCCCGAGCGCGTTGTGATCGTCGGCGCGAGCCTCACCGGAGGCTCCGCGGCCGTCGCGTTGCGCTCTGGAGGCTACGACGGCGACCTCACCCTGATCGGCGCCGAAACGCACCCGCCCTACGAACGGCCGCCGCTGTCGAAGGAGTACCTGCGCGGCGAGTCGGACTTCGAGAAGGCGTGGGTGAAGCCGGACGCGTGGTATGAGGAGAACAAGGTCGAGACGCGCTTCGGTGTAGACGCCGAACGCATCGACACCGCGGAGCGCTCCGTGGTGCTCGCCGACGGCGACCGTATCCCGTACGACGTCGCATTGATCGCAACCGGTAGCCGTAACCGCAAGCTCTCCTCGCCGGGGTCAGACCTCGACGGAATCCTGTCACTTCGAACGCTCGAGGATTCGGACCGCATCAAGGCGGCCGCCAAGAACGCGCGCAGCGCCGTCGTCGTCGGGATGGGTTTCATCGGCGCGGAGGTGGCCGCGTCGCTGCGTTCGCTCGGCCTCGAGGTGACCGCCGTCGAGCCGGCGCCCACTCCCCTGTTCCGCGTGCTCGGCCCGGACATCGGGTCCGCGATGGCGTCGCTGCACGCCGATAACGGCGTGACGCTGCTCTTCGACGAGATCGTCGAATCTTTCGAAGGGTCTGGCCACGTCGAGTCCGCGGTGACCAAGTCCGGCCGCCGCTTGCCCTGCGACATCGTCGTGTACGGCGTCGGCATCGATCCAGCGACGGACGTCGCTGCGAACACAGACATCAAAATCGACAATGGGATCGTCGTAGACGAGCTTTGCCGCACGAACGTCGAAGGCGTTTACGCCGCCGGAGACGTCGCGAACCACTACCACCCGATCTTCGGCCGTCATATGCGCGTCGAGCACTGGCAGAACGCGATGCGTCACGGCACTCACGCCGCGAAGAGCATCCTCGGAGCGACCGAGCCGTACACGGAGATCCACTGGTTCTGGTCCGACCAGTACGACGCGAACCTCCAATACGGGGGACACCACCGGGAGTGGGATTCGCTCGTGATCCGCGGATCGCTCGAGGACCGGTCGTTCGTGGCGTTCTACATCAAGGACGATCTCGTCGAAGCCGCCGTCGCACTGAATCGCGGTAAGGAGCTGCGACGGTCGATGGGCATCATCAAGGCGCGGAGGCCCGTCCCGGAAGAGAAGCTGAGCGACGAAGACGTCGACCTGAAGTCGCTGATCGGTTAAAGAGCCTCCGCCTTATCGGCCTTCCACCCACCCGGGTTGACCCGATCGCGGGCCGCTAGAACTCTTTATCCGCCGATCCCGTCTCGTTCCTCACCGTCGTCGAGCACGCGTTGCCGGCGCGATCGGCCGCGGTCGCAGAAGGCGTCCAGCTCATCGTTCCGGTTGAGGCGGCGGTCGTCGCCGCTCCACTTTGGGTACCGAGCGTGACCGTGATCGTCGATCCCGACATGACCATGGTGGACGGAGTTCCGGACGCGCCGAAGGTGCGGTTCGACGTTGTGTAGTCGGTCCGTCCGAGATCGACCGTCCCGAGCGGGAGCTGACTCGAGTTCGCTGCGTCGTAGATCGTGACGGTGTCGTTGGAACCGTTGTTGAGGCGAACGACGACGCTGGCGGACGCCCCGGACCATCCGGAGAGGATCGAGTTCGGGTCGATCGTCTCGCTATATGTGAATGTGATCGAGTCTCCCTGTTGAGCCCGGCCGACGATCGACCCGCCGTTGGCCGTCTGGACGTCCGACGCCGACGGCGCGGTGTTGTCGACCGTTACCGTGAAGCCGGACTGCGTCGCGGATCTGCTCCCCGCGTCCGTCGCGGTGATCGAATAGGTGTAGGGGCCGGCCGTCAGCACGACGTCGGCGGTGAGGGTCGCGCTTCGATAGCTGTACGAGACGCCGTCGGCCGTGTACGAGCCGGCCGTCAGCGCCGCGGCGGTCTGACCCGTCGTCACCGTCGAGACGTTCGCCGTCACGCTCGAAACGCCGGCCGCCGGATTCCCCGAGTCTGTCACGTTCGCGTACACGTAGTAGGTCGCGCCTTGCTTGATGTACCCCGCCGATCCGCCGGTGCTCTTCCCGATGACCGACGTCGATACGACCGGCGGCGACCAATCGGCGGCCGTACTGAACGCATTCGACGGAACCGTCTTGGTGGACTGGAACACCGCGTAGGCGGTCAGCGCCGTTCCCCCGGTTATCAGGAGCGCGACGCCGAGGACGGAGACTCGGCGCACGGGAATCACCCCGTGGCGGTCTTCCTCTGCGCCTCGGGAGCGGCCGTGATGAGCCGGAAGGTGGTAGCCGACCAGCCCACGTCGGCGTCGATCGTAGGGCGTCGCCGCGTCCGGCGAGTGCGCTCGCGATCGAGACTCAGTGCGACGACGGGGAGAACGATGAGCACGAGGACTCCGAGAGGACTGCGGGCGTAACGGACCATGGAACCGACGGCGGGGACCACGTACTCGACGCGGTGGATCCGTCCCGAGGCGACGACCGGGTCCGGGTCGGCGGCGCCGGCGGCGTCGCCCTTGGTCGTAAATGACAGCTGCCCGGCCTCGACCTTCACGGCGACGACGCGGTGCGTGGTCGTTCCGTCCGTGCCGCGCCGGCGGAAACTGATCACGTCGCCGACGCCGATCGCGTGGCTATCGACCTCTCGCGTGAGGGCGACCGATCCGACGGGCATCGTGCGGCCCATGCTCCCGCTCGCGACGATCATCGTCTCGAGACCAAAGAACGTCGGCACGAAAGTGGCGGCGAGAGCGACGGCCACGATGATCCCGAGGATCCACATCACCACCCCGGCACCGCGTCTGATCGTCTTCATCTGTCTCCCGTGACGCGGGTGGGTCCCGACGTAGACCCACCCCGAAGGTGAGGCTTTACGGGTTGTTCGCGGTCTGCTCGGCGGCGAACGTGAATGTCGCCGTCGTCGACAGACCCTGCAACGCGCCGGCGGCTCCCGAGGGCAGGCGAACCTGGAAGCACAGGACCTCGCTCGCGCTGCTGTTGAGCGTCCGGTCTCCGGCTTGCCCGCCCTGCGTGGCACTACCGATCGCGCCGTTCGTCAGCGAGGAGTTGTACAGCGATGTGCCGTCCGCATCGAACTCCGCGTTGGAACACGTCGTGACGCCGCTCTTGACCTGAAGCTCGAGTCCGTCGGACAAAGTCGTACTGCCCGAGATCCCCGTCGTCATCGCGTACCGCAGTTGCAAGGTGCCCGCGTTCTGGACGGTGAGCGGCGCCGTGACCTTGTCCCCCGGCACCATGCCGGTGAACGTCACGAGCGCGGAGGTCGGCGTCGTCGAGATGTCGACGGAGCCGGTCGTGAAGGTGTTCCCCGTCACCGCTTGCGAATCCGCCCACATCGCGTGCGTGACCGCCCACGGAGCGCCCGCGAGCAGCCCGATAGAGAGCAGCAGCCACCAGATTCGACGCCTATCCATCACGTTTCGCCCCTTTACATCCCCGCCGATGAATACTGGTTCAGTATTCGGACCGACCTGGTCGACTCTTAATAGGGCGAACGACTCGTTTGTTTCGCTCGGAGAGGCAGTTTCTCGAGAGGCCGAGGCTTAGTCGAGAACGAGAGTGACTAGTTCTTTGTGACTAGAGGAAATCGGGCAACACGCCCTATTGGCATAAGGGTCGTGCTCGTAAAGGATGGACCGGGTACTTGGCGGCGGCAACCCTAGCGGGGAGAGGACCCAATGACGGCGGACGAGCCGGAGGATTACCTGCGCGCGTTGGATCTAGAGGAAGCGCTCACAAGATTGGAAGAGGCAGAGCGGCTCGCAGCATTACTCGAAGCCCGTCTGCACCAGTATCAGACCGCTCTCGAGAGCATCCACGGCGCCGCGCGCAAAGCTCTCGAGAGTTGATCGATCATCAGTGGGACGCCGTCTCGGAAGAGCCGACGAGACGCAGCATCGCATCGACGAAAGCGTCGAGGCGCTCTTCGGGCAAGCCACCCTCGCCCCATACGATCCAGCGCAACGCGACGAACTCGGCCATCCCCGCCGCGCACCACGCCAGCATCTCCGCGTCTCCCTGTGGAAGGTTCCCTGCAGACACGGCGCCCTCCACTCCTTGGCGGAAATCTTGGGTGGGGAGCTCGTAGAGCTCCAGGACGAGGGCGCGATCTACGAATTCTGCCTCCCGGATCAGCCTGAACGCCCCGCGATGTTCGGCGATCCCGGCGAAGAACGCCCCGAAGGCCGCACGTATCATCTCCCGCTGGCTGGTCTGCGTCGCAGCCGCCTCCTTGGCCGCTTGCCGCAAGTCATCGCGTCGTGTCCGGACGAGTTCGCGGAAGGCATCGACCTTGCTTCCGAAGTAGAGGTAGAAGGTCCCGAGGCCGACCCCGGCTTTCTGGGTTATCTCAACGATAGACGCGTCGTGGAATCCGAGCCGGCCGAAGACGTCTTCCGCGGCTTCGAGGATCCTGTCGCGCGTATCGGATCCGCGCGCGCGGGGTGCGCGTTCCGGCGGCGAACGGCCTGCTTTGTCCGTTTCCACTACGCGCAATCTCCTCCGGGTGAGGTTCACGTCGGGGCTTTTCACGATGACCGTTCCCGCGGCATCGTCCCTGGATCGAGCTTCGAGCGACAGCATAACGAGGCGGGCAAAGTCCCACACACGCGCAGCGCCGATCGCCCGGGTGCCGGGATCGGCTCGCGCTATACTCCGCGGGCCCATTCCGGGGTGGCGCAACTGGCAGCGCGGCGGACTGTTAATCCGTAGGTTGCGGGTTCGAGTCCCGCCCCCGGAGCCACCCCGGGCTTCACCAGCGCGTTCATCCGCCTGTCGACAAGTCCACGACTCAGGCGGACACACCTTAAACGGTTCGAGAACGGCCCATTGGAGGTCGAGATGGACACGCCCGCAAAGCTCTTCTACGACGAGCACCGGGCAATGCGCCACCAGCTTGGGGAGGTTGCTTCAGCTGAGCTGCTCGGCCAGCGCCACGATGATGCCCTCGGGGCCGCGCACGTAGCAGAGCCGGTATTTGTCCTCGTACTGCACCACCTCGCCGACAAGTTCGGCGCCGCGGGCCTGCAGGCGGGCAAGGACGTCCTCGATGTCCTCGACGGCGAACATGATGCGACGTATACCCAGCGTGTTCACCGGCGCGTTCGGCTCGGCGGTGGTAGCCGGCGGCGTGTGAAACTTGATCAGCTCGAGCCGCCCGTGGCCGTCCGGAGTCCGCATCATTGCGATGTCGCTTCGGACACCGTCGAGCCCGACGCAGCGGTCCACCCACCGTCCCTCGACGGTCGCCTCGCCCTCCAGCTCCAGACCAAGTTCGAGACAGAAGGCGATAACAGCCTTGAGGTCGTCGACAACGATGCCGACGTTGTCCATCCGCTGGATCGTCATGCCTTCAAGGGTAGCGACCCAGACGGTTCCAAGCTCTGGCGGCTCATCGTCGAGCTCGGCGCCACAGGTGGTCCAGATCCAGGTT
Organism: Actinomycetota bacterium; assembly: GCA_044866075.1. GTDB lineage: Bacteria > Actinomycetota > AC-67 > AC-67 > AC-67 > JBASRP01. The sequence goes on along the minus strand of JBIOTQ010000125.1, from coordinate 16,597 downwards.
GCGAGTTCGAGTCCCGCCCCCGGAGCCCCGTCACCGCGACCATCAGTGCTTTCATGCGTCTGTCGATAACTCCCGCCGTTCCGACGCACTGAACGTCCATGGCTCGAGAACGGCGGAGTCATAGGCCAGCTAGTCGTCACGCACTCGAAGCTATTCTGTACCTAACATCGGACACGGGATGGTCTCGAAACCATGCCACCGGACGTTAGGGTAGGGATCGATTCGATTCCCAGGGGAGGTCATGACGGAATCCGAATTTCCGTGCCGAACGGGAGGCCAATGAAGCGCGCGGTCGGAACACGCACGTTCTGGGACATGATAAGACGCTTGGCCGCAAACCGAGCGAGGCCGACCTCGCACGCGATGCGGATGCAGTACAGAGCGGTGAAGGGCGAGCGGTCTCCTGCTTTCTGAGAGGCTCGTTCGAGGAGTACCCGCGGACGTTCACGCATGGCACCCTGGATCTTCTCGCTCATGAAGCAACCTGGCGGCCGTTCTCACGAAGGCACGGTGCGCCGATCGAGCTCCGCTCTGTGAATCGGATCGTCAGCGTGGATCCAGCCACGGATCTGCGGTTGAAAGGGAGCCAGTTCCGGGTGATCGTCGCCGAGACCTCGGAAGGAACGCTTGAGCTGGCGGTGCCCAAGTACGACGTTAACCTGGTCCGCAGATTCCTTCCTCAGTCAAGGCTCTGAAAACAGCCGGTCTCGCATCCCACTGGACCTTCGCCGCGCGGAACCAATGCGACGAGAGCGGCTGACCGCCACATGGGTTGCGAGAATCACCTGGTGGAACACCATAGCTCCACAGGTTGGCCGGGCCGCGACTGTTAATCCTTAGGTTGCGGGTACGAGTCCCGCCCCCGGAGCCACCCGGCCGCGACTCCTCGATCTCCGATTTCTGTCCCGCGAAGCAGACATCCATAGGCTGCGCGCGGTCGTTCACGCGCAGGATTGCGGGCCTCCCGCGCGGGGCCTGCATGAAAGTGACGCGCGACGCACCCCGTTTAGACGTTGGTCCTGTAGGAAGTGGTCGAGAAAACACCGAAAGTGGCGGGTACGACGGTGGGTCGGGCCCCCCCGCGGTCAGGGCATGCCGCAAAGCACCGTCCTGCCGCACCCCCGAGCCCGGCCCCCGTCGTCTTTTCTCGTAAGCGCTGCGGCGGGCGCGGGTGATACGGCGGGTTCAGAGGAAGATGGGGCGAAGCGGCAGAAGGGATCCTGGCGGCAGGCCGCGCCCCCGCGAATAATGCGCAGCACCATGCGCTACCGCGTTCTCGTCGAGATCAAAGCCGCGCGCGTCGTCACCATCGACGCGGCGACCGCCCGCGAGGCGCTCGCCGCGGCCGAGCGCGCCGCCTTCCCGGGGAAGCACCGGCGCGACAAGATCAAGAGTCTCGTCGCGCCGGGATACCCGAGGAAGGCGGCCGGACCGGCGAAGCCCCGCGTCGACGTGCCCGACTGAACCTCCTCGCCGTACCCTGACCGCGTCGCCGAGCGGGGAGGTCGCCGTGGCCGAGGGGTTGCTCGATATCGCCGATCGCGTCTGGCGCGGAGACCTGACCATCGAGGAGCACAATCCGTTCTCCTCGCCCTGGGCCGCCAGCGGAGCGCTCACCGAGATCGGGGATGGCCTCGCGACGATCTCTAGTCTTGCGAACGTGCACGCGATCGCAACCGGCGACGGCCTCGTGCTCCTCGACACCGGCATCTTCTTCATGGCGTCGACGATCCACGAGCGGATCCGCGGTTGGTCGATGGAGCCGCTGGCATCCGCCGTCTACTCCCACGGCCACGTCGATCACATCTTCGGGACGCCGCCGTTCGAGGAGGAGGCGCGCGAGTACGGATGGCCGGCGCCGACCGTCTACGCGCACGAGAACGTCGGGCCGCGCTTCGACCGTTACATCCTGACCGCCGGATACAACGCGTGGGTCAACCGCAGGCAGTTCGGTCTGATGCAGCTCGACTGGCCCCGCGAGTATCGCTACCCGGACCGGACGTATCGCGACGTGCACGCGTTCGAGGTGGGCGGGGAACGGTTCGAGATGCACCACGCGCGCGGCGAGACCGACGACCACACCTGGACGTGGATCCCGGGCCGGAAACTGATCTGCTGCGGCGACATGTTCATCTGGGGAACGCCGAACTGCGGCAACCCCCAGAAGGTCCAGCGCTACCCGGGCGATTGGGCGCGCGCGCTGCGCGAGATGATCGCCCTCGAACCCGAGATGCTGCTTCCCGGCCACGGCTTCCCGGTCGTCGGCGCGGATCGGATCCGACAGACGTTGAGCGACACGGCGGAGCTGCTCGAGTTCATCCACGATGCGACCGTCGAGATGATGAACGAGGGCGCGTCGCTCGACGCGATCCTGCACGCGGTCACCCCTCCGGAACGCTTGATGGAGCGCCCCTACCTGCGCCCGATCTACGACGACCCCGAGTTCATCATCCACAACGTCTGGCGCTTGTACGGCGGGTGGTACGACCTCAATCCCTCGCGGCTGAAGCCGGCACCGGATGCGGCGGTCGCGCGGGAGCTGGCCGCGCTGGCCGGCGGCGCCGGCAAGATCGCGGCGCGCGCGAGCGAGGTGATGGAGGACGGGGACCTGCGGCTGGCCGCACATCTCGCGGAGACGGCCGCGCTGGCGGCCCCCGACGACAAAGAGATCCTCGGCATCCGCGCGGCGGTCTATGAGGCGCGCGTGGCCGCCGAGCCGTCCCTCATGGCCAAGGGGATCTTCGGGTGGGCGGCGCGCGAATCGCGAGAGCGCGCGGGCGCCTAAAGGCCGGTCGGGCGCACCCCGCCCGGTAGCATTGGGTTCGATGGACCTCACGCCCCTCGTCAGGGAGGACGCGACCACGCGCATCCTCCTCGTCGTCATGGACGGCCTCGGTGGGTACGCCGACGCGACGCACGAGACGGAGCTCGAGGACGCGTCCACGCCGAACCTCGACGCGCTCGCCGCCGAGGGGATCACGGGACTCGTCGAGCCCGTCGGGCCCGGGATCACGCCCGGATCCGGCCCCGGCCATCTCGCGCTGTTCGGTTACGACCCGGAACGCTTCGAGCTTGGACGCGGCGCGCTGTCGGCGGCCGGTCTCGAGTTCCCGCTCGCGCCGGGCGACGTCGCGGCGCGCGGGAACCTCTGCACGCTGGCGCGGGACGGAACGATCATCGACCGCCGCGCGGGCCGCGTGCCCGATCCCGAGGCGCGCGCGATCGTCGACCGCTTGCAACGCGACGTGAAGTTGGACAACGGCGTCGAGGTCTTCTTCCGGCACGAACGCGAGCACCGGGTCCTCGTCGTGCTTCGCGGTGAGGGTCTGGACCCGCGCGTGACCGACACCGACCCGCAAACCACCGGCGTGCCGCCGCGCGAGGCGACGGCCGCCGACCCGGCGGCGAAGCGAACCGCCGACCTCGTGAACGAGCTCGACGCGCAGATCCGCGCTCTGTTGCGGGACGAGCCTGGGGCGAACGGCATCCTGCTGCGGGGGTTCGACTCGCACCGGGAACTGCCCTCGTTCCGGGAGCGCTACGGCGTGCGCGCCGGAGCCGTCGCGATCTATCCCATGTATCGCGGCGTCGCGCGGCTTGTGGGGATGGACGTCCTCGGCACACCGAAGGATCTCGCGGATCAGCTGACGATCCTTCGTGATGCGTGGGACTCGTACGACTACTTCTTCGTCCACCACAAGTCGACGGACTCGGCCGGTGAGGACGGCGACCGCACCCGGAAGATCGCCGCGATCGAAGCCCTGGACGCCGCCGTCCCTGCCCTGCGCGCGTTGGGGCCGGACGTGATCGTCGTCTCCGGTGACCACGCGACGCCGACGCAGATGGCCGCGCACTCATGGCATCCGGTCCCGACGATCCTGTGGTCGACGCGCGAGCAGCGCGACGACGTGACGCGGTTCGGGGAGCGCTTCTGCGCGGCCGGTGCGCTCGGCATCCGGCCGACGATGACGCTGATGCCGATCATGCTGGCCCACGCGGGACGCCTGCAGAAATATGGCGCCTGACCGCCCGCTCCAACCGTCGGAGCCCATCCCCGTCAAGCCCCTTGCGCGGCCGCTGGCGAAGCGCCCGCGCAAGATGCGCGTGATGCTTCTCGAGACGCTCCTGGACACCGACCTGACGTCGGATCGATCCGAGAGCCGCTTCCTCGAGGAGTTCTTCGAGAACTTCGGCGATCTCGAATTCATCGCAAAGCAGATCCACTCGCGCGCCGATCTCGACAAGTTCCTCACCCACGCGCGCGGCCGGCGACGCTTCGACGTCGTTCACATCGTCGCGCACGGGAAGGCCAGCCGGGCGCGGACGTCGATCGGTCTCACCGACGGAGAATCCCTGGACCTGCGTCGCGGAGACGTGTTGCGTCTCTTCCGCGATCTGCGCGTCGACGCGCTGTACCTGTCCTGCTGCCAGCTCGGACGCGAGATGCCGTTGATGCGCCAGCTGCAGCAGACGAGCAAGGTGGGTGCGGTTTTCTCGTACACCGACGACGTGACCGACTACCAGGCGTTCTTGATCGAGGCGCTCTTCTACCACCTGGCCTGCGGCTACTACCGCGGCACCCGATCGGACCTCGAGTGGCGCGAGGTGTACGAGCGCGTGAAGTTCGGACTCGATTATTTCGGGATCGACGACGGAAAGCATCCACTCGTCGAGCCCCTCCTCGTCGCCGCGTTCGCTTAGAGGGCGCAGGAGCGGGAACGCTCGACGCAGAAAGGGATATGAGGATGCGTCTGCGCCTGCTCGCCCTCGGTGTCGCGATCGCGATAGCGGCGCCGTTTGCCGCCGCGGCCGACCACCCGCTCGGGAACGTCCCGTGGCCGAACCTGCTCCCGCCGCGGCCCGGCGTACCGGCTCCCGCGGATCCCGCGCAACCCTGCGGCGCCTCGCCGTCCCCCTCGTGCGTGGACGGAGTGATTGCCGACATGATCGATGCCTGGGAACCCCTCGACGCCTCGTGCGACCACCGCGCCGTGTTCGCGCTCACCTACCTGATCACGACGCAAGGCTTCCGCGCGTACTTGTCGGATAAACGCCAACCGCTCTTCTTCGACGACGAGGCGGCCATCATCAACCTCGACCGCGCGTTCGCGGACCTCTACTTCGACGCGTTCACCGGCGGGGCCGTGCCGGACGCCTGGCGGATCGCGTTCGACGCTGCGCAGCGGGGAAGCACGAACGCCGTGCAGGACGTTTTCCTCGGCATGAACGCGCACATCCAGCGCGACCTGCCCGTCGCGCTCTCCGCCGTGGGGCTCGTCGACGGCAAGGGCGCCTCGCGCAAGGGCGATCACGATCGCGTCGACGAGATCCTCTCGGCGGTGCTCGACGGCATCGAGGACGAGATCGCCAGACGCTACGACCCGATGGTGGGACTGGCCGACGCCTCCCCGTCGCCGGTCGATGAGGTGGGCGCGCTCGAGATGCTGAAGTCGTGGCGCGAAGGCGCGTGGCGGAACGCCGAGCGTCTGTCGCTGGCGACGAGCGACGCCGAACGCGCGACGATCATGAACGAGATCGAGACCTACGCGACGGCGTGGGCCCATGTCATCGCCACGACCGACTTCAGCTGGTACCGGACGCAGCGCGACGCTTACTGCCGAGCCGCGGCAGCGTGAGCCGTCCGCCCGGCGCGACGAAGTACGCGAACAGTCCGTAGCCGAGCGCCGGGAACAGTGCCAGCGCGCTGGCCGGACCGGAGCCGACGGCGACGGCCAAGCCGCCGCCCGCGATGGCCGCCAGCGCTTCGCTGCCGAGCAGCATCCCCTGCAGGAGTCCGAAGGCGGTCGCTCGCATCTCATCGGGGAGGCGCGTCCCGAGGACCGCGTAGACGGGGATCACCATGGCGAACATGATGCCGATCGAGAAGAACCCCGCCGCCGCCCACATGTTGGGCGGTTCGATGAGGAGCCAAAGGATCCCCCCGATCGAACCGAGGATGATCACCATCGACGAGGTGCGCAGCAGATCCTCGTGCTTGCCGCGACGGCGCACCAGCGTCGACGCCAGGATCGTTCCCGCGGGGACGGCTGCCGCCAGGACGCCGATGGCCCAGTCGCCGGTCCCCGGCATGTTCTCGCGCACGTACACGGCGACCAGAGCCTCTCCGACGATCCCCGCGGCGCCGCCGACCGTGGCGATCCCGGCGGCCCGGCGCACGAAGGGATCTCCGAAGATCATGCGCGCGGCTGCCCGGATGCTCGCGCCGACGCTGGCCGCGCGACGCGCGATCCGTCCGGCCGTCACGAACGACAGCAGGACCGCCGACACCACGAACGAGCCGGCGTTGATCGCAAGCGCCGTGCGGGCGCCAACGAAGACGACCAGCCCCCCGCCGAAGAGGTACCCGAGCACGAGCACCGCCTGATAGGTGATGTTGGACAGGGCGAGAGCGTCGCCGTAGCCCTCGTCCGAGACGACCTCGGGGATCGTTGCCGCGCGCGCCGCCTCGAAGGGCGGCGTGGCCGCAGCGGCGACGAACGCGAGGAGGAGCATCGCCCACACCGGATCGACGACGCTGAGCGCGAAGAAAGCGCCCGCGCGAACGAGGTCGGCGCCGACCATGACGGACCGGCGGGGGAAACGATCCGCCAGAGCGGCAAGCGCCTGCCCGATCCCCACCCAGGGCAGGAAACCGATCCCCGTCACCGCCGCCGTCAGAACCTTGGACCCGGTGCGATCGAGAACGAGAACGGCGAGCGCGACGCGCGCCGCCCAGTCCCCGAGCTCCGAGAGCACCTGGGCGCTCCAGACCAGGCGGAAGTCGCGAAAACCCAGCGCCCGCCACATCGTCGGCTGCGCGGAACTCATCGCTCACCGCCCACGGCCGCTTATTCTCTCCCCTGGGCCCTCTCCTCCGCAGGAAGGGCGCTATCGTTGGGCGCGTGGATTCGGATCAGGGCCTGTTCGCGCCCGACAGCGTGTCGCGGCGGATCAACCGAGAACAAGCGTTGCTCGTCGGCGGGGGATGCGCGTTGCTGCTGCAGGTTGCCCATCCGCTCGTCGCGGCCGGCGTCGCCGATCACAGCGACTTCCGGTCCGATCCACTGCGACGCCTGCGGCGGACGCTGGACGCGACGCTCGGCATCGTGTTCGGGACGACCGGCGAGGCCGAACGATGCTCGGCGACGGTCCGTTCGGTGCACGCGCGGGTCCAGGGTACGTTGAGCGAGGACACCGGCCGCTTCCCGGCCGGGACGCCGTATCGAGCCGAAGAGCCCGAGCTGCTGGCGTGGGTTCAGGCGACGCTCATCGATACCGGCGTCCGCACCTATGAGCTCCTCTTCTCACCGCTGAGCGATGACGTCCGCGAGGCCTACTACCACGAGACAAAGACGGTCGCGCACATGCTCGGTCTTCCCGAGGCCGGGATGCCGGCGACCTATCGTGAGTTCGCGGACTGGTACGAAGCCCGCGTCGCGAGCGACGAGATCGCGATCGGATCGGTCGCCCGAGAGCTGGCCGGACAGATCCTGGCGCCCAGGCTTCGCTTCGTGCCGCGTCCGGTGTTCGCGCCTCTGTCGTTGATGACGGTCGGGCTGCTCCCGCCGAAGTTACGTGAGGAGTACGGCTTCCGCTGGAGTTCCGCGCGCGAGGCGGCGTTCCGGGCGGGCGCGGTGGCGATCGGTCGGACGGCACGAACGCTTCCGTCGCGGATCCGGTTGTTCCCCCAGGGCGCGGGCCGCCGAACGGCGGAGCGCCGGCGCCGCCGCCTAGTTACTCCACGTCGATAGCGGCCCGGCTTCGTACGCGAAGGCCGCTTCCCACAACGCGGCGAGAGCGAGCGGCGCGATCACGCCGAGGTCGTTGATGCGGCCGACCGGCGTCGGCGCGTATCCGGAGTCGTGTTGGGTCGAGAGGTTGAGCGACCGCGTGTCGCCCAGCCGATAGGAATCCGTGGCGGGAGTGAAGGACTTGCCGACGTAGCGAACGTGCCTGGACCGAACACTTCCCTTCTGTGGGAACCTCTTCGATTCCACCCACCCACCCGGTGCGTCCATGCCGTTCCTCCGTTCGGGTATCCCTCCCGGCGGCCTCCCCCGCGAGGCCGCCGAAAGGGTGAGGCCCCGTTTCCGGGGCCCCTCCTGCCGAGATCGGATCGACCCGATCTCTCCCCCGCAGGTTGCTCCTTCGTTCCCCCGCTGGCCTGTTTCTTGATTTCAAAAGCTGCGTCTTGCGCTCCTTATCCAATCGGTTCCGGGGCGCGCTTCGTAAGCCGCAGGTGCGTCAACATGGGCTGGGATAGATGCACTACGCGAGGATCAGGCGCCCTGACGCGCCTGTTCCTCGACGGCGGCACGGACGACGTTCAGCAACGTCGTCGCGCTGGCGGACGCCGCGGCGGACGCGGCCTCCTTGCCGGCCGGGCCCGATGCCGAAAGGGGATCGCGGTACGAGCCCTCGATCGTGATGAGGCAACCGCCTTCGTCACGCACGGCCACGATGCGGCCGTCGAACGACGGGAACACCCAACGGAAGCCACTCGTCTCCCATACGACGGCGAAGTCGACGCGGTCCGGTTCGTCACCCGGCGGGAGGTCGGTGATGTCGATCTGGACGTGCCGCGTCGGACGAGGTCCGCGCGAGATCTCCTCCGCCCGGCGGTCGCCGGCCGATTCGCCGGCATGCACGGCGATGCGGGCGAACGGAAGCAGCCAGTCGGACGGCCGTGTCCCGAGGATCTCGGCGAGATCCTCGAGCGGGCGCTCGACCTTCAGACTGCGACTGAGTTCCGACAACGTGATCCCCCGAACCGAGGTGGAGAGACCTCTCCCCCTCCCCCGTGGATATTTGTCGCACCGGCCGGAGGCTCGGGCCAGATGCATTCGCACTATCTCCCGCTAGTGCGGGGGGACCAGAGCGACCAAAACGGACGCTCTCAGGCGTGGCGAGCGACGATCCCCTCACGCACGGCGGCCGCGACGGCCTCGAGCTTCGAGTGGGCGCCGAGCTTGCCGATCACGTTCTGCACGTGGTTCCGCACCGTGTGGAGGGAGAGGACGAGCCGTTCCGCTATCTGCTGGTTCGACACGCCCTCGGCGAGGAGCTTCAGAACCTCAACCTCGCGCGCGGTGAGGTCGGAGCCGAGCCCTCGGGGGCTCCGCCGGAGCTTCGGGAGGAGTCGCGCCAGCATCGAGGGCGAGATCAACGCTTCGCCTGCGCGCGCCGCGCGCACGGCGCTGACCACTTCCTGGATCGCCTTGTGTTTCGTGATGAACCCCGAACAGCCGGCCTCGATCGCGCGGATGAGAACAGCTTCGTCGTCGAAGGAGGTCACCATGACGACCTGCGCGTCGGGAACCTCGGATTTGATGCGCTCGGTCGCGCTCGCGCCGTCCCCGTCGGGAAGCTCGAAATCCATCAGCACGACGTCGGGGGCGTGCAAGCGGACGGCGGCGACGCCCGACTCGACGGTGCCGGCCGTCGCGACGACGTCGATCCCGGGATCGGCGCCGAGGGCCGTAGCCATCCCTTGCGCGAACATCTCGTGGTCGTCGACGACGACCACGCGGATCGGAGGCGCAACACTCATAGAAGTTCGCTCTGCTCGGCGCCGGAGCGTAGCACGCGGTTGAACTGCGAGAGAGACACTCAGGCCAAAAGGTACACTGCCTCGCGTGCGTTCGGCAGCACCAGGTCCGTCCCGCTTACGTCTTCGCCTTTTCGGGCTCGCTCTGCTTGTCCTGATCCCCGTGGTTGTCCCGGCCGCGGTGACGGCGGACGGTAGCCGGGGCACGTGGATCGCGTTGGCCGTGGTGGCGCTGGCCTCGTTGATCGCGGCGTGGGCCGTCGGGACGATCCTCATCGCGCGACCCGTCGCGCGCGCGTGCCAGGCCGAGCACGATGCTCGTTTGCGGCTCGAGCATCTCGATCAGATGCGATCCGATTTCGTCTCGATCGTGTCGCACGAGCTTCGCAACCCGATGGCGACCATCCGCGGGTTCGGACAGATGCTCCGCGATCAGCCGGACCTGCTGGAGGGCGACGAACGGCAGCAGGCGTACGAGGTGATCGTGCGCCAGGTCGACCGGATGGCCTCGCTCGTCGAAAACATCCTGGACGCGTCGCGCATCGAGAGCGACACGTTCGGATACGCGTTCATCCCGTTCGATGTGCGTGACCTTCTGGAGGAGGCGCTCGCCGACGCCCGTTCCGCGTGGCCGGGTCGTCCGATCATGTTGGACGCGTACGACGAGCCGGCGCAGGCGACGGGTGACCGCGATCGCTTGAAGCAGGCGCTCGCGAACCTTCTTTCGAACGCGTGCCGCTACTCGGACCCCAGCGCGGAGGTGACCGTGCGCGCGCGGGCCGACGGGCCCAACCTCGTCGTCGAGGTGGTCGATCGCGGCGTCGGCATCGGCCCGGCAGAACAGGCTCGTTTGTTCGAACGGTTCGCGCGGGGACGCACGCAAGGGACGGACGGACTGCGGGGAGCGGGTCTCGGTCTGTACATCAGCCGCCGCATCGCCGAGGCGCACGGCGGCCGGATATCGGTGGAGTCAACGGTTGGTGAGGGCTCGACCTTCGCGATGATCGTGCCGCTGCACCCACCGCAGGGTTAGCGCTTCCGCGGAGGAGGGCGCTTCCGCGGAGGCTGCTTCCGAGGCGGCTGCGTCCGAGACTGGCTCCGGCGGCGGCGCTTCTTGCCGCGCAGCCGCGCGATGAGACCGGCCCCCGCGGCGACGACGGCCGCCGCGATCGAGATTACGAGGGCGGTCGGGAAGCTCTTCTTCTTCTTCGTCGTGTCCTCGAGGGGAAGGCTCGCGGCGACGAAGGTGCCGATCATCGCCGTGTCCGCGTAGATCTGCTGGCTGGCACCGAGCGGCGTCGCCTTCAGCTCGGTCCACGCCTCGCCGTCGCGACGGTAGATCTTGGTCGCGAGGATCGGGAACCGCAGCACGATCGTAGCCGTCTTCGTGAGCGCGGCCGGCGTCTTCGACTTTGCGTACGTCGCCGTGAAGCGATAGGCGTTGCCGTCGTAACGCATCCCCGTCGGCGGCGGCCCGATCGTCATCGGATCCAGAGGATCCACGACGACCGAGATCTTCGACTCGCCGGCCTTGGTGGGGAACGCGCCCGGCGGCAACACCAGACCCGCCTGACCGTCCGGCGTCGCGATGCTCGGCGTCTGCGAGCCGGACGCGTCCAGCTGGACGGTGAGCGTCACCGAATGCGGTTTCCGGTTCCCCCCGGCGAAGAGCGGATCGGGATTGACCCACTGATAGGGCTGCTGGGGGCCGATCGCGTCGAGCAGCGGACGCGTCGGACCGAAGGGCGCGGTGACCCCGACGGCGATATACGCGGCGACGAGGACCGCGCCGATCAGGAACCCCTTGACCGGCCGGGTCACAAGATCGAGAGCACGTTGGCGGCGACGTGGGTGAGGGCCGGCACCGTGACGGTTCCGGTGATCCGGCGCTGCCATCCGAGGAGCAGTCCGGCTGCGAGGTCGATCGGCAGGACCTTGAACCCGTAGGCCGGAACGTGGATCGCCGCGAACGCGATCGCGCCGCCGGCGATGGCGACCGAGCCGCCCCAGCGAGCGAGAGCGTCGTAGACGAGGCGACGGAAGAAGATCTCTTCCGCGATGGCCCCGACGATGCTCGCCGCACCCGCGATCATCGTCCCCGAGTACGGCAGCACCACGAGCCTCCACCGAACGAGGGCGAAAGCGCCGACCCCGACCGCCAGCGCGCACGCACACGTACGGACCGACGCGCGCAGTTCCCGTCTCGCGGGAGCCAGCCACGCGGCCGCCCCGACGGCAACCGTCAGCGCGATGGCGCGCCAGGAGACGCCGCGGGCCGTCAGCGACACGCACCCGGCCACGGCGGCGAGAAGAAGCAGCTGCTCCCGCGCCGGCGCACGGGTCTCGATCCGTGAGGCCGCGACGGTCATTCGGCCCGGATGGTGACCTGCGCGAGAACGCGCGGGTTGAACGGTCCGTGGTCGTTTGCCGCGAACTCGACCTGGATGAGATGAGGCCCCGGTGACAGTGGGCCTGTCTCCACCTCGAGCGAGCCGAGGAGCGTGATCGTCTTCGCGTCGACCAGGAGATGGATGTGGCCCTGATCGGGCCGCAGATTCGTGGACGCCTGCTTCGAGAGCGTCGCTCCCTCGAGGGACACCTTCACCAGAACGCCACTCGTCGAGACCACGTCGCCGGGTTTCGGGGAAACGATCGCCATCGTCGCCGTCGAAGACGGCCGGGCGATCGGGGTGGGGGAACTCGACGAGGGCTGGGCGCCCGTGCCCGATCCTCCGCAGCTCGCGAGAAGCAGCGCCATTCCGAGCGCCGCGCAGATGACGTACGAACGTTTCATCGTCGCCTCCATCATCAACGAATTGTCTCGGTGAAGCAGCCTCGCAAGGACCGGCCGCCCGCGTTCGCCGAGAAGTCGAACCTCCAGAGGCCCGACGCGAGCGGCCCGTCGGCCACGAAGTGTCCGGCGCTCAGTTTTCGCGATGTGAGCTGCAGGCTGCGATCCGCCGACGAGCCACGGAGCGTGAGCCCTCCGTCGACCGGCTGCTCGTTCCCGGACGCCGCGAAGAAGGTTACGTGGACCTCGCTCAGGCCGGCGCTGACCGGACGGACGTAGCCTTGCGCGGTCGCGCCGCCTCCGAGTTGAACGGTGTAGATGGTCGGAGGACCGGGGACCGCGGTCGTGATGCATCGCGTCGCGAGCGGCAAGTTGATCTCCTGCGACGCGGTGCCTCGCTCGATCAACACGGCGACGCTGTAACGCCCGGCGAGAGACAGCGACAAGCCGGTGCCTTTGTAGACGTCGCCGTCGCGTTTCAACTCCAGGGTGTTCTGGCCAACCGTCGGATCGTCCAGGAAGGTGAAGCGAAGCGACACGCGCGAGGCGCGGACGGCATCGCCCGTGTCGTAGTCGGTGATCTTCACCTGGAAGACGTTGCTTCCCGCGGTCCCCGGCGTCGCCGAGAGACGGACGCGGACCGTCGTTCCGAAGTCGGCGCCGCTCACGACGATCCCGGCGGGTGCGGATGCGCGCGCGGCCGGCGGCGGCGGCGCGAGGCTCGCGAGCAGCGCGGCGGCGACGAGCGCTCCGACTCCGACGACGACCTCGGTACGCGAGACCCGGCGCAGACCGTCGAGCGTCATATGAGCCCGTGGCACGTTTCGGTACCGATTGATCGCGCCGAGCGCGGCGAGGGCGAGCAGCAAGCCCGCCTTCACGATGATGACGATCCCGTAGGACGAGGACCACAGATCGCTGAATCGATGAAGCGAGCCGAACGAACGAAAGACGCCGGTTCCGAGCACGACGAAGATCGCCACACCGGCGACGGTCGAGAACCGCCGCACGACGGACGCGACGTTCCGGTCGGGCGTTCCACGGAGCGAACCCAGGAGCGCGGCGAGCCCCCCGAGCCAGACGGACACGGCGACGATATGCACCCACTGGGCAGGCACCTCTGCCCACTCGGGTGACGCCGCGGCCGCGTGTCCGGCCGCCACGTGCGCGAAGGCGGCGCCGGCGCCCGCGAGGACCGAAAGCCAGAGGAGCATCCGGCGGCGCCGGCCGAGGGACCGCGACGCCGCGAAGAGCGCGAGACCGGCCACCGCCAGGGCGACGGCGCGCCAGATCAACGCGTGCCCGAGGGGCGTTTTCAACAAACCGCCGACACCTGCCTCCGCCGCCCGGCGCTGGGCCTCTGCTAGGACGATGAGACCGGCAACGGTGATGAACCATCCGCGCCCGGCGAGCGTCCGGGTCCCGCGCGGCGCGTCGCCGGGCGCGCTCGCGGTCACCCACGAGCCGCCGACGACGCCGATGAGTCCGACGAAGAAGAGCCAGCGGCCCGCGACCTCCACACTGGAGGGCGGAGATGCGCGGGGCGCCGCGCCGCTCGTACCCGGCGCGACGGGTCCGGGCGTCACGCCCACGCCGAACGCGAACGACCCCGCGGTCGCGTGACCGTCGACGCGGGAGACGACGCGCCAAGAGACCGTGTACACACCTTGCGGCAGCGTTTTGACGCGCATCCGCAGAGTTTTCGGTTGCCCCGCGACGGGAGTCGGCCGGCCTCTTTCGAACGGCGCTCCCGATGCGTCCAGGACGTGGATCGACGAGAGGGACGGCTCGGGCGTCTCCGTGAAGACGATCGTGACGGCGTCGGGTGCCTTGTCCGGCTGGGCGCCCGACGCCGGCACCGACGACGAGAGGAGGGCGTGGCCATCCGCGGCGGGGGCGAGAGCGATCAGGCTCGCACCCGCCAGCAGAAGGACGGCCGCCGCGCGGCGCACGACACTCCGTCCTATCCCTGGGCCTTCGGCTTCCGGCCCCGCACGAGCGCGAGGATCAACGCCAGCGCGCCGACCCCGATCCCGATGTAACCGAGCGTGGTCGCCATCGACGCGTCGTCCTTGGCCTTGTCGGAGAGTCCCGCGAGCCGGGCCGACTCCCGATCGATGCGCGAGGCGAGCTGCGCGTTGTTGGGATCCGGCGTGGGGAACTCTTGACCGGCAGGATCCTTGATGCAGTCGAACGTCTTGTCGCTGCATGTGAAGGTGGCGTCGATCTTGTCGCCCCTGATCGTGCCGTTGATGCGGAAGGCGTACGTGCCCGGCCGGGTCGGGATGATGTCGGCGCCGTAGTCTCCGCGGGTGCCGAACTCGCCGACCTCGAACTTCGGTTCGAACGTCAGCGTGGTCGTTTTCCCTTCGAACGTCACGTCGACCTTGAGCGTGTCGCCGAGGTCGATCACCGGGTTCTCCCTGGCATCGGAAAGGATCAGCTGAACGCGGTTGGGCTCCCCGGCGAGCGCGGGTTCGGTTCCCCAGCCCACGACGAAGTTCCACCGTCCGACCTTGCGGTTCTCGTGTGCGGACGCGGGGCTCGCGGTTAGCAGACCGAAAATCGTGAGCGCCATCGCGAGGATGACGACGCGCGAAATGGTTCGACGCATATCTCTCTCCTCGTCGTCGGTAGACCGTCCGTCGTCGGACGGCCGGCGTCAGGTACGCGACGGGAGAGGCGGACCGCGAAGCGAGATCGAACCGAGCGAGACGATCGCCGGCCGCGCGTCGCGGACGGCGACCGGACGAACGGCAGACACCGCGCGCGCGAACCGGGCACCGCCACGGATCGTGGCGACGATGGACGCGCCCGCGCGGTCGAGGAGCCGCAGCGCCAGCGCGGCCAGAGCGGCGATGGCGACCTGCACGACGAGCCCGCGCGGGAAGACGCCGACGAGGCCCGAGAGCGTGGCGCCGGCGGCCTTGCGCTCCATCACCTCGAGGATCACGAAGCCGATCACCTGCGCGGTCGCGAGACGACGGAACGTTGCGAGGAACGACAGGTGTTCGACGGAGCCGCGCCATCCCCGGATCGCGCCGCGGAAGAGGGCTCCGACGGCCGCAACGGCGGCGAGCGCCATCGCGGCCGCGATCGCGCGCGGCAGGTAGCCGTGGCCGGTCTGGGTGAGGAGCAAGCGCCGGACCGGCTCGGCCGGCACGGTCAGCTGGTACGCGACGATGTGGCCTCCGACGAGGCCTGCGGCCGCGGCCGCCAGCTCCAGGGGGAGCCGGCGCGCGAGGGCGAGGCGTTCCACGTCCGAAACTCTAGCGAGGCGAGGTTCGGGGCGCAGGTTCGGCGTCGGATGCGCCCGGATCCTCCGCATCGAGGGCCTCCGCCTTGCCCCTCGTGAGCCGGTAAACGACGAAGAAGATGAGGCCCGGCAAGAGGACGTAAACCACCTCGTCGGCGCCGCCGTAATGCGCCAGCACCGTCATCAGAACCGAGTCTAGCTTCCCGAAATGTGCGTTCCGGAGAGAGGCCTGACACCGCGTAGCGGATAGTTATCTGACAGGTCTGCCTGGCTTCCTCCTGCTCGGCTGATAGTAGAGGTCGGGATCGAGGGCGAGTGCTCTGATGAGCTCGTCGCCGTAGTAGACGTGGACCAAGCCGCCGACGGGGATGACGCGGACGGCCGCGCGGGCTACTACGTCTGGCACGACGCCCGTGGCTGGCACCTGCGGACGACCACGCCGCAGCGCTCGCCGCATCCGTTCACGGGGACGATCGTCTCATCGGGCGGCATCACGGTGGTGCACCAGTACAAGGACGAGGGGCGGGACACCGTCACGGTCAACGGCAACCGGTTGACGTTCTCGTTCGTCACCTACAACGGCGTCGACGGCCTCGACTTCACGGTCGGCTGCACGCGCGCGGTGTCGTTCTCGCTCAAGGCGTCCAGCCGGCTCGTGTCGCCGTCGCGGATCTGGCTCGGCCGCGAGGGGACGGCGCGCAGCAAACCCCTTCACTGTGAAGCGCGTCTCGTAGGGCGTACCGCTCGCCGTCGCGGCCGCTCCGGCGTGTAGACCTCTGCGATCTCGGAGCGGCGCGGCGGCGGCCCGGCCGTCTCCTCGAACGTGAGCATCAGGCGGCGCAGAAGGCCGTTCAGGATCTCCTTCTCCCGCTCGGTGAGGGCGGCGGCGATGCGGCGCTCGCGCTCGGCTTGGACGTCCACGGCCTGCCCCCAGGTCTTGCTCCCCTTCTCGGTCAGCTCGACGCGGATCGCGCGCCGGTCGTCGGGGTCGGGGCGCCGCCGG
>JBIOTQ010000124.1:0-25728 GCA_044866075.1 Actinomycetota bacterium | reverse complement strand
CACGTACTTTGCAACCAGCACCGACGCCACCTGCACGGGTGAGACCTTCGGATCTGGTTGGTAATCGCTAAACGTTGAAGGGGCGGCGGACATCCGCCGCCTCTTCACTTTTCGGGCGTCAAGGAATTGGCCCCATAGGTCGATAACTGCAGGTAGAAGCACTTAATCCCGGGAGACAGATTGCTCAAGCGCATACGGCCCTCCGGCGAGGAGGGTTTCACGATCGTCGAGCTGATGGCGGCGCTGTCGGTGCTCGCCATCGGCTTCTTCTCTCTCGCGGGCGCCTTGGGGCTGAGCTTCAAGCAGATCTCTTTGGGGCGTCAGCGCCAGACGGCCACCGAGGTCGGCAACGCACGCGTCGAGCACCTCCGGAGCGTGCCCTACGACTTGGTGGCGCTGACGTGGGACGAGAGTGACCCGGACTCCGCGCCTCTTCCCAGCGAAGACGCAGACGATCCCGATCACTTCATCAACGGAGCCCAGCAGTTCGATGTGACCGGAAACGGAGACTACGAGGACCTCATCCTCGACACGACCAACGGCCAGGTGCCTCACATCGACGATCCCTTCACGGTCGGCGCGATCACGATGGCCGTCTACCAGTACGTGACCTGGGCCGATATAGCCAACAACGTCAAGCGCCTAACGGTCGTCATCGTCTACAAGCCGGCCGCGATCGAGGGTGCCGCCAAGATGGTGCGCGTCTCGTCGCTGTTCACGCCGGGAACCGTCACTGTCGACGGGACTGAGTCCGGGTCGATGGTCGGCGGCGGCTCGACGTCGTCGCCGACTCCGACGCCGACGCCGACGGGATCGTGCAGCGGCGACACGACCGCGCCGACCGGCACGTTCCAGATCGTCTCCAGCACCGGCCAGACCGGATACACCTCGAGCACGTCGGTCACGCTCAGCATGTCGTTGAGCGACGGTTGCTATCCGATCCGGGCGCGGTTCTCGAACGACGGCACGACGTACGGCACCGAGGTCACGTACGACTCGACGAATCCGACCGTGTCGTGGACGTTGTCGCCGGGCGACGGAACGAAGACCGTGTACGCCAAGGTCCGCGATGGGAACGACAACGAGAGAACACTCACATCTCAGTCTGTGATCCTCGACACGGTGGCGCCGGGCACGCCCGGCCAACTGTCTGCGTCGATCAACTGCTCGGGATCCGACCGCTCGGTGACGCTCAGCTGGGGCACCGCGAGCGGAAGTCCGCTCGGGTACCGCGTCTACGAGAGCGACAACTCGGGGGCCTACGCCCTGCGGACGACGAGCAGCCTGCTGACCTATACGACGACGCACAAGAAGAGCCTCGACTCCGTCCGCTTCTACGTCGCGGCGTACGACGCCGCCGGGAACGAATCCGATGAGACCAACATCATCTCGATCGCCAAGAATCAGTGCTCCTGAGGGAGGATTCACCCTCATCGAGCTCGCGATGACCGTGGCGTTGCTGGGCGTCGTCCTCGGCGGACTGTTGACGGTGTTCGAAAGCGTCCAACGCTCGGCGACCTTCGTCCAGGAACGCAGCGAGACTCTCGACGAGATGCGGATCGCGCTCGACCAGATGACGAAGGAGATCCGTCAAGCGCAGGAAGTCGAGACGACGTCGACGGCGAGCCGCCTCGAGATGACGACGTACATCCTGGGGGTTCAGAAGACCGTCGTGTATGAGGTGACCGGTACGTCGCTGTCGAAGCGGGTCGACGGTGGCGGAGTGGTTCCGATCCAAACCCACGTGGCTTCGACGAACCTGTTCTCGTACACGGTCGACTCGGCCGGCGTGATCCAGCTCGTGTCGCTCGATCTGCAGGTCCATCCGCAGCGCAGGCCGGACACGACAGTCGTGCTGACGTCCGAGGCTCGTCTTCGGAACGAGGTAATCACGTGATCCTGGTAACGATCCGCTCTCGGCTCCGGAACGAGGAGTCGGGTTTCGTCATGATCACCGCCGTCGTCTTGCTTGCGGTCATGGGAACGCTGATGGCTTTGGTCATGTCGGTGGGGACGCACACCAATTTTGCCACGGCCCGCGGACGGAGCTGGACCCAGGCGCTCCACGTCGCCGAGGCGGGCGTGCATCAGGCGATCGCGAACCTGAACTCGACGAACGGGGGCTACTCGGGGACGTTCACCGGAAGTAGCGACGTCGGGACGTTCACCGTCACCGTGACGCCGCAGTCGCGGAAACGTTTCCAGATCGACGCGACGGGCGTCGTCCCCGGCGCCAACGCGGGACTCGGCGCGACGCGCAAGCTCCGGATCACGATGGCGCCGCCCTCGTCGTTCCTGTACGCGATGCTCTCGAACACCAGTATCGTCACCAAGGGGAACGACACCATCGACGGGGACGTGTGGTCGAACCAGAACGTCTTCCTGGACCAGGGCAACACCGTGCACGGCGGAATCACGGCCGCGACCGGCTGGATCAGGCTGATGAACGGAACGCTCGTCGAGGGCGACGCGTGGTCGGGCGGATACGACCCGAGCAACCTCGACCGGGCGGTGCACGTCGAGAGCGGCGCCTCGATCGAGGGGAACGTCAAGGCCTCGGTGGTCGCGCCGCCCGACCCCGTGACCTGCGGGGGAGAGGACCCGACCAAGTACAAGGTTCGTGTCGAGTCGACGGGGACGATCCTCGGCAACGTTGTCACCTGGGGACCGAAGACGGGCTCGGGTACGGTCGGCGGCACGATCTCCCAGAACGTCTGCAGCGCGGCGGCGCCGACGAAACCTCTACCGACGTTCACGTACAGCGCCTCGAACTACGATTCCTCGACGCTGCACGAGTACGGGACGCCGGAGACGTCGTCCGCGACGGCCGTCTCCGAGTTGCAGACCTACGTCACGGCGCACGCGTCGAATCTCAGCGGAACGTTCTACGTCAACCAGACGGCGCCGGTAAGCCAGAACACGCGGCTCGACCTCACCGGCGTGACGATCACCGGCGACACGACCATCATCGCCAACGTCCCGATCTTCACCAACAGCGTCACGGACAGCACGAACGACGCGATATTTACGCTGGTCTCGACGTATCAGCCGCCGACCGGAACGATCTGCGACGTCAACCAGGATTCGAGCGAGTGCTCGGTTCATCTGAAGAACAATTTCGAGCCGTCCGGCGACACCGCCGTCGTCGTGTACGCGCCGTATGGCCCCGTAGCCGTCAAGAACAACCAGGTCCAGTTCGGCACCATCTACGCCGACTCCATCCAGGTGAAGAACAACCAGTCCCTCACCTACGACTCCCGGGTCGAGCGCATGGTCGGTTTCGGCCCCGTGACCTACGAGGTCGAGACCTGGATCGAGCTACGGCCCTGACCCGGCTCTCCGGTATGGGGGAGAGGCAAGGGTAGGCTCCGCGCCGGATGAGGACGTTCGCTGCGATCCTCGCGGGTGTCGGCGGTCTGGCTTTCGGCAGCTTCATGAGCGTGGTCGTTCATCGGGTCCCGAAGAAAGAGTCGATCGTCGCGCCGCGCTCGCGGTGCCCGAACTGCGGCCATCAGCTCGCCGCTCTCGACAACATCCCGATCGTCTCGTGGCTGATGCTGGGTGGGAGGTGCCGCTACTGCAAGGCGCCGGTGTCGCCGCGATACCTGGCGACCGAAGTCCTCACTGCGCTGGTGTGGGTCCTCGCCGTCGTCCGTTTGCCCCTCGGCTGGGGTCTCCTCGCCTTTCTGCCTTTTCTCTGGGTCCTCGTGGCGTTGTCGCTGATCGACCTCGAGACGAAGCTGCTCCCTAACGCGATCATCTATCCGTCCGTCGTCGCCGGGATCCCTCTCCTCGCGATGACCACGGCTTTGGCGGGGGACAGCTTCTCCTTCTGGATCCGCGGGCTGGAGGGGATGGTGGTCGGCGCCGGCGCCTTCTTCGTTATCGCGCTGATCTATCCCGCGGGCATGGGGATGGGCGACGTGAAGCTCGCCGGCCTGATCGGCCTCTTCCTCGGCTACGCGAGCTGGGGGTATCTCACCGTCGCCTTCTTCCTGGCCTTCCTACTCGGAGCCGTGGTCGGGGTCGGCCTGATGGTGGGGGGGAAGGCCGGCCGGAAGACCGCGATCCCGTTCGGGCCCTTCATGGCCGCAGGTGCGATCATCGCCCTCCTCTTCGGCGAGCCCATACTCGATCTCTGGCGCGGCTGAGGCCGCTCCAGAGCCCCGTTCTGCTCGTTCCCTAGGGCAACCATTGTTTGCCCTGACCACGTAGGGTAATCGCTGCTAATTACAGTTGTGTAGTTCTCAAGTTGTCATCTTCCGACTCCGAGTCTGGCTATTGACAACGAAAGAGCAAGATGTGTAGCGTCGGTACTCCCGTTCCAGATGTTGACGTTGTGGTTGTTGGGGGAGTTGTGGAAGTTGTTGAGGCTGGTGCAGAAGTCCGTTTCTGGAGGAGAGCCGGGTGATGAGTCCTCCGCGAAGGAGCCCGTACGTCGGCGATCGCCTTCTCACCGTTGGTGAGGTGGCCGCTCTCATGCGGGTTTCCAGCATGACGGTGTACCGGTTGATCAAGAGCGGCAGCCTCGCGGCCATCCGGGTCGGCAAGAACTACCGGATCCGAGAGAGCGACGTGAACCGGTACCTGTCCGACCGAGCCGTCCGAGTCGACAACGGGTAGGGGCCATGGCCCGCGCACTCCTGGGACTCGACATCGGGACCAGCTCCGTGAGGGCTGCCGAGGTGTCGGCCAAAGCCGACCCGCCGACGCTGGCACGGTTCGCGTCGGTGGCGCTGCCGCGTGGCGCGGTTTCCGGCGGCGAGATCGCCGATCCCGGCGCCGTCGTCGGCGCGTTGCGCGAGCTCGTCTCGAAAGGCCGGTTCTCCGTGAAGCAGACCGCCATCGGGATCGCCAATCAGAAGGTCGTCGTGCGCCAGATCGACATGGCCGCGATGGAGGAGGCCGATCTGCAGGGCGCTCTTCAGTTCCAGGCGCAGGAGTACATCCCGATCCCGATCGAGGACGCCATCCTCGACTACCAGGTGCTCGACGAATTCACGGCGGAGAACGGCGACCGCATGCTCAAGGTGCTGCTTGTCGCCGCGCAGCGCGACATGGTGAATACGTTCGTCTCTGTGGCGCAGGAGGCCGGGTTCGATCCCGCGGTGGTCGATCTGAGCCCGTTCGCCGACATGCGCGCGCTCGCGACGACGACTCCGCTGCTCGGCTCGCGCGAGAGTGAGGCGTTGATCGACATCGGCGCCGGCGTGACGAACATCGTCGTCCACGAACAGGGTCGTCCGCGCTTCGTTCGCATCCTGCCGATGGGTGGCGACGACATCTCCGACGCGCTCGTCTCGGGGCTGAGCATCGACTGGACGGAGGCCGAGAGCGTCAAAGCCCGCGTCGGCGTGTCGCCTGAGGGCGGCCCGGTGCCGGCCGAGGGAGCCGCGAAGATCATCGAGCAACGCGCCGCAGCCTTCGTCGACGAAGTGCGCGGATCGATCGACTACTACCTGACCCAGACCGGCACCGCGCGGATCACCACCGTGATCATCACCGGCGGCGCGTCGAAGCTGCCGGGGTTGCACGAACGTCTCGCGTCGGGACTCCACCTGCCCGTCGAAGAGGGGCAACCGTTGACGCGCGTTCGCATCGGCAAGGTCTCGCAAACCCCCGACGAGCTGGCCCAGATGTCCGCCGTGTCGGCGGTCGCGATCGGGTTGGCGATGCGGGAGGAATGATGCGTCAGATCAACCTCCTTCCCCCCGAGATCGCGCAGCGTCGTCGCGCGCGGCAGATCACCTTGGCGCTCGCCGCAGCCGGCGTCGGGCTCGTCGCCCTACTGATCCTCGTGTTCATCGTTCAGGCCGCCCGTTTGTCGGGCGAGCGCGGCAAGCTGGAAGAGGCGAGAAAGACGAACGCCGGTCTCCAGCGGCAGATCAGCGGTCTGCAGAGCTTCGCCGCGCAACAGCAGGCGCTCCGCGACAAGGAACAGCTTCTCGAGCGACTGACTGCGAGCGAGGTCCGCTGGAGCGTTCTTCTCAACGACATCAGCGTCGTCATTCCGTCGGATGTCTGGCTGGAGAACTTCTCCGGCTCCGTTCAGGCGCCGGCACCGGGCGCGCCGGCCGTGGAGGGTGCGCCGATCGGAACCATCCAGGTAACCGGCAGCACATTCACCCATCTGGATGTCGCCCGGTGGCTGTCGCGGATCTCGGGGGTGCGGGAGTTCGTCTTCCCCTACATCTCGCTGTCCTCGAAGAGCGAGGAAGCGGGCGCCTCGCTGGTGACGTTCAACTCTTCGGTCCAGCTCTCGGATGCGGCGCTGCGGCGCAATCAGCCGGGAGGGAAGCGAGCGCCATGACGCGCCGATACGCCTTGGCGGCGGCAGCCGGTCTCGCGATCGTGCTGATCTTCTTCCTCTTCGTTCTGAAGCCGAAGCTGTCCGAGATCACGGACGTGCGGGATCAGGTCGAGCAGGTCAACGACGAGGCGGATTCGCTCCGCATCCGTCTGGCGCAGCTGAAACAGGCCGAGCGCGAGCAGCCGCAGACCCAGGCGCGGCTCGCGGTCTTCGATCGTCTGCTGCCGTCGACGCCGGACCTCCCCGCGCTGATCCGCCAGCTGCAGACGGCCGCGACCGTCTCGGGGATGGAATTGGTCTCGATCGCTCCGAGCCCGCCCGCGGATCTGACCGGATCCTCGGGAGCGCAAGCGATCTCCGTCAACATCCAAATCAAGGGCGGCTTCTTCCGCCTGGAGACCTTCTTGACGCGCTTGGAGGACCTCCAGCGCGCTGTCGAGGTGACCTCGATATCGATCTCGTCGGAGCGAGAGGAAGGGACGGGTCTACAGACGCTTTCGACGACCCTCACCTTCCGCATGTACGTGGTACAGACCGAAGGCCGTGTCGGCGGCGCAACGGCCACACCGCGGCCGGCCGCGACCCCGAGTCCATGAGGTTGTGAGATGACTGTCGAGATCCAAAGCGGCGGGCGCTGGCAAAAACTCCAGCCGCGCGAGCGTGCCCTGATCATCATCGTCGGCATCGTCGCGTTGCTCGCGATCGTCTATCTGCTCTTCCTCTCGGGGGGCGGGGAAGGCGACGACCTCGAAGGCTTCCCGACGACGCCGCCGCGGGCGACCGGCACAGCGCGGCCGTCGGCGGCCCCAACCGCGTCGCCCACGGCCGTGCCGGAAAGCTTCGAGGTCTTCGAGGGCAAGGATCCGTTCCGGCCCCTGGTCGTCCAGGGCCCGATCGGCGGTACGCCCGCACCGACGTCGTCGGCCCCGCCTTCTTCCGGAGGCGCGACGGGCAGTCAGCGCGTGACGTTGGTCGACATCAGCGGCTCGGGCAGTAGCCGCACGGCGACGGTCGAGGTCGACTCGACCGAGTATCGGGTTCGCGAGGGCCAGACGTTCGCCGGCTCGTACCGTGTCAAGGATCTGACGTCCGATTGCGGGACGTTCGTGTTCGGAGACGAGAGCTTCACGTTGTGCGTGGGGCAGGAGGTCTTGAAGTAGAAGTCGCCCCGCGGCCGGCTCTTAGGGGGAGCTAGCGGTCGCGGGGCGCTTCGATTAGGGGGACGGCCCGTCGGTCCGGCCGTCCCCCCATTCTTGACCTTCAGGAGGCGCCGAAGGCTGTGGCTGCGCTCGCTGATACGAGGATCCTCCTCGATTGCCGATGGCTCGGGCGCGGAGGAGCCGGCCGTACGACGGAGCTCCTCCTCGAAGGGCTTCGTCGGATACGACCGGCCGGACGCTGGACCGTCTGGGGGCCGTCGACCGTTGGCTCGTTTCTCTGGGACAGCGCCGAATGGAGCGAGACTCGCCGGCCTCCGCTCGAGTGGGGCGGCCAGCGCGACCTGTTGAAGATCCCGACGCACGACGTCGCGATCTACATGCATCAGATCCGGCCCCTTCGGCCGGGCGCATCGATCACGATGATCTACGACACGATCCCCCTGCACTTCGGCCCGCCGGGCCCGCGCCGCCTGAAGCGGACGTACCTGCGAGCCGTCGGGCGCGTTTCGTCGAGGATCCTCACGGTGTCCGACTACTCACGGCGGTGTATCGAGACGGATCTCGGCATCGACGCCACGAGGATCGGGGTGGTTCGCTTCCCACTCGACCGCGGCATGGGCGCGCGTGTGCGCCAGCTACGGGAGCGGTTGCCGCAGGAGGACGTCGCTCTCTACGTGGGCCGGTTCGCGCCGCACAAGAACCTCAGGGCACTGATCGAGGCGTTCGGTACGACGGAGTTCCGTCGAGGAGGCGGCCGGCTGCTCCTGATAGGCGGGAGCCCGTCCGAGGTGAGAGAGCTGCGTTCGTTGGTCGAGAGCGGCGGTCACGGATCGATAGCGGTCGAGGGGTCATGCCCGCAGAGCAGGTTGGACGCGGCCTACGCCACCTCGCGCCTGCTGGTCATGCCTTCCATGGAAGAGGGGTTCGGTCTTCCCGTATGGGAGGCGTTGGCCTGCGGACTTCCGGTTTGTGTGAGCGACGGCGGTGCTCTCCCCGAGATCACGCGCGGCATCGCCTCTCCGTTTCCGGCGCGATCGGTTGAGGCGATGGCGGCGGCGATCGATCGAGTCGCTCAGCAGCCACCCGGCCGGCCGGCGCGCGTCGAGGCACCGACCGTGGAGGAATTCGCAGGTGCGTTCGTCGAGGAGGTCGAGCGTATGAGAGCTGGGAGCACCTAGACGCGCGCGCGGCGACCTATCACGGCGCCGCGAAGGAACTCCCGGCAAAGGGCGGGAAGCCGATGGATCTGCCGTCGCGCCAGGCGTCGCGCCGCGATGCCGCCCAGGCGGACGGCGGCGGACGGCACGACCCACGGGCCGGCGTGCTTTCCCACGAAGACTCCGCTGCTTCTGAGGTGGAAGCGGTCGGCGCGCTCCGAGCGGGCCGTGAGACCGTGGTTCACCGTCGCGCCTCCTTTGTGCAGCACCGTCGCGCGATCGGCGACGGCGAGCTTCCATCCCGCGGTCGCGGCGCGGCGGCAGAAGTCCACGTCCTCCAGGTAGAAGAAGAAGTTTTCATCCAGCAATCCGGTGTCATCGAATACCTCGCGCCGGATCAGCATGCTCGTGCCGGCCACGTAATCCAAGGTGCGTTCGTTCGAGGACGTGAGCCTTCGCGTCGTGCCCAAGAACCGATTCGCAGTTCCTCCGCCCCACGCTTCGATCGCCTCCGGCCGGCGGAGCGATCTCACCACGGCGCCGACGATCCCAACGTCCTCGCGAGCTCGCGTCCCATCCACCATCGCGCGGAGAGTGTCCGGCGCGACCACCGTATCGTTGTTGAGCAACCACACGAAGGAGGCTCCGCGCTCCAGCGCATGGCGTATGCCCACGTTGCATCCTCCGGCGAACCCGAGGTTCTCTCCGGTCTCCAGCACGGTGACGCCGGGATGTGCGCCACGGATGCGCTCCACGGAGTCGTCGAGCGATCCGTTGTCGACGACGATCACGTCGTGTTCGACGTCGTCGAGCGCCGCGAGGCTTTCCAGGCATGTGAGGGTGTCCCGCCACCCGTTCCAGTTCAGAACGACGACGGCGACCCGGCCGTCCTTACGGGAGGCCGTCGAGGACGGCGCGCTCCGTCGCGCCGCGCTCTCACCCACGCGACTGTACCTCGGAGACCACAACGGGATCGTCGACGGCAGGGCGCGAATGCCTAGGGAAAACCCGGTCGTACACGCTCTCGAGCTCGTCGACGTACGACCCCATCGAGCGCGGCGCGGCGATCCCGGCGGCCAAGCGTCGCACCGTGGCGGGATCCTTCAGTCGCGCCAGCGCCTGAGCCAGAGCATCCACGTCTCCCGGGGGGACGAGAAGGCCGTCGCGGTCGTGGGCGACGCGCTCCGAGAGGGCGCCGATCGATGACGCGATGACGGGCACTCCGTACGCGTGCGCTTCGGAGGCGGCGAGCCCGAAAGACTCCGGCACCAGCGACGGAAGAACGAGAACATCGAAGCTTCCGTAAACGCGCGCGGCGTCCTCGTGTGCGAACTCTCCCTCCACTCGGACCCGCGGGCCGAGGTAACTCCGGATGCGCCGCAGATAGCGCGTGCTGTACGCGGGCCCGTAGATGTGGAGTGACGAATCGTCATCGACCCGGCGAAACGCGTCGCAGAGGACGTGAACGCCCTTCGTCGGAACGAGGGATCCGACGAAACCGAAACGTGTTGCCGGAGCGAACCGTTCGCGAACCGGCGGCCGGACGGTGACGCCGTGCGGAATCAAGCGAAGCTTGTCTGGGGCGACGCCGAAGCGAACGAAAGCGTCGACGATGTACCGGGAGGGCGCGAGTATCGCGTCGGCCAGGTCGAGTTGGCGGCGCAGGAAGCCGGGACGCCGGAGCGTTTCGGTGGGCGGTCGTGGGCGTGTCCTTCTGAGCGCGTCGACCGCGATCGTCCGCATGCCGTGGTGCACGAGACATCCGAGTCCCCAGCCACGGCCGGGCGGATGCCACGCGTGCGGACTCGGATGGACGGCCGGGCATTGGAACCACAGATCGTGGAGCGTCACCACGGTGGGGACGGCCCGATCCTTCGCCGCCCCGATGAGATCTCCGCTGAGATGCATGAGGTGTTGTACGTGCACGACATCGGGATCGGTCTCGTCGACGAGGCGCTCGAACTCTTTCCGCACCCACGGATCGGTGAGCGCCGGCCGGGCGTCGCCGTGACGGGGCGCGCTGATCCGTCGCACGGCCACGCCGTCGTCCACCCTGTCGACGACTGAGGCGTCACGTTCGCCGTTCCTGCGGACCGCAGCGAGAACCGATACGGCGTGACCCCTGGCGGCCAGCTCACGCGCCACCGTCGCGGTATGCACTTCGGTCCCGCCGAGATCATCGGGCGGATATCCGTGGACGACCAGGAGGATGCGCATGTTCACGGCTCCACGAGCGCCCGGCGAGCCGTTCTCCGTCGGCGCGGCCGCAGGGTCGCGACGAACGCGCGATCGTCGGCGTCGTAGACGCCGAGCGCAACCGTCAGCAGCACGAAAAGCCCAAGCGTCGCACTGATCGATAGCACGAGGAGAGGAACGCTCGTCGACCAACCGCGGAGAACGAGTGCGACGGGGATGAGCAACACGGCCGCCGCCGCCGGACGGAGGAGGCTGCGGCGCGCGAGCTCGCCCAGCCCGAGCCGCAGCATCCGGCGGTGGACGTACCAGAGGAACACCGGAACGAGGAGGACGGAGTTGGCGAGGATCGCCAGGCCGGCTCCGACCGCCCCGAAGTGAGGGATCAGAACGACGGCGAGGACGACGTTGAGGGCCGTGCTCGCCACACTGAACGACGTCGTGATCCCCGGGCGGGAAAGGCTGTCGCACGCGACGGCCGGCATGGTGCTGAAGGCGTTGACCACGTACGCCACGGAAAGAAGACGGAGGAGATCCGCGGTCTCGCGGGCGACGTCGCGCCCGACCCAATGGATAAGGATGGGGTCGGCGAATATCACCAAGACGGTGCCCAGCGGGAGGACCAGCAACGCGACGAGCTTCGTGCCGCGGACGTACAGGTCCATGAAGCGCGCGCGGTCGGCTTCCCCGTGCGCCTCGCTGGCCGCGGGCAGGAAGGCTCCGGCGATGTTTCCGACCAGGAGGCTGAGGCGCTGGGCCAGCGTGAGAGCGATCACGTAGGGCGTCACGGTCGCGAGCGGCGCGAGCGCTGCGATGAGGACCTTGTCGAGGTGGTAGATGGTGTTGGTCGCTATCTGATTGATGAACTTCAGCGCTCCGAAACCACCGAGTGTCCGGAGTGCCGTCGCATCCACGCGCGGCCGGAGCGAGACCCCGGGGAGCAGGCGCTTCGTCGCAACCGTGAACGAGGCAGTGGCCACGGCGTTGACGATCACGCCGTACGCCACGATCGCAACGATGCCGCGCCCACTCGCCACGAGACCCAGCGTGCCGATGGTCAGAACGGTTCCGAACAAGGCGTTTCGCCGGTTCGCGATGTCCATGCGCTGCAACGCCATCGGGATCGCGTTCAACACCGACAGAGGCATGGTGATGATGAATCCGATCGCGGTGACCATCACGGCCGAGTGCGCGATGGATCGCACCTCGAGTGGCACGTTCAGCACTCGATCGACGATGAGGGAGGCACCCAGCGCGAGGGCGAGCGCCCCCAACACGCCCAGCGCGAGGAACGCGGAGATCGCGGTGCCTATCATCTTCGCCATCGCGGCGTCGTCTCGGCGCCCGCGGTACTCGGCGACGAACTTGATGGTCGCGATGCCGAAGCCGAAATCGAGGACGGCGAAATAGCCCGCCAGCGCTCCGACGAGGCTGTAGAGACCGAACAGTTGCGACCCGAGCCCGTGCACGAGGATCGGCGTCGCCACGATCGTGAGCGCGAACAGCCAGATCCGGCCGGCCAGGTTGTAGCCGACGTTGCGCAACATCAGACGCGCCGGGGTGGGCGCGTCCGCGACGGCGCTACTTGACGGCGAGGGCATGGAGGTAAGAGGAGTGCGGGATGCGCCGTCCGAGCATCTTCCAGGCGATCCGGCGCGCGAGCGGACGGGCGGGCCAGAGATCGAAGATGGCCGCGCGAGAGCCCTTCCACGCATCGAAGGATCGGAACTGGTACGGGAACGGCGTGTGCCCGAGGACCTCGCAGGCGGAGAAGCCGTCGAAGAGTTCACGAAGCGAGCGGACCGATTGATAGTTGATGTGCGTCGTGTCGGGATCGTCGAAGCCCGGTGTCCGAACGTTCCAGGCGCGGTTGTCCAGGAAATTCGGAGTCGCGTACACGGCAAGGCCACCCGCGCGCAGAACCCGGCGGGTTTCGGCCGCCGCTCTCATCGCTTCGTCGGGCGGCAGGTGCTCCACGACGTCGATCGCCGTCACGAAATCGAAGGACTCGTCCGGGAACGGCAGCCGCGTGGCGGAGGCGGCGAAGATCTTCGAGAGGCCGCTTCGTCTTCCCCGGCCGACCGCGTACTCGGAAACGTCGACTCCGACCGCGTCCCATCCGAGGCGGGTCAGCGCGCGAACGTAATAGCCGAACGCGCAGCCGATGTCGAGATATGACGGCGAGACCTTTCCGGCGCCGGCGCGAGCCGCGTACCGGCGGATGGCGGGCATGAAGCCTTTCTCGATCGCGGCTTCGAGCTCCGCGTAGTTCCCGTAGTTGCTCTTGGATCCGCCCTCGAAATAGGAGCGGTCGTACACGGCGATCGGCGTATCGTGATCCCGCACGGCGCTCACCGTCCCCCGGCTCCGGACGGAACCTCGCGCCGCGCCGGCGCGCCGGGGAGAACCGCGGCGATCACGCCGCGTATCTGCTCGTCGAAGCGCGCGATCGCGAACCGCTCGGCGTTGCGTCTCACGTCGTCGGACGCGATGGAACGCGGGTCGAATCCGCCCAAGGTTGCCGCCAGCGATTCCGCGGACGGCTCCCCGTACAGGATCCCGGTCGTGCCGTGCTGCACGATCTCCGTGGCGCCGCCCGAAGCCACTGCGATCACCGGGGCCCCGCACGACTGCGCCTCGGCCATCGCCATCCCGAAGTCCTCGATGCCCGGGTTCACGAGCGCACGGCAGCGGCGGAACAGGTCGCGCAGAGCCGGGCGGCCCGGCGCCACGACGAAGGAAACCGTCGGCCCGGCGAGGCGCTTCAACCTTCGCAGCTCGGGCCCGTCTCCGGCGACCACGAGCCGGACGCCCGCCCGGACCGCCGCCCGAACCGCGATATCGGGTCGCTTGTACGCAACCAGACGGCCGGCGAGAAGGAAGAAGTCGTCCCTCGCATGAGAGGGCTCCGGCGTCCACCAGTCCGTGTCGATCGGCGGATGAACGACCGCTGAGGTGCGGCCGTAGCAAGCCTCGATCCGGCCGGCGACGTGTCGCGAGTTCGCGATGAAGGCGGTCACGCGACGCGCCCGTTCGCGGTCGGCCCGCCGCAACGCGGCCGCGACGGCCGGCCACGCCGCCCGGAGCGGGGCGGGAACGCGTCCGGCTTCCATCCGCCAATCCCACGCGTAGCGCATCGGAGTGTGGCAGTAGGAGATGTGAGCCGCTCCCGGCCGGACGCGGATCGAGTTGACGCACGCGTGGGAACTCGTCACCACGGCGTCGTAGGCGGAGAGGTCGAACCGGGACCATGCGTTCGGCATCATCGGGAGGAGCCAGCGCCAGTGCCGCCGCGCGAGCGCCGTGCGACCGATGGGGCTGACGTGGACCGGTCGTCCCTCGAAGACGCGCGCAGCGAGGTCCGGATCGGCGGCGAAGGTGAAGACGTCGTCGACATCGAGGACGTCGGCGAGTCGCCGCGCCACCTGCTCGGAGCCGCCGAAAACGGTGGTCCAATCGTGGCACAGTGCGATCTTGGGTCGCGTCATCCTCATCGTGTGCTCAGTGCGCGTTCCGCCCGCGCACCATGGCGAAGAACGTCCCGGCCGCGATCCGAAGGTCCAGCCCCAGCGACCAGTTCTCGATGTACCAGTTGTCTGCGTCGACGCGCGGCTCCAGCGGGGTGTCCCCGCGGAGGCCGCGCACCTGCGACAGTCCGGTGATGCCCGGACGGATGCGATGACGGAACCGGTACCACGGGTTGTCCTCGTCGAAGCGGGCCACGAACACGGGACGCTCCGGCCGAGGCCCGACGATGCTCATATGCCCGCGGAGGACGTTCCAGAGTTGCGGCAGCTCGTCCAGGCTGAACCGGCGCAGGACGGCGCCGGTCGGAGTGCGTCGCATGTCGCCGGCCGTCGCCCACACCGGCCCCGACACCGCCTCGGCGTCGCCGTGCATCGTGCGGAATTTCCACATCGTGAACGGCACGCCGTTCCGGCCGACGCGCTGCTGCCCGTAGAAGATGGGGCGGCCGGACGTGAGCAAGACCGCAAGCGCTATGACGGCCAGGGGGATCGCCCACACGACCAGAAGCGCGAACGCCGCAACAAGATCGACCAGTCGCTTCTCGGCCGCGCGCACGCCGGTGATCGCGGGCGGGGCCACCTTGACGACCGTCCGCTCGCCGAGGGTCCGTGTGGTCAACCGCTCGGCGGGCAGCTGTCGCATCGGCGAAAGAAGGAAGACGGCGGAGCCCGCATCGCCCGCTTGGATCACGAGGCGCCACAGCTCGTCCTGGGTGAGGCTCGACCGGCCGTCGATGATCACGATGGGTGCGTGTTCTTCCGGCGCTCTCTTGATGCCGGCCCCGAGTGTTCCGGCCAGGTCCCCCGGTCCGACGACGGCGATCGTCTCGAACTCCTGCAGCCCGGGTTCGTCGACGGATGCCTCGTCGCTCGTTGTGACGAGGATCGCCTTGCGGCGCAGCCGGCCCGCGGCGCGCAGCCTCGCAACGACCACGCCGGCCGCGCGACGCTCGGCCGTGAGCAGCAGCCCCGAGAGAACCACAACGAAGAAGAACCACCCACGGGAAACGGCCACGAGCCGTAACAGGAAGACCGCGGCCGACACCAGGGCGATCCCCTCGAGCAGTGAACGCCGCAGGCGCGTGATCTCCCGGCCGCCGGGCGCGAGGCTGTCCTCGTCGTAGAGCCTGTGCGAGGCCATCGGCCCGATCACGGCGACGAGCCAGAGGCCGGCGACGGCGAGATGGGCGCGCAGGTCGACTGGTCCGGGTGTCGCTTCGAGTGCGTGCCAGCGGAAGCGGAGAGGAAACGCCAGCGCGACGGCCGCGCCGATCGCCGTCGCGTCAAGCAGAACGCGAACCGCCGTCAGCGGGAAAGGTCTCTTGCCGAGGCGCGTCTGGGGCAACGCGGCGCTCGCCCCGACGCGGCTGTCAGCAGCCGTCGGGGGCGCTGAGAGGGCTCGCTCGTTCGCCGCCATTCGGTCGGGCCAGTTTTCTGGGCTCTTGCACTACTTTTCGGCAGGCCGGCAGGCGGGGTTGAAAGGTCAAACCGGACCGTTGGTACGTGTCAGACGGGGGTCCTGAACGCCGCCCGGGAGTACCGGATCGGCGGGGAAGACCGCGCGCTGTCGCATGATCCACATGTCGGCCGTCTGGTGGTCTCGCAGGAGCAGGTAGACATCGGCGGCGGCCAGTCGTACCCCCGGGTTCCACGGGTGGCGGCGAACGGTCTCGGTGGCCAGAGCGACCGCTTCCTCGGCGGCCTGGACGTCGCCGTAGCGGCCGTCGAACGCGAGGTGCAGGGCCAACGCCTCGGCGGCGCTGATCCTCCACGGAGCGATCCTGGTGGATGCGCGCAACGCCCACTCCTCGGCGTACTTCTTGCCGTATCCCTCGAGGGCCGACGACGCGAGCGAGGCCATCGACAGGCTCAGGGCCGCCGCGACCAGCAACCCCAGGGCGATCCGGGTCAGGCGGGTCGCCATCCGCCCGCGACCATCGGTCGGGACTCGGGCGCCCGGAGCCGCGTCGAGGTCTGGCGGGGCCCGGCAGGCAAGTCCGGCGAAGAGGAAGAGCATCGGTGTGAGGGATAGGTTCATCGGCTGGAGGAGATGACTCACGCCCAGCGCGGCGGCGACGCCCGCCGCCCACCCGAGCGAACGAGCGCCTCGCCACAGCAGCCGAGCCGTGATGCCGGCGAGCAGAAGGAACGGGATGAGGCCGACGATCCCCGTCGTGACCGCAGACTCCATGACCAGGTTGTGCGCGTCGCCGAGTCCCCGTTCTCCGAATTGCAGCTCCGACGTTTTCGCCGACGCCAGATGCGCCGACCAGGTGTTGCCCGGCCCCCAACCCAGAAGGGGACGTTTGCGCCACGCGCGGCCGAGGCCGGGCAGGTATTGCATCCGCGCCCGCGCGGAGCCGCTCGTCAGTTGCGAGAACCGTCGGGCTCCGCCCGCCTCTTTCCCGAGCGGGGCGACCGCGTCCACCGCGGACCACGCGCCGAGGGTGATCGCCACGGTCGCGACGATCACGATCGCACGCTGCCGCGTCGGCCGGGCGCGCCACAGCACAACGGCGAGGCCCACGGCAACCGCCACCCACCCCACTCGTTTGCCCGTCAGGGCGAGCACGGTGCTGAAGAGGACCAGAGCCCCAACCAGGGTCGGCATGCGCAGCCTCTCCAGCCCCGCGGCCGCGGCGACGCCGGCCGCCATGAGCGACGCGACGAAGACGGGTTGTCCCAACGTCGCCCCTCCGTCGAGCCGGAGGCCTCCGAGCACACCCGTCACGGTGTCGGACGCGAGGCGGTCGACGAGCGCGACGACGGAAACCGCCGCGCACGAGCCCAGGAACCAGAGCGGGATCCGGGTCCGAAGCGAGGTGGGCACGGCGTTGCCGACGACCAGAAGTAACGCGCAGGCGGCGAGCAGGATCAGCCCATTGCCGCTGTCCTCCGGTCCCACGAGACTCCACCAGCGATCGACGCCCGTCGCTCCCGCGACGGCGGCGGCGGTGATCCAGGCCGACGCCGGAAGCAGGAGCGTCCTGGTGCGCGGCAAACCATGCCAGGCCGACATGACGCCGACGACGACGAGGGCGAGTTTGATCCCGACGAACGGCCCGAACGCCGTGGGCAGGAACGCCAACGGCACGGCGATCACGATGATCCCGAGCCCCAGCTCGAGCCAGGGAGAAGAACGGCCGGCATCCGTCGCCCCGGCGGGCGGCGTGATCCGCGTCTTGAGTGAGATCGCGCTCATCACGGTAAGTCCTTCGGCCGGCGCGAGGTCGTTCTTCAGCGCGGGTACTCCCTAAACCCGCAGGTGGGACGGGGTTCGCCGGTAAGATGGCCGACATGTTGCGTTTCCTGACGGCCGGCGAGTCCCACGGGCCCGCGCTCACCGCGGTGCTGGAGGGGATGGTCGCCGGCGTGCCAGTCTCCGGGAAGCAGGTCCGTGCGGAGCTCGCGCGCCGCCGGATGGGGTACGGCCGCGGGACCCGGATGAAGCTCGAGGAAGACCGTCTCGAGATCCTCGGCGGCATCCGCCACGGCCGCACGATCGGTTCTCCGATCTCGATGGTGATCCACAACACCGAGTGGCCGAAGTGGCAGCGGATCATGGCCGTCGAAGAAGAGGACGCGGAGCTCGAGGATCCCGCGCTGTCGCGCCCGCGGCCGGGACACGCCGATTTGGTCGGGATGCAGAAGTACGGATTCCCCGACGCGCGGAACATCCTCGAGCGCGCGAGCGCCCGCGAGACGGCCGCCCGCGTCGCGGTCGGGTCCGTGTGCAAGGCGTTCCTCGGCGCGCTCGGCGCGACGGTGCTGTCGCACGTGATCGAGGTGGGCGGCGTTCGGTCGCGGTCGGACGTGATCCCCGGACCCGACGAGCTCGAGCGCGTCGACGCGTCGGAGCTGCGCACGCTCGACACCGACGCCGAGGACGAGATTCGGCGCGTGATCGAAGAGGCGCGCAAGCGCGGAGACACCCTCGGAGGTGTGTTCGAGGTCGTCGCGTATGGATTGCCGCCGGGGATCGGCTCGCACGTGCACTGGGACCGCAAGCTCGACGGCCGGCTGGCCCAGGCGCTGATGAGCATCCACGCGATCAAGGGCGTCGAGATCGGGCCGGGGTTCGAGATCGCGCGCACCCCCGGGTCGCAAGCGCACGACGAGATCTCGTGGACGCCCGAAAGCGGCTACGAGCGCGCGACCGCGCGCTCGGGCGGGACGGAGGGCGGCATGACGACCGGCGCGCCCCTGCGGCTGCGCGCGGCGATGAAGCCTCTGTCCTCGCTGGCGCGGCCCCTGCAGACGGTCGACGTCGCGACCAAGGAGGAAGCCGTCGCCATCACGCAACGCTCCGACGTCTGCGCGGTTCCGGCCGCCGGCGTCGTCGGCGAATCCGTGGTCGCGTTCGTGCTCGCGCAGGCCCTTCTCGAGAAGTTCGCCGGCGACTCGCTCGCCGAGACGCGCCGCAACCTGCGCGCGTACCTCGACGACATCGCGGCGCGGTAGTGCCGGGGCAACGATGCCGCCGCGGAGCGTCGTTCTGATCGGGTTCATGGCCGCCGGCAAGACGGCGGTCGGGCGCACGCTCGCCGACCGGCTCGGGTTCGAGTTCTGCGACACCGATCAGATGATCGTCGACGCGGCCGGCCGTTCGATCGAGGAGATCTTCGCCATCGACGGCGAGCCGCGCTTGCGTGAGATCGAGCGCGACGCGGTCGTGCGCGCGGCGGCGCGGGCGGGACGCGTGATCGCCTGCGGCGGCGGCACGATCCTGTCGGTCCGCAACTACGGTGTCCTGAAAGGGGCCGGGCCGATCGTGTATCTGCGAACGTCGCCGGAGGAGCTGATCGCGCGGCTCGGGAACGGCGAAGGACGTCCACTCCTGGCCGGCGACCCGAAGAACGCGGTACGCAAACTCCTCGCCGAGCGAAGGCCGGCGTACGAGACCGCCGCCGACGTGATCGTCGATACCGACGGCCGCGCTCCCGAGGACATCGCCGCGGAGATCGTGGAGAAGCTCGCGTGACCGAACCGGTCGAGGTCAAGGTCGCTGCGCCCTCGCGTTCGTATTCCGTTTGGGTCGGTCCCGGACTTTTCGAGCGCGCCGCCGAGCTGATCCCGCTGCCCGAACGCGCCGAGATCGCCGCGTTCGTGACCGACTCGGATGTGCTGGCCTTGCAGGGCGACCGCGCGGCCTCGAGCTTCGCCGACCGGCGCCTTCAGCTGAAAACCTTCACGTTCGACCCGGGGGAGCGGTCGAAGGACTTCATCCAGATCGAAGCGCTGCTGCGCGGCTTCGCCGACGCGGGGATGCATCGCGGCGATCTGGTTCTGGGACTCGGCGGGGGCGTCGCAACCGACGTGGCGGGCTTCGCGGCGGCGGTCTACCACCGGGGGATCGCCGTCGCCCATCTGGCGACGACGCTCCTGGCACAGGTCGACGCCGCCATCGGCGGCAAGACCGGCATCAATCTCGGAGGCAAGAACCTCGTCGGGGCGTTCCATCAGCCGGTCGCCGTGCTCGCCGACGTGACCGCGCTGGCGACGCTGCCGGAGGAGGAGCTGCGGTCCGGGCTCGCGGAGGTCGTCAAGCACGCGTTCCTCGCCGACCCGCCGCTCGCCGAGGTGCTCGTCGCGCAGCGCGAGGCCATCTTCGGACGCGACCCCGACGCCCTCACGGACATCGTCGCGCGCGCCGCCGAGGTCAAGGCCAGAGTGGTCGAGCGTGACGAGACCGAGCGGGGCGAGCGCGCGACGCTCAACTACGGACACACTCTCGGGCACGCGCTGGAGGCGCTCGGCGGCTACACGCGCTGGCGTCACGGTGAGGCCGTTGCGATCGGCATGACGTTCGCCGCGGCGCTCGCCGCCGAGCTCGGGTTCGAGAACTGGATGGGGGAGCACCGTCGCGTCCTCGAGGCGCTCGGCCTGCCGACGCGCGGCGCCGGCGACGTGCCTCTGCCTGCGGTCCTCGAGGTCATGCGAGGCGACAAGAAGTACGACGCCGGGATGCGGTTCGTTGTGCTCGAAGCGCCGGGACGAGCGCGCGTCGTCTCGGACGTCCCACGCGATGCGATCGCGAAGGCGTACGAGTGGGTGGCTTGAGCGCTCGGCGGGTCCTCGTCGTCAACGGGCCGAACCTTGACAAGCTCGGGACGCGCCAGCCCGAGATCTACGGCGCGACGACGCTCGCCGAGCTCGAGAAGATGATCGACGGCTGGGCCGTCGGCCTCGGTCTCGAGGCCGAATGTTTCCAGTCGAACGACGAGGACGCGATCGTCGAGCGGGTCACGAAGGCGCCTGGCGATGGGATCGCCGGGATCGTGATCAATCCGGCGGCGCTGTCGCATTTCTCCTACCCGCTTCGGGAGGCGCTCGCCACGACCGGTCTGCCCATCGTCGAGGTCCACATCTCGAACATCCACGCCCGCGAGCCGTTCCGGCGTCTTTCGCTCGTGTCGGGCGTCGCCAAAGGCGTCATCGCGGGCCTAGGCATCGACGGCTACCGCATGGCGCTCGAAGCGCTAGCGGGTATCGTGAGGCCATGACAAAACAGCGCAGGGATCGCATCCGCGAACGACTGCCGGAGCTCGGCGCCGACGCGATGCTCGTTACGAAATTGGTGAACGTCCGGTACCTCACCGGGTTCTCGGGCAGCGCCGGAACGGTATTGATCGGGGGCGAGGACGTCTTCTTCACCGACTCGCGCTACGACGTCCAGTCCGCGCACGAGGTACCGGACTGTCGCCGCGTGGTCCCGGCTCCCGGCGAAGAGAAGGTGCTCGCGCGCGAGGTGCTGGCCGCCGGGATCGGCCGGCTCGCGATCGAGGCGTCGCACGTCACCCTCGCACAGGCGAAGCAATGGCGCGAGCAGATGCCGGCCGTCTCCTTCGTCGAGACGAGCGGCATCGTCGAGGAGTTGCGCAAGGTCAAGGACGCCGGCGAGGTCGAGCGTCTGCGCCGGGCCGCGTCCTTTGGAGACGAGGGGCTGACGGCGCTCCTCGGACGGCTCAAAGAAGGGATGACCGAGTCCGACGTCGCGGCGGAGCTCGAGGACACGATGCGCCGCGCCGGCTCGGATGGGCTGTCGTTCCCGACGATCGTCGCCTTCGGTGAGAGCGCAGCCGAGCCGCACCACCGCCCCGGCGAGCGGCGTCTAAAGCGCGGCGACCTGATCAAGCTTGACTTCGGCGCGACCTACGAGGGGTACCACTCGGACATGACGCGCACGATCTCGTTCGGCAAGCCGATCCCCGCGCTCGAGACCATCTACGAGATCGTGCGCTCCGCACAGCAAGCGGGCGTCGAGGCGGTCGCGTCCGGCAAGAACGCCGGCGAGGTCGACGACGCGGCGCGCTCGGTGATCGAGAAGGCCGGCTACTCGTTCGGGCACGGCACCGGCCACGGGTGCGGGCTCGAGGTGCACGAGGCGCCGACCGTGCGCCGCGGCAGCGACGACATGCTGAGCGACGGCATGGCGATCACCGTCGAGCCGGGCATCTACCTCCCCGGCGTCGGGGGCGTGCGCATCGAGGACCTCGTCGTCGTGACCAACGGCGGCTGCGATATCCTCACGCGGTCCCCGAAGGAGTTGATCACGGTCTAACCATGGTTTCGACGAACGATCTGAAGAACGGGATGGTGCTGAACCTCGACGGTCAGTTGTGGCAGGTGCAATTCTTCCAGCACCACAAGCCGGGCAAGGGCCAGGCGGTCGTGCGCTCCAAGCTCAAGAACGTAAAGACCGGCGCCGTCGTCGAGCGCACGTTCAACGCCGGCGTGAAGGTCGATCAGGCCATCCTCGACAAGCGCGAGATGACCTACCTGTACCACGACGGCACGAGCTGGGTGTTCATGGACTCGCAGACCTACGACCAGATGCCGCTGGAAGAGTCGGTACTCGGCGACAACACGCAGTGGCTCGTCGAGAACCAGTCCGTCTATGTCGCGATGTTCGAGGGGAAGCCGATCTCGGTCGAATTCCCGGCTTCCGTCGAACTCGCCATCAAACACACCGATCCCGGCGTGAAGGGCGACCGCGTATCCGGTGCCACGAAGCCGGCGACCCTCGAGACAGGCGCGACGATCCAGGTACCGCTGTTCGTCGAGACCGGCGACAAGGTCAAGGTCGACACGCGCAGCGGCGAGTACCTGACCCGCGTGCAGTAGGGAGCGCATGCTCCCGCGCACGAAGGCCCGCAAGCGCGCGCTGGACATCCTGCATTCCGCCGATGCGCTGGATCGCGCCGCGCTCGACGTCCTGGCCGAGGAGCCCGACGTCCCCGACTTCACGCGCGAGATCGTCGAAGGAGTCGAGGAACACCGCGCCGAGCTCGACGATCTGATCCGCCGATACGCCGACCGCTGGGCGCTCGAACGCATGCCGATCGTCGACCGCAACTTGCTGCGCATCGGGATCTTCGAGCTGCTGTACCGCCCCGACGTCCCGGCGGCTGCGGCAATCAACGAAGCCGTCGAGCTGGCGAAGATGCTCTCGACGGAGGACTCGGGACGGTTCGTGAACGGTTTGCTTGGTCGAGTGGCGCGGGAGCACGCCCGAGCGTGAATCGCCGTTCACCGTCCGTTGCTTAGACACATCTGACTGCATTCTCGTCCTACCTGCGTCATTGACCCCTTGCATTCCGTTGTCTACGCTCGCCGCGGCTTGGGGAGCGGATCAGAGCGGAGGATGGGATGACCAGGGGCTGGAGCAAACGCGCGCGCACATCGACGACGGTGGCTCGCACCGAGCGAATCCGCGTGCCGTTGCTCCGGCGGGTACTGGTCCGATTCCTTATTGCCGTAGGTCTTGCTGCTCTCGGCGTTGGCATCTGGTCGCTGATCCCGGTGAGCCACATCACCTGCACCATCAGCGGTTCCGGGATCATCAACGGGACGGCGGGGGACGACGTCATCTGCGGCTCGTCGGGAGCGGACGTCATCTCGGCGGGCGGCGGGAACGACACGATCCTTCCCGGCGGCGGGAACGACACGATCGACGGTGGGTCGGGGACCGACACGATCGACTTCACCCATT
This sequence comes from Actinomycetota bacterium, assembly GCA_044866075.1. Lineage (GTDB taxonomy): Bacteria > Actinomycetota > AC-67 > AC-67 > AC-67 > JBASRP01. The sequence goes on along the minus strand of JBIOTQ010000124.1, from coordinate 2,389 downwards.
CCGCTGCTTCGATCACCTTCAACCTCGGGACCACGTTCCCCTCCACGCAGAACACCGGCGATGGGACGATCGGAGTGACCGGCCTCGAGAACATCACGGGCTCTCCGCAGGCCGACACACTCACCGGAAACGCGAGCGACAACGTCATCATCGGCGGGGCGGGTTCGGACACCATCGACGGATCAGCCGGAACAGACACCCTGGCCTTCACCGATTCGGCGAGCTCCGCGATCGTGAACCTGGCCGCCGGAACGGCGTCTGGGGAGGGCAACGACGCGCTCTCCAACATCGAGAACGTGACCGGAACCTCAGGAAACGACATCCTGCTGGGAAGCACCGGGGTGAACGTTCTTGATGGGAGCGGCGGCGACGACGTTGTACAGGGGTCGGACGGTAACGACACAATCTTGCCCGGACCTGGGGACGACGACATTGCCGGTGGGGCCGATACCGATGCCATCTCATTCTCGGGCGCGGCCGGAGGGGTCACGGTGAACCTGTCCGCCGGTACTGCGACGGGCGACGGCGTAGACAGCCTCGCGCTGGACATCGAGAACGTGACCGGATCGAGCTCCGGTGATTCGATAACGGGGGCCGGCACGGCGAACTCGCTTGACGGCGGCTCCGGAAACGACACACTCGACGGAGCCGGCGGAGACGACGTCCTCACCGGCGGTGCCGGGACCGACACTGTCTCGTTCGCGAGCGCCTCCAATAGCGTGACGGTGGACCTCGGGGCCGGAACGGCGACCGGCGACGGCTCGGACACTCTGGCGACGATCGAGAATGCGACCGGATCGCCCCAGTCCGACACGATGACAGGAAGCGGATCCGCGAACGTGCTTTCCGGCGGCGCCGCTGCCGACTCATTGAGTGGGGGCGGAGGGAACGACACCCTCTCGGGCGACGCCGGCGACGACTCGTTGGTCGGAGGGGCCGGCGATGACTCCCTCACCGGAGGCGGCGGGTCGGACACGGCGGACTTCTCGGCGGCGTCCGGCGCCGTGACGGCCGACCTCGGTGCTGGGACGGCGACGGGCGATGGGTCCGACACTCTGGCTACGATCGAGAACCTCACAGGCTCGGCTCTGGCCGACTCCCTCACGGGCGACGCGAACGCGAACTCTTTGTCCGGCGGCGACGGAAGCGACACCCTCGCGGGCGCCTCGGGGAGCGACACCCTGACGGGCGGCGCCGGGATCGACACCGCCTCGTTCGCGAGCGCGACGGGGGGTGTCACTGTGAGCCTGGCGGCAGGGACCGCGACCGGCGACGGCTCGGACACTCTGGCGACGATCGAGAACGTGACCGGCTCTCCACAGGCCGACTCGCTCACCGGCGATGGCGCTGCAAACTCACTGTCGGGCGGGGCCGGCAACGACACCCTGTCTGGCGGAGCCGGGAACGACTCCCTCACCGGAGGCGCGGATACCGACACGGCAGACTTCTCGTCGTCTGCGGGTGCGATCACGGCCAGCCTCGCCGCCGGCACGGCGACGGGCGACGGATCGGACACGTTGGCCACGATCGAAAACCTCACCGGCTCGGCCCAGGGCGACACATTGACGGGTGATGTCGGGAACAACGTGATTTCCGGCGGCGCGGGTGACGATTCGATCTCCGGCGGCGCGAGCGACGACACGCTGACCGGTGGAGCCGGAGTCGACACGGCCGACTTTTCCTCCGCGGCGTCGGGAGTGACCGCCGAACTCTCGGCCGGAACAGCGACCGGCGACGGAACCGATACGTTGGCCACGATCGAGAACCTCATCGGCTCGGCCCAGGGCGACACATTGACGGGTGACGCCGGGAACAACGTCCTGTCGGGCGGAGATGGGGACGACGCGCTGGCCGGCAAGGCGGGCGACGACACGCTCACGGGGGGCAACGGTTCGGACACGGCCGATTTTTCGGCGGCGGTGTCCGGAGTGACGGCCAGCCTCGCCGCGGGCACGGCGACCGGCGATGGGTCGGACACACTGGCGACGATCGAGAATCTGATCGGCTCGCCGCAAGCCGACACGCTCGCGGGCGACACCGCGAATAACTCCCTGTCGGGTGGAGCAGGTAACGACACGCTCGCCGGAGGGGATGGAAACGACACCCTCACAGGCGGAGCCGACACGGACACGGTCGACTATTCCTCCGCGACGTTGGGCGTCGTCGTCAATCTGGGAACCGGCGCTGCCACGGGCCAGGGTGTCGACACGCTGGCGACGATCGAGAACGTGATCGCATCGCCGCAAGCCGACGTGATCGTCGGCGACGGAAGCGCCAACGTCCTTACAGGAGCCGCCGGCAACGACAATCTCAACGGCGGCGCCGGGGACGACACGCTGGCCGGCGGCGCCGGAGACGACAGTCTGACCGGCGGCGCCGACTCGGACAC
>JBIOTQ010000123.1:0-36762 GCA_044866075.1 Actinomycetota bacterium | reverse complement strand
GAGCGCAAGGATCACACTCGCCTTCACGCCGCCTGCCGTCTTCCAGATCGAGTAGCTCTCGGCCGGCAGACGGGAGATGATCGACGCGAAGATCAGGATCGACATGCCGTTGCCGATCCCGCGTTGGGTGATCAACTCGCCGAGCCACATGATCATCGCGGTCCCGGCTGTCAGCGTGAGGACGATGGTGAACGTGCGGCCGGCGGTCAGGTTCGGGAAGAAGTCGCGCTGGCCGGCGAAGAGCCGGCCCGAGTTGGCGGCCACCACGATCCCCAGCGACTGCAGCAGCGCCAGCACGACGGTCATGTAGCGCGTGTACTGCGTGATCTTCTTCTGCCCCTGTTCGCCTTCCTTCGCGTACGCCTCGAGGCGCGGGATGACGACGGTCAGCAGCTGCATGATGATCGAGCTCGTGATGTACGGCATGATCCCGAGCGCGAAGATGGCGAACTGCGTGAGCGCGCCGCCCGAGAAGAGATTGATCAAACCGAAGACGCCGCCCGACTCAGCTTCCTTCTGCAGGACCTGGACCTTGTCGAAGTCGACGCCCGGCGTCGGGATGTGGGCGCCCAGCCGGTAGATCCCGATGATGAGAAGGGTGAAGAGGATCTTCTTGCGAAGGTCCGGAATCTTGAAAGCGTTACGGAAGGCGCTGAGCACTAGATGACCTCCGCCTGACCTCCGGCCCGCTCGATCTTCTCCCGCGCGCTCGACGAGAACGCGTGGGCCCGGACGGTGAGCCCGACCTGCAGCTCTCCCCGGCCCAATATCTTGACAGGCGCCCGGCGCTTGCGCACGAGTCCGCGCGCAACCAGCGCATCCGGGTCGACGACCGCCCCTCCCTCGAAGCCGTTCAGGCGCTCGACGTTGACGGGCGTGAACTCGACGCGGTTCCGGTTGGTGAACCCGCCGAGCTTGGGCAGGCGCCGCTGCATGGGCATCTGACCACCCTCGAATCCGACGGGAAGGGTATTGCGCGCGTACAGACCCTTGGTCCCGCGGCCTGCTGTTTTGCCCTTCCCCGACCCCTTGCCGCGCCCGACCCGGACCTTCTCGCGATGAGCGCCCGGGGCCGGCTTTAGATGATGGAGCTTCACGACGCATCCTCCACTTTCACGAGATGGAGCACTTTTTTGACCATGCCGCGTACGTCGGGCTTGTCCTCGCGGACGACCGACTGGCGGATCTTGCGCAAACCGAGCGAACGCACCGTCGCGCGCTGATCCTCCGTGCAGCCGGTGAGCCCGCGGACGAGCGTGATCTTGAGGTCGCTCACGTGGAGCCCTCCTGCCCGTCAGCCTGCGCCGCCGTCTCGAGCAGCCGCTTGGGCGCGATCTCCTCGACGGGACGCCCGCGCATGCGCGCGACCTCTTCCGGCCGGCGCAGGTCGCGGAGCCCGGCGACCGCCGCGTGGACCATGTTGATGGCGTTCTCGCTCCCGAGGGACTTCGAGAGGACGTCCGCGATCCCCGCGCACTCCATGACGGCGCGCACGGGACCGCCGGCGATCACCCCGGTCCCCGGCGCGGCCGGCTTCAGCATCACGCGGCCGGCGCCGGCGACGCCCATCACCTCGTGCGGCAGCGTCGTTCCGACCATCGGCACGGTGAACATGGAACGCTTCGCGATGTCCACGCCCTTCTGGATCGCGGCCGGAACCTCTTTCGCCTTCCCGTAGCCGACCCCGACGCGTCCGCCCCGGTCGCCCACGACGACGAGCGCGGTGAACGAGAACCGGCGTCCGCCCTTCACGACCTTGGCGACGCGGTTGATCGACACCACACGCTCCTCGAGCTGTGGCTTGCCGGCGTCCTCCTGACCGCCGCCACCGGATCTGCGTCGTTCGACCACTACGAACTCCTCCTAGAGCTTGAGGCCCGACTCGCGGGCGCCGTCTGCCAGGTGCTGCACGCGGCCGTGGTACAGGCGGCCCCCTCGATCGAGCACTGCAGCCTGGACGCCCTTCTCGACGGCCCGGCGCCCGAGCAGCTCGCCGACGCGCTTCGCCACGTCTTTCTTGGCGCCGCCGCCGGTCTTGGGCTCGGCCTCGAGGCTCGACGCGGCGACGAGCGTCGCGCCGGCCACGTCGTCGATCATCTGCGCGTAGATGTGCCGGTTCGAACGGAACACTGCCACGCGCGGCCGCTCCGCCGTACCGCGCACCTTGCGGCGCACCCGCATATGGCGGCGCCGCCTGGCCTTCAGTCTGCTCTGCGCGTCCACCGTTACTTCGCCGCCTTCCCGGCCTTCTTGCGCACGTACTCACCCGCGTACCGGATGCCCTTGCCCTTGTACGGGTCGGGCTTACGGATCGCGCGGATGTTGGCCGCGATCTGTCCGACCAGTTGCTTGTCCGTCCCGCTGATGATGATGCGCGTCGGCTGGGGGACCTCGAACGAGACGCCCGACGGCGGCTCGACGACGACCGGGTGCGAGTAGCCGACCGCGATCTCGAGGTTTGACCCCTTGAGCGCGGCGCGGTAGCCGACGCCCTGGATCTCGAGCGTCTTCGCGTAGCCGTTCGTCACGCCCTCGACCATGTTCGCCACGAGCGAGCGGGTCAGGCCGTGTAATGCGCGGTGTTCGCGCTCGTCCGACGGACGCGAGACGACGACGTTGCCGTCGTCCACCGCGACGGTCATGTCGGGGTGCATCGTCTGCTCGAGCGTGCCCTTGGGTCCCTTCACGGTGATCCGGGCGCCCTCGACCTTCACCTCGACCCCCGACGGGATCGCGATGGGCATGCGTCCGATCCTGCTCATCTCATCACCACACGTACGCGACGACCTCGCCGCCGACGCGCTCGCGCATCGCCTGCTTGTCCGTCACGAGGCCTTTCGACGTCGAGATGATGGCGATCCCGAGTCCGCCGAGGACGCGCGGGATCGAGTCGCGCTGCGCGTAGATCCGCAGCCCGGGCTTCGAGATCCGCTTCAGCCCGGCGATCGTCCGCTCGCGGTTCGGTCCGTACTTGAGCTCGATCTTCAGGACGGGGCCGAGGTCGCCGCGTTCGACGCCGAACTCCTTGATGTAGCCCTCGCGCTTCAGGATGTCGGCGATGGCGATCTTCATCTTGGACGACGGCATCATGACGTCGTCCTTGTGCGCGGTCGTCGCGTTGCGGATCCGCGCAAGCATGTCGGCGATCGGGTCGGTCATCGTCATCGTGTCACCAACTCGCCTTCGTCACTCCCGGCACCTCGCCGGCGTGGGCGAGCTGCCGCAGGCAGATGCGACACAGACCGAACTTCCGGTAGTAGGCGCGCGGGCGTCCGCAGCGCTTGCACCGGTTGTACTTGCGGGCCTTGAACTTCGGGGTCCGCTGCTGTTTCTCTACCAGAGCTTTCTTCGCCATCGTTTACTCCGTCTTGAAGGGGAAGCCGAGAGCCTTGAGCAGCGCTCGTGCTCGCTCGTCGTCGCCGGCCGTCGTCACGACCGTGATGTCCATGCCGCGCACCTTCGACACCTGGTCGTAATCGATCTCGGGGAACACCAACTGCTCCGTCAGCCCGAAGGTGTAGTTGCCACGGCCGTCGAACGTCGTCGGGAGACCCCGGAAGTCGCGGATGCGGGGCAGCGCCAACGTGAGGAGCCGGTCGAGGAACTCCCACATCATGTCACCGCGCAGCGTCACCTTCGCGCCGATCGCCTGCCCCTCGCGGAGCTTGAACCCGGCGATCGACTTCCGCGCCTTGGTCACGAGCGCCTTCTGGCCGGTGATGACCTCGAGGTCCTTCACAGCGCCCTCGAGGATCTTCCCGTCCTTCAGCGCCTCGCCGACGCCCATGTTGACGACGACCTTCACGACGCGCGGCACCTGCATGACGTTGTCGAGCCCGAGCTCACCCTTCAGCTGCGACACGAGCTCGACACGGTACCGCTGCTTCAGCCTCGGCATCTCTTTCGCCGCCGTCGCCATCACAGGTTCGTCCCGCACTTACGGCACACGCGCCTCTTCGTGCCGTCTTCCTCGAACACGTACCCGACCCGCGCGCGTCCCTCGCACTCGGGGGTGTTACAGACGAGCGCGATCGTCGAGATGTGAACGGGCATCTCCTTCGTGATGATCCCGCCCTCCATACCCTGACGGCCTTTGCTCTGGCGCACCGGCTCGTGGCGCTTCACCTGGTTGACACCTTCGATCATGACCTTGTCGTTCTTCGGCCACGTGCGGACGATGCGCCCTTGCTTGCCGCGGTCCTTGCCGGCGATGACGACGACCTGGTCGCCCTTGCGCACATTGAGCCCGGGCATGGCTACAGCACCTCCGGAGCGAGCGAGATGATCTTCATGAACCTCTTCTCACGCAGCTCGCGCGCGACCGGCCCGAAGATGCGCGTCCCCCGCGGGTTCTGCTGCTCGTTGATCAGCACCGCGGCGTTCTCGTCGAACCGGATGTACGAGCCGTCCGGCCGGCGGCGCTCCTTCGCGGTGCGCACGATGACGGCCTTGACGACCTCGCCCTTCTTGACCGGGGCGCCGGGGAGGGCGTCCTTCACCGTCGCGACGATGACGTCGCCGATCCCCGCGTACCGGCGTCCGGAGCCGCCGAGCACCCGGATGCAAAGGATCTCCTTCGCGCCGGTGTTGTCGGCGACCTTGAGCCGCGATTCCTGCTGGATCATCTACTTGGCCTTCTCCAAGATCTCCGCGACCCGCCAGCGCTTCGTTTTGGAGAGCGGACGCGTCTCGGCGATGAGCACGCGGTCGCCGACGCCGCAAGCGTTCGCGTCGTCGTGCGCCTTGTATTTGGTGATGCGGCGGAGGATCTTCCCGTAGAGGGCGTGCCGGGTCGTGTCGCGCACGGCGACGACCACGGTCTTGTCCATCTTGTCGCTCACGACCACGCCGACGCGGGTCTTGCGTCGTCCGCGATCCCCTTGCTCTTCGGGCATCACGCCTCCTCGGCTGCAGCGGCCGCACCCTGCGCCTCGAGCTCTTCGAGCTCACGCTCGCGCATCAGCGTCAGGATCCGTGCGACGTGCTTGCGCACCACTTTGATCCGCATCGGGTTGTCGAGCTGTCCGGTGACGAGCTGGAAGCGAAGGTTGAAGAGCTCCTCCTTCGCCTCGGCGAGCTTCGTCTCGAGCTCGTCCTCGGACACGTCACGCAGCTTGTCGGCTTCCTTGCTCATCTACTCGCCTTCTTCCCGGCTCACGAAGCGAGTCTTGATCGGCAGTTTGTGCGCCGCGAGACGGAGCGCCTCGCGGGCCTGCCCCTCGTCGACGCCGGCCAGCTCGAACATCACGCGCCCGGGCTTCACGACGCACACCCAGTACTCGGGGTTGCCCTTGCCCGACCCCATGCGCGTCTCGGCCGGCTTCTTGGTGAACGGCTTGTCGGGGAAGATGTTGACCCACACCTTGCCGCCACGCTTGATGTGCCGGGTCATCGCGACACGCGCAGCCTCGATCTGCCGATTGGTGATCCACGCCGGCTCCGCCGCCTGCAACCCGTAGTCGCCGAAGTGCACCTGCGTGCCGCCCTTGGCCTTTCCCTTCATGCGCCCGCGGTGGTGCTTGCGGTGCTTGACCTTCTTCGGAGCGAGCACGGCTAGGCACCTCCCTCGGGCGGGGTTTCGGGCACGGGACCGCCCTCGGACGGGGTGGGCGCTTCCGGCTCTGGCGCGGGCGCCGGGATGTCGGTCGGAGCCGCCGACAGGGCACCCCCTCGGTTCTGTTGCGCGTCGGGCGCCGCGGCGCGCTTGCGCGGCGCGCGCACCGACGGCGCGACGATCTCGCCGGCCGCTGCGGCCCGCGCGCGCGCCCGCGCCAGCTCCGCTTCCTTCTCCTCGCGCGTCGGCGCGACGTCGCCCTTGTAGATCCAGACCTTCACGCCGATGCGGCCGAAGGTGGTGCGCGACTCGCGGAACCCGTAGTCGATGTCGGCGCGCAACGTGTGCAGGGGGACACGTCCCTCGCGGTACCACTCACTGCGCGACATCTCGGCGCCGCCCAGACGGCCGCCGACCTGCACCCTGATCCCCTTCGCTCCGGCGCGCATCGCCGTCTGCACACCACGTCGCATGGCACGGCGGAACGACACGCGCCCGGCGAGCTGCTCGGCGATCCCCTGCGCGACGAGCGGTGCCTCGAGCTCCGGCTGCTTCAGCTCGATGACGTTGAGCTGGATGTTCTCCTTCGACGTCATCTTCTTGAGGTCGTCGCGGATACGGTCGACCTCGACCCCGCGCCGGCCGATCACGATGCCCGGTCGCGCCGTGTAGATGTCGACCTGGAGCCGGTCGCCCTTGCGCTCGATGTCGATGCGCGCGACGCCGGCATGCGACAGCCCGTCGTAGAGATACTTCCGGATCCGCAGGTCTTCCTGCAGCCAGGACAGGTACGTCTTGTCGGCGAACCACCGCGAGCGCCACTCGTAGTTCGGGTTGGCACCGAGGCGGAAGCCGTACGGATTAATCTTCTGGCCCACCGGCGCCCTCCCTCGGTTCCACGACGATCGTGATGTGGCTCGTGCGCTTGCGGATGTGGTACGCGCGGCCGAGCGCGCGGGGACGCCAGCGCTTCAGCGTCGGACCCTCATCGGCCCAGCAGCGCGTGACGAACAGCGTGTCGGCCGGCACGCGCAGCGTGCCCTCGGCGTTCGCGACCGCTGCGTTCAGGATCTTCCCGATCTCATGCGTCGGCCCGCGCGTCGAGAACTGCAGCACGCGCCGGGCCTCGTCCACGTGCTTGCCGCGGATCAGATCGAGCACGTATCGCACCTTGTACGGCGAGACGCGAACGAACTTCGAGCTCGCCCGAGCCTCCCGTGCCTTCGCCTGCGCCATCGCTCCCTACTTCTTCGCCGGACCCGGTCCGGTCGGTTTCTCGGTGTGGTGCCCGTGCGAGCGGAAGATGCGCGTCGACGCGAACTCGCCGAGCTTGTGACCGACCATGCTCTCCGTCACGTACACGGGCACGTGCTTGCGGCCGTCGTGCACGGCGATCGTGAGCCCGATCATGTCGGGGATGATCGTCGAACGACGCGACCACGTCTTGATCACGCGACGGTCCCCGCGCTTCGTCGCCGCCTCGACCTTCTCGAGGAGGTGGTCGTCGACGAACGGACCTTTCTTCAAGCTGCGCGCCATACCGCTCTATCCCTTCTTCTTGCTCTTACGACGCCGCACGATGAGCCTGTCGGACGTCTTGCCCTTCTGGCGCGTGCGAACCTCTTTCTTGCCCCATGGGCTCGTGGGGTGACGGCCGCCCGACGACTTGCCTTCGCCGCCGCCGAGAGGATGGTCCACCGGGTTCATCACGACGCCTCGCACGATGGGCCGGCGGCCCTGGTACCGCGTGCGTCCCGCCTTGCCCCGGTTGATGAGCTCCCACTCGGCGTTGCCCACCTCTCCCACCGTCGCGCGGCAGGCCGTCTCGACCTGGCGGATCTCGCCGGACGGCATGCGCAGGTGCGCGTACGAGCCTTCCTTCGCCAGGAGCTGAACGCTGGTGCCCGCGCTGCGCGCGATCTTCGCGCCGCCGCCGGGCCGCAGCTCGACCGCGTGCACGATCGTGCCGACGGGGATGTTCTTGAGCGGGAGAGCGTTCCCCGCCTTGATGTCGACCCCCTCGCCGGACGCGATCACGTCGCCGACGCCGAGCTTGTCCGGCGCAAGGATGTAGCGCTTCTCGCCGTCGCGGTAGTGCAGCAGCGCGATCCGCGCGTTCCGGTTTGGGTCGTACTCGATCGAGGCGACCTTCGCAGGGACGCCGTCCTTGTTCCGCCGGAAGTCGACCATCCGGTAGCGGCGCTTGTTCCCGCCGCCGCGGTGGTACGACGTGATCCGACCGTACGCGTTGCGACCGCCGGTGCGCGTGACCTTCTTGGTGAGCCCCTTCTCCGGCCGCGATCGTGTGACCTCGGAGTAGTCGGCCTGACTCGCACCGCGTCGTCCCGGTGTCGTCGGCTTGAACTTGCGGATACCCATGGGCTACCTCGGCTGGAAGATCTCGATCTTGTCGCCCTCGCGCAGGGTGACGAGGGCGCGTTTCTGGTGCGAGCGCTGTCCCACCGTGTAGCGGGTGCGCTTCTTCTTGCCCGACCGCCACATGGTGTTCACCTTCACCACGTGGACGTCGAAGATCTGCTGGATCGCGATCTTGATCTCGGTCTTGCTGGCCTCCGGCGAGACGAGGAACGTGTAGACGTTGCGGTCGATCGCCCCGTACGACTTTTCCGAGACGACGGGAGCGAGGATGATCTCACGCGGATCCTTCACTCGGCGTCCCCTCCTTCAGAACCTTCGCCTCTCGACCGGCGCTTCGATTCCACCCGCCCACCCCGCCCGCCGACGCGGTTCAGCGCCTCCTGCGTGAAGACGACCCAGTCTGCGTTCAGCACGTCGTAGGTGTTGAGCTGGTCGACGAGGATGACGTGCGTCTGGGGCAAATTCCGGAAGGAGAGGCCGACCGTGTCGTTGCGCTCCTCGAGGACGACAAGCGACTTGCCCGACACGCCCAGCGACTCCAGCGCCTTGATCGCGTCCTTCGTCTTCGGGGCCTCGAAGCCGAAACTGTCGACGACGGCGATCCGGCCCTCGCGCGCGCGGTCGGACAACGCCGAGCGCAGCGCGAGCGCGCGCATCTTCCGCGGCACCTTCATCTCGTAGGAGCGCGGCTGCGGCCCGAAGACCACGCCGCCGCCGGTCCAGTGCGGCGCCCGGTTCGACCCCTGCCGGGCCCGGCCCGTCCCCTTCTGCCGCCAGGGCTTCTTCCCGCCGCCCGAGACCTCGCCGCGCGTCTTGGTCGCGTGTGTGCCGGCGCGCGCCGCGGCGAGCTGCGCGCGCACGACCTGGTGCATCACCGGCACGTTGATCTGTGCGCCGAAGACGGCGTCGTCCAGCGTGGCGCGTCCGACGACGTCGCCCGCGATCGAGCGGATCTCGATCTCGCTCATGCCTTCTTCCCCGCCGGCGCCTTCACTGCGTTGCGCACGAGCACGAGCCCGCCGTTTGGGCCCGGCACCGCGCCGCGGATCAGCAGCAGATTGCGCTCGGGATCGGCCTCGACGATCTGCAGGCTCAGCACCGTCACGCGCTCGTGCCCGAGGTGGCCGGGCAGTTTTTTGCCTTTGAAGACGCGACCCGGCGTCGTGCCGGCGTTCACCGACCCCGGCGAACGGTGTTTGCGCTCGGTGCCGTGCGACGCTTCCTTGCCGGAGAAGTTCCAGCGCTTCATCGCCCCGGCGAACCCCTTCCCCTTCGAGACGCCGACGACGTCGACCATGTCGCCCGGCGCGAAGACGTCTGCTTTCAGCTCGGCGCCGAGCTCGTACGACGCCGCGTCCGCGGTGCGGACCTCGACGAGCGAACGCAGCGCCGGCGCCTTCGACGCCGCTAGGTGGCCGGTCTCCGGCTTGTTGAGGCGCTTGGACGCGACGTCGCCGAATCCGATCTGCACGGCCGCGTACCCGTCGCGCTCGGCGGTGCGGATCTGCGTGACGGTGCAGGGCCCGGCGCGCAGGACCGTCACCGGGACGGCGCTGCCGTCGTCGGTGAAGACCTGGGTCATGCCCAGCTTCTCTCCGAGGATCGCTTTCACGTTTCTCTCCATGGCTCTACAGCTTGATCTCGATGTCCACGCCCGCCGGCAGGTCGAGACGCATCAGCGAGTCAACCGTTTTCGCGGTCGGATCGAGGATGTCGATCAACCGCTTGTGGGTCCGCATCTCGAAGTGCTCGCGCGAGTCCTTGTCCTTGTGCGGTGAGCGGACGACGCAGTACACGCTCCGTTCCGTCGGAAGAGGTACCGGGCCCGAGACCTTCGCGCCGGTCCGCGTGACCGTGTCCACGATCTTGCGGGCCGACTGGTCGATGACCTCGTGGTCGTACGCCTTCAGCCGGATCCGGATCTTCTGTGTCTGCGCCATCCGCTTCCCCGCTCCCTCGGTGCCCTACTTCTCGATCTTGACGACGCGGCCCGCACCGACGGTGCGGCCGCCTTCACGGATCGCGAACCGGAGTCCTTCGTCCATGGCGATCGGCACGATCAGCTCCACCGCCATGGTGGTGTTGTCGCCCGGCATCACCATCTCGACGCCGTCCGGCAGCTTGATCGAGCCGGTGACGTCGGTCGTGCGGAAGTAGAACTGCGGCCGGTAGTTGTTGAAGAACGGCGTGTGCCGCCCGCCCTCGTCCTTCGACAGTACGTACACCTGCGCCTCGAAGTTGGTGTGCGGCGTGATCGCACCGGGCTTCGTCAGGACCTGCCCACGCTCGACGTCGTCCTTGCCCGTCCCGCGCAGGAGACAGCCGATGTTGTCGCCGGCCATGCCCTCGTCGAGGAGTTTGCGGAACATCTCGACGCCGGTGACCACCGTCTTCTGCGTCGGCCGGATGCCGACGATCTCGACCTCGTCGCCGGTGTGGATCTTGCCGGTCTCCACCCGGCCGGTTACGACGGTGCCGCGGCCGGTGATCGAGAAGACGTCTTCGATCGCCATAAGGAACGGCTTGTCGAGGTCGCGTACCGGCTCCGGGATCTTCTCGTCGCACGCCGCCAGCAGTTCCATGATGCCTCTCTTGGCTTCCTCGTCGCCCTCCAGCGCCTTCAGCGCCGAGACGCGGATCACGGGGAGGTCGTCGCCTGGGAACTCGTACGACGAGAGCAGCTCGCGCACTTCGAGCTCGACGAGGTCGAGCAGCTCCGGGTCGTCGACCATGTCGACCTTGTTCAGCGCGACGACGATGTAGGGCACGCCGACCTGGCGGGCCAGCAGCACGTGCTCGCGCGTCTGCGGCATGGGTCCGTCGGCCGCAGAGACGACGAGGATCGCGCCGTCCATCTGCGCGGCGCCCGTGATCATGTTCTTGATGTAGTCGGCGTGGCCGGGGCAGTCGACGTGGGCGTAGTGCCGGTTCGCGGTCTGGTACTCGACGTGCGCGATCGCGATCGTGATGCCGCGCTCGCGCTCCTCCGGCGCCTTGTCGATCTGATCGAACGGCGTGAAGTCGGCGAGGCCCTGCTCCGCGAGGACCTTCGTGATGGCCGCGGTGAGCGTCGTCTTACCGTGATCGATATGACCGATCGTGCCGATGTTCACGTGCGGCTTCGTCCGTTCGAACTTCTTCTTGGCCATCCCAGACCTCCTCTCGGGGCTACTCTCCCCGAACCTTTGCCACGATCTCTTTCGCGATGCCCTCGGGCACCCTCTGATACGTGTGGAACTGCATCGTGTACGTCGCGCGTCCCTGCGTCTTCGAGCGCAGGTCGGTCGCGTAGCCGAACATCTCGGCGAGCGGCACCTGTGCGCGGATCACCTGCATGGAGCCGCGCGCGTCCATGCGCTCGATCTTGCCGCGGCGCGACGTGATGTCGCCGATGACGTCGCCCATCGACGCCTCCGGCGTGACGACCTCGACCTCCATCATCGGCTCGAGCAGCACCGGATCGGCCTTGCGCGACGCTTCCTTCAGCGCCATCGAGCCGGCGATCTTGAACGCGATCTCGCTCGAGTCGACGTCGTGGTACTGGCCGTCGACGAGGATCGCGCGCAGGTCGACGAGCGGATAGCCGGCGAGGACGCCGGTCTCCATCGCTTCCTGGATGCCTTCGTCGACCGCCGGGATGTACTCGTTCGGGATCGCGCCGCCCTTTAGCTTCGAGACGAACTCGAAGCCGCCGCCGGGGCCCGTCGGCTCGAGCGCGATCTCGACGACGGCGAACTGGCCGCGGCCGCCGGTTTGGCGCACGTAGCGCACCTGGTGCTTGTCGACGGGCTTCGTGATCGTCTCGCGGTACGCGACCTGCGGCTTGCCGACGTTCGCGCCGACCTTGAACTCGCGCGTCAGCCGGTCGACGAGCACCTCGAGGTGCAGCTCGCCCATCCCGCCGATGATCGTCTGCCCGGTCTCCTCGTCGAAGCGGACCTGGAACGTCGGGTCCTCGTCCGACAGCGCCTGCAGGGCCTTCCCCAACTTGTCCTGATCCGCTTTCGTCTTCGGCTCGATCGCGACCGAGATCACCGGTGCCGGGAACGTCATCGACTCGAGGACGATCGGGTGCGACGGGTCGCACACCGTGTCGCCGGTCGTCGTGTGCTTGAGCCCGACCGCGGCCACGATGTCGCCGGCGAACGCCGCGGGGCGATCCTCGCGGTGGTTCGCGTGCATCTGAAGGATGCGACCGACGCGTTCCTTCCGGTCCTTGGTCGAGTTCTGGACGTGTGCGCCCGCCCGGACGGTGCCCGAGTAGACGCGGAAGTACGTCAGCTTGCCGACGTAGGGATCCGCGGCGATCTTGAACGCGAGCGCGGCGAACGGCTCCTCATCGTCCGCGCGGCGCTCTTCGACCGTCCCGTTGGGGAGCGTTCCCGCGACCGCGGGCACGTCGAGCGGCGACGGCAGGTACTGCACGATCGCGTCCAGCAGCGGCTGCACGCCTTTGTTCTTGAACGCGGTCCCGCACAGCACCGGCGTCGCGGTCCCGGCGAGGGTCGCGGCGCGGATCGCGCGGCGCAAGTGATCGACGGACGGCTCGGCGCCGCCGACGTAGGCCTCCATGACTTCCTCGTCGTAGTCGGCGAGCGCCTCGTAGAGCTCGTGGCGCCAGTGGTCGGCGTCGGCCGCGAACTCCTCGGGGATCGGCTGGTCCTCCCACTCCTCGCCCTTGCCTTCATCGGGCCAGATGTGCGCGACCATCGTCACGAGGTCGACGACGCCCTTGAACTTGTCCTCGGCGCCGATCGGCAGCTGGACGGGGAGCGGGTGCGAGTCCAGGCGGTCGCGGATCATCTCCATGGTGCGGAAGAAGTCCGCGCCGACGCGGTCCATCTTGTTGACGAAGCAGATGCGCGGGACGCGGTAGCGGTCGGCTTGGCGCCAGACCGTCTCGGTCTGCGGCTCCACACCCGCCACGGCGTCGAAGACGGCGACCGCGCCGTCGAGGATCCGGAGGCTGCGTTCGACCTCGACGGTAAAGTCCACGTGCCCGGGCGTATCGATGATGTTGATCCAGTGGTCCTTCCACATGCAGGTGGTCGCGGCGGAGGTGATCGTGATGCCGCGCTCCTGCTCCTGGACCATCCAGTCCATGACGGCGGTGCCCTCGTGGACCTCGCCGACTTTGTAGGTCTTGCCGGTGTAGTAGAGGATCCGTTCGGTCGTCGTCGTCTTGCCGGCGTCGATGTGGGCCATGATCCCGATGTTCCGCGTGCGGGCGAGCGGGTACTCGCGGATCACGAGCTCCTTGCCGGCTCGTCCCGTTTGTTGCTTCGCCTCTGCCGCTTCAGCCATGTCTTTTGCCGTCTGGGCCATCAACTACCACCGGTAATGAGCGAAGGCCTTGTTGGACTCCGCCATCTTGTGCAGGTCTTCCTTGCGCTTCACCGACGCGCCCGTCGCGTTCAGCGCGTCGCTCAGCTCCGACGCCAAACGGTCGGCCATCGACTTCTCGCGGCGGGCCTTCGCGTTCTGCACCAGCCAGCGCAACGCCAGGGTCGTCGAGCGCCGGTTCGGCACCTCGACAGGAACCTGGTACGTGGCGCCGCCGACACGTCGCGAGCGCACTTCGAGCTGCGGCTTCACGTTCTCGACGGCCTTCTTCAGGGCCGCGACCGGCTCCATCGTGGCGCGCTGGCTCACGCGATCCAGGGCCGTGTACACGATCCGCTCGGCGGAGCCGCGCTTCCCGCGCTCGAGGATCTTGTTCGTCAGCTGGGTGACGAGCACGCTGCCGTACACGGGGTCCGGTGCGACCTCGCGCTTCGGGATCGGTCCCTTTCTCGGCAACGCTTTCCTCTTTCTTCCCAGCACAACAGCGAGACCGGGAGGCATCCCGGCGCTCGCCGGAATGACTACTGCGCCTTCTTGGCCCCGTACTTGGAGCGAGCCTGCTTACGGTCGCGAACACCCGAGGTATCGAGAGCGGCGCGGATGATCTTGTAGCGGACGCCCGGCAGGTCCCGGACGCGGCCGCCGCGCACGAGCACGATCGAGTGCTCCTGCAGGTTGTGCCCGATCCCCGGGATGTAGGCCGTCACCTCGGTGCCGCTCGTGAGCCGCACGCGCGCGACCTTCCGGAGAGCCGAGTTCGGCTTCTTCGGCGTCGCTGTGTAGACGCGCACGCACACGCCGCGGCGCTGCGGTGCGCCCTTCAGCGCCGGGGTTCGGCGCTTCGTGCGCTTCGGCGTGCGACCGTGCCGGACGAGCTGCGAAATCGTTGGCATCTAGTTCCTAATCTTTCGCGGGGCATACCTCTCCCCGCATGGGGGTCGAGGAGGCCTCCGAAGGCGCGCCCAGACGAGGCCCTGGCCCGGGCACGGCTGCTGAGACTATCAGGGGAAAAAGAGCCGGTCAACGCGTTGCCGAACCGGGTGGTGTCTCAGTTTACTGAGGCACTACCCCGAACCGACGCGAGCGTCATCAGGAAAGCGAGTGAGGCGCCCGAAGGCGCCCCACCCTGAGTGTTGTCCGGCTAGCCCTCTTCGGTCCCCGTCCCCGGCTCGGGCTGCTGCTCCGGCTGCTCGCCGTCGCCCGTCGGCTCCTGGAATTGGGGCGGAACGGGCATCTGGAAGGTCCTCGGCCCGGCCTCCAGGGTCGGCCCGAACTCCTCTTCCTCCTGCGGCAGGGCGTAGAGCCGCTCCGGCATCTCGGTCGGGAAGACCTTGATCGTTCGGTAGCGGGCCATGCCCGTACCGGCCGGGATCAGCTTTCCGATGATCACGTTCTCCTTCAGGCCGAGCAGCGGGTCGCTGCGCCCGGAGATCGCCGCGTCGGTCAGCACACGGGTCGTCTCCTGGAAGGACGCCGCCGAAAGCCACGAGTCCGTGGCGAGCGACGCCTTCGTGATCCCCATCAGCACCGGACGCGCCGAGGCCGGCTCGCCGCCGTCCTCGACCACCTTGCGGTTGACGTCCTCGAACGAGCGCCGCTCGACCAGCTGGCCGGGAAGGAAATCCGTGTTCCCCGGCTCGAGCACGTTCACGCGCTTCAGCATCTGGCGCACGATCAGCTCGATGTGCTTGTCGTGGATCACGACGCCCTGCGACTGGTACACCTGCTGCACCTCGCCGACGAGGAACATCTGCACGTCGCGCGGCCCCTGGATCCGGAGGATCTCGTGCGGGTTCGCCGAGCCTTCCGTCACCTGCTGGCCGACGCGGATCGCGTCGCCCTGCTGCACGCGCAGACGCGCGCGGCGCGGGACCTTGTAGGCGACTTCTTCCTTGCCGTCCTCGGAGGTCACCTTGATCTCGCGGGCCTTGTCGCCCTCGACGATCTCGATGGTCCCGGACAGCTCCGAGATCTGTGCCTCGCCCTTCGGCTTCCGCGCCTCGAACAGCTCGACGACGCGCGGCAGACCGTGCGTGATGTCCTCACCGGCGACGCCGCCGGTGTGGAAGGTGCGCATGGTGAGCTGCGTGCCGGGCTCGCCGATCGACTGCGCGCCGATGATGCCGACGGCCTCACCGGCCTCGACCATGCGACCGGTCGCGAGGTTGCGGCCGTAGCAGGCCGCGCACACGCCGTACCGGGAGTCGCACGTCAGCACGGAGCGGACCATGACCTGGTCCACCTCGGCGTCGACGAGCGCGTCCTTCTCGGTGTCGGTGATCTCGTCGCCGGCCTTCATGACCTTCTTCCGCGAGCCGTCGGCCTTCGACCAGACGTCCTCGGCCAGCACGCGGCCGAACAGCTTCGTGTCGAGGTGCGGCGCCGGGATGCGGATGTCGGCCTGCGGGTCCACGACCGTCACCTGCACCGGGATGCCCCTCTCGGTTCCGCAGTCCGCCTCGCGGATGATCACGTCCTGCGCGACGTCGACCAGACGCCGCGTTAGATAGCCGGAGTCGGCGGTTCGGAGCGCGGTGTCGGCGAGTCCCTTGCGCGCGCCGTGCGTCGAGATGAAGTACTCGAGCACCGACAGGCCCTCGCGGAAGTTCGCCTTGATCGGACGCGGGATGATGTCGCCCTTCGGGTTCGCGACCAGGCCACGCATCGCCGCGATCTGTCGGATCTGCATCAGGTTCCCGCGGGCTCCCGAGTTCGCCATCATGTAGATCGGGTTCAGCGGTGTGAAGTGGCGCTCCATCGCGATCCGGACGTCGTCCGTTGCCTGCGTCCAGATCTCGATCAGCTCCTGGCGCCGCTCCTCGTCGGTGATGACGCCCTTGCGGTACAGGTCCTCGACCTTCTCCGCCTTCTTCTCGTACTTGTCCAAAATCTCCGGCTTCTCCGGCGGCGTCATGACATCTTCGACGCCGATCGTCACGCCGGCGCGCGTGGCCCAGTGGAAGCCGAGAGCCTTGAACTCGTCCAGGATGTGCGCCAACGTCGCCTTGTCGTAGATGTCTGCGCACTCGTCGACGATCTCGACGAGCTGCTTCTTCTGCACGACTTGGTTGACGTAGGGGTAGTCCGCCGGCAGCGCCTCGTTGAAGAGGATGCGGCCGATCGTTGTCTCGATGCGCGGCGCGGCGCCGTTCGTCTCCGCGTCGCCTTCCTGCGCGACCGCCAGCATGCCGACGTTCTTGCCGGGCAGCCGGACGTTGATCTTCGCCTGCAGGTCGACCTCGCGGAACTCGAGCGCCATGATCGCCTCGGCAGGCGACGCGAACGATCGCCCCTCGCCCGGCGCCTCGCCCTTCTCGACCGTGAGGTAGTAGAGCCCGAGCACCATGTCCTGCGTCGGCACGGCGATCGGACGGCCGTGCGCCGGCGACAGAACGTTGTGCGCCGAGAGCATCAAGATGCGCGCCTCGGCCTGAGCCTCCGCCGACAGCGGGAGGTGAACCGCCATCTGGTCCCCGTCGAAGTCCGCGTTGAACGCGGTGCAGACGAGCGGGTGGATGCGGATCGCCTTGCCCTCGACGAGGACCGGCTCGAACGCCTGGATACCGAGACGGTGGAGCGTCGGCGCGCGGTTCAGCAGAACAGGGTGCTCGCGGATGACCTCCTCGAGCACGTCCCACACGACGGGGCGCGCGCGTTCGACCATCCGCTTGGCGCTCTTGATGTTTTGCGCATGCCCGAGGTCGACGAGCCGCTTCATCACGAACGGCTTGAAGAGCTCAAGCGCCATCTGCTTCGGAAGACCGCACTGGTGCAGCTTCAGCTCGGGACCGACGACGATGACCGAGCGGCCCGAGTAGTCGACGCGCTTGCCGAGCAGGTTCTGGCGGAACCGGCCCTGCTTGCCCTTCAGCATGTCGGACAGCGACTTCAGCGGACGGTTCCCGGGGCCCGTGACGGGACGGCCGCGCCGGCCGTTGTCGAACAGCGCGTCGACGGCCTCCTGGAGCATGCGCTTTTCGTTGTTGACGATGATCTCCGGCGCACCGAGATCGAGGAGCCTCTACAACCGATTGTTGCGGTTGATCACGCGCCGGTACAGGTCGTTGAGATCCGACGTCGCGAAGCGGCCGCCGTCGAGCTGCACCATCGGGCGCAGGTCCGGCGGGATCACCGGCACGCAGTCGAGGACCATGCCCTGGGGCGAGTTCTTCGTGCCGATGAAGCACGTGGCGACCTTCAACCGCTTGATCGCGCGGGCACGCTTCTGCCCCTTGCCGTCGCGGATCTGCGTGCGCAGGTTCTCGACCTCGTCCTTGACGTTGAGATTGACGAGCAGCTCCTTGATCGCCTCGGCGCCCATGCCGCCCTGGAAGTACTCGCCGAAACGGTCCTTCAGCTCGCGGTAGAGGAGCTCGTCGGAGATCAGCGTCTTCACCGTCATCGCCTGGAACGTGTCGAAGACGTCGTCGAGCTGCTTCGCTTTGCGCGCCGCCTGCTCGTGGATGTCCTTGATCTCGCGCTCGGCCTTGCTCTTCTCGGACGAGAGCTGCGAGGACTTGGCGCCCTCGGACTCCATCTCCTTGAGGCGCTTCTCCAGATCCTTCAGCTTCTGCTCGACGCGCTTGTCGCGCGCCTTCTCGAGCTCACCCTTTTCGGCCGCGAGCTCCTTCTCGAGCTTGGGGATGTCCTTGTGCCGCTTGTCGTCGTCGACGAACGTGATCAGGTACGCCGCGAAGTAGATGATCTTCTCGAGGTCCTTCGGAGCCAGGTCGAGCAGGTATCCGAGGCGCGACGGGACGCCCTTGAAGTACCAGATGTGCGTGACCGGCGCGGCGAGCTCGATATGGCCCATGCGCTCGCGGCGGACCTTCGAGCGCGTGACCTCGACGCCGCAGCGCTCGCAGATGATGCCCTTGAACCGGACGCGCTTGTACTTCCCGCAGTAGCACTCCCAGTCGCGCGTCGGCCCGAAGATGCGCTCGCAGAAGAGCCCGTCCTTCTCCGGCTTCAGCGTGCGGTAATTGATCGTCTCCGGCTTCTTGACCTCGCCGTTGGACCACATGCGGATCTGATCCGCCGTGGCGAGGCCGATCCTCAGTTCGTCGAAATAATTGACATCGAGCACGGGTTAGCCCTCCACATCCACACTCGAAGGTTCGCGGCGCGACAGGTCGATCCCGAGCTCGTCTGCGGCCCGGAACACGTCCTCGTCGGTCTCGCGCATCTCGATCTCCTTGCCCTCCGCCGAGAGCACCTCGACGTTGAGGCACAAGGACTGCATCTCCTTGATCAGGACCTTGAAGGACTCGGGGATCCCCGGCTCGGGGATGTTCTCGCCCTTCACGATCGCCTCGTAGACCTTTACGCGGCCCATCACGTCGTCCGACTTGATGGTCAGCAGCTCCTGCAGCGCGTACGCCGCGCCGTAGGCCTCGAGCGCCCAGACCTCCATCTCGCCGAAGCGCTGGCCGCCGAACTGCGCCTTCCCGCCGAGCGGCTGCTGCGTGATCATCGAGTACGGCCCCGTCGAGCGCGCGTGGATCTTGTCGTCGACGAGGTGCAGCAGCTTCATGATGTAGACGTAGCCGACCGTCACGGGCACGTCGAACGGCTCGCCGGAGCGCCCGTCGAAGAGCTTCGCCTTGCCGCCGGCGCTGATCAGCCGCATGCCGTCGGCGTTGGTCCGCGCGTTCGCGAGCAGATCGTCGATCTCGCGCTCGCGCGCGCCGTCGAACACGGGGCTCGCCAGCGGGATGGGACCCTCGACGCTTCGCTTGTCCGAATCCCAACCGACGTTGCGGAGCCACTCGGGCTCGACCGGGAACTCCCAGCCGACCTTCGCCGGCCAGCCGAGGTGCGCCTCGAGGATCTGGCCGAGGTTCATGCGGCTCGGCACGCCGAGTGGGTTCAAGACGATGTCGACCGGGGTTCCGTCCTCGAGGAACGGCATGTCCTCGATCGGAAGGATCTTGGCGATGACGCCCTTGTTCCCGTGGCGTCCGGCGAGCTTGTCGCCCTCGGCGATCTTGCGTTTCTGGGCGACGTAGACGCGCACCAGCTCGTTCACGCCGGGCGACAGCTCGTCGCCGGCCTCGCGCGAGAACTTGCGGACGCCGATCACCTTGCCGGTCTCGCCGTGCGGGACTTTGAGAGAGGTGTCCCGAACCTCGCGCGCCTTCTCGCCGAAGATCGCGCGCAGGAGGCGCTCCTCCGGCGTCAGCTCGGTCTCACCCTTCGGCGTGACCTTGCCGACGAGAACGTCGCCCGGGTTGACCTCCGCGCCGATCCGCACGATGCCCTCTTCATCGAGATCCTTCAGGACCTCGTCGGCGACGTTCGGGATGTCACGGGTGATCTCCTCGGCGCCGAGCTTGGTATCCCGGGCGTCGACCTCGTGCTCCTCGATGTGGATCGAGGTGAGCACGTCCTCCTTCACGATGCGCTCGGAGAGCACGATCGCGTCTTCGTAGTTGTGGCCTTCCCAGGGCATGAACGCCACGAGCAGGTTCTTGCCGAGCGCCAGCTCGCCGTCGTCGGTGGAAGGGCCGTCCGCGAGGACCTGACCCCTCTGGATCTTGGCGCCTTCCGTGACGATCGGCTTCTGGGTCAGGCAGGTGCCCTGGTTCGAGCGACTGAACTTCTGCAGCCGGTAGACGCGGCGCGAGTTGTCGTCGTGCCGGACGACCACGTGGTCGGCGTCGACGTCCTCGACCTCCCCGTCGCGCTCGGCCACGACGAGGTCGCCGGCGTCGACGGCCGTGCGGTACTCGAGCCCGGTGCCGACGAGCGGCGCCTCGGTGCGCACGAGCGGCACCGCCTGGCGCTGCATGTTGGAGCCCATCAGCGCGCGGTTGGCGTCGTCGTGCTCGAGGAACGGGATCAGGGCCGTCGCGACCGACACGATCTGGTGCGGCGCGACGTCCATGTAGTCGACCTCGTCGGCTGGGATGTACTCGACCTCGCCGCCCTTGCGGCGGACGAGCACCTTGTCCTCGACGAACCTGCCCTTCGGATCGACCGGCGTGTTCGCCTGCGCGATGACGTGCTTGTCCTCCTCATCGGCGGTGAGGTAGTCGATCTGATCGGTCGCGCGGCCGTTCGTCACCTTGCGGTACGGCGTCTCGACGAAACCGAAAGGATTGACCCTGGCGAACGTCGAGAGTGAACCGATGAGGCCGATGTTCGGGCCTTCCGGCGTCTCGATCGGGCACATGCGGCCGTAGTGCGAAGGGTGAACGTCGCGCACCTCGAACCCGGCGCGCTCGCGCGAGAGACCGCCCGGGCCGAGCGCCGACAGACGACGCTTGTGCGTCAGGCCGGCGAGCGGGTTCGTCTGGTCCATGAACTGCGACAGCTGCGACGTCCCGAAGAACTCCTTGATCGCGGCGACGACCGGGCGGATGTTGATCAGCGTCTGCGGCGTGATGGCCTCGACGTCCTGGGTCGTCATGCGCTCGCGCACGACCCGCTCCATGCGCGACAGGCCGATCCGCACCTGGTTCTGGATCAGCTCGCCGACGGAGCGGAGACGCCGGTTGCCGAAGTGGTCGATGTCGTCCTCGAAGTAGCCCTCCTCGCCGGCGTGTAGCTTCACGAGGTATTGCACCGTCGCGACGATGTCTTCTTTCGTCAGGACGGTGGTCGATGGGTCGATCGACAGACCGAGCTTCTTGTTGACCTTGTAGCGACCGACGCGCGCGAGGTCGTAGCGCTTCGAGTTGAAGAACAGCCCCTCGAGCAGGCCGCGCGCGGAGTCGACCGTCGGGGGCTCGCCCGGACGGAGCTTGCGGTAGATGTCGAGCAGCGCGTCGTCGGCCGTCGCGAGGTGGTCCTTCTCGAGGGTCAGCCGGATCGATTCGGCGCCGCCGAACATGCCGACGATGTCCCCTTCGGAATACCCGAGCGCCTTCAGCAGGACGGTGACGTTCTGCCGGCGCTTGCGATCGACGCGGACGCCGACCAGGTCGCGCTTGTCGACCTCGAACTCGAGCCACGCGCCGCGGCCCGGGATGACCTTGCACGTGAACAGCTCCTTGTCGCTCGTCTTGTCGAGCTCGCGTGCGAAGTAGACGCCGGGAGAACGGACGAGCTGCGAGACGACCACGCGCTCGGTCCCGTTGATGATGAACGTGCCCTTGTTCGTCATGAGCGGGAAATCGCCCATGAAGACGGTCTGGGCCTTGATCTCTCCGGTCGCCGTGTTGTGGAACTCCGCCTGGACGAATAGCGGCGCCGAGTAGGTCATATCCTTGTCGTGACACTCCTCGACGTTGTACTTGGGATCCTCGAAGCGGTGGTCCTTGAAGTAGAGCTTCATGACCCCCTGGTAGTCCTCGATCGGCGAGATCTCGGCGAACGTCTCACGAAGGCCGTCGGCGAGGAGCCAATCGAATGACTCGCGCTGGATCGCGATGAGGTCTGGCAGAGGGAGTGACTCGGGGATCTTGGCGAAGGACAGGCGCTCAGGAACGGCAGTAGGCAAAGCTCTTCCCCCTCCTCAGATCGAGGACGCAGAACTCAGGACGTGCGGAAAGGTGGGTCACCCCAGGTGAGAGAACGCGAAAGAGCAGGGTAGCATTCCCGCTTCCCTGCGGTCAAGCAGCGGTCACCGTGCTCGATATGAGAACAAACCTGAAGGGAGGGTAGGGCGAGGCCGGGAAACTGTCAAGACTCGAGTTGAGAAAGGCCTGGTCAGAGGGGGTGGTCGGGGATCTGGGCGCACGTTCGCAACCGCAGGCCTTAAGGTTGCGCCGGCGCGCCCAGAGCCCCTTCTACCGCGCTGAGACGCCTTCGCTACTTGACTTCGACAGTCGCCCCTGCGGCTTCCAGCTGGGCTTTGGCCTTGTCGGCTTGGTCTTTGGCCACGTGTTCCAGGACGGGCTTCGGGGCCGCTTCGACCAGGTCCTTGGCTTCTTTCAGGCCTAGGTTGGTTAGGGCGCGGACTTCCTTGATGACGTTGATCTTCTTGTCGCCGGCGGCGGTCAGGATCACGTCGAACTCGGTTTTCTCCTCCGCTTCCTCGGCGGCTGGGGCGGCTGCGCCTCCGCCTCCGCCGGCCACCATGACGGGGGCGGCGGCTGTCACGCCGAACTTCTCTTCGAACTTCTTGATGAAGTCGGAGAGTTCCATCAGGTTCCACTCGGCGATGGAGTCGAGGACTTCGTCGGACGACAGCTTGGCCATCCTGTTCTCCTTCTGGTTAGGCGGCTTCGGTGGCCGCGAGTTTGTCTCGGTGTTGGGCAAGGACTGCGCCCAATTGGTTGAAGCCGGCGGCGAAGGCGTTCGCCGCGAGTTGGAGCGGCGAGACGGCCATGCCCGCAATCTTGGTCAGCATCAGTTCACGGGATTCGAGGGTGGCGAGCTTCTTCGCCTGCTCGCCGCTGAGGACGCTGCCTTCGAAGATCCCGCCTTTGAGGGTCAGCGCAGGCGCTTTCTTGGCGAAGTCGGCGAGGTCCTTCGCGACCTTGGCGACGTCGCCGGAGATGAAGGCGATGGCCGTGGGACCCTCGAGTATCGGGATGAGGTCTTCGAGGCCGATCTCCCGGGCCGCGATCGTCGCGAGGGTGTTCTTCACGACCTTGAGATCGGCGCCGTCTCCGAGCGCCCGGCGCAGTTCCTTCATCTCGGCGACGGTCAGGCCTCGGTACTCGGTCAGTAGCACCGCGCCCGACGCGAAGCGCTCCTTGATCGTCGCCACGGTCGCGGCCTTGTCCGCGCGCGGTCCGCCCTCGGGCGGGCGGGGCCCGCCGAGCTTCTTGGGCGTCTTCGGTCCTGTCTTGATCTTTGCCATCTGGTCTCCAATGAGAAACGGCCGCCAAAGACAGGCGGCCGCTCGCGCGGTCTGGCCTCGGGAGGCTCCCTCTCGGGCGCTTAAGCCGCTATCGCGGCACCTCCTGTCTTCGGCGAAGGCTGAGGATACGGGCCGTGCCCGGACCGGTCAACCCGATCCGCTAGGACTCAGTGGCCTCGGGTCCGCGACCCGGATCGACCCTCACGCCCGGGCCCATCGTCGAGGACACGGTAACGCCCTTGATGTACTTACCCTTCGCGGCGGCCGGCTTGGCGCGCTGGATCTCGTCGAGCACCGCCTGCAGGTTCTCGAGGAGCTGGCGCTCGTCGAAGGACGACTTGCCGATGCTGAGGTGGACGTTGCCGCCCTTGTCGACGCGGTACTCGAGCTTGCCGGCCTTGATCTCCTTCACGGCCTTGCCGACCTCCGGCGTGACGGTGCCCGCCTTCGGGTTCGGCATGAGGCCCCGCGGACCGAGCACGCGGCCGAGCTTGCCGACGACACTCATCAGATCGGGCGTGGCGACGACGGCGTCGAAGTCCAGGAAATTCTCGTTCTGGATGCGATCGGCGAGGTCTTGCGCGCCGACGACGTCGGCGCCGGCCTCTTTCGCCTCGGTCGCGGCCTGACCCGCAGCGAACGCCGCCACCCGCACGCTCTTGCCGGTGCCGTGCGGCAGCGACACGGTGCCGCGCACCATCTGGTCGGCCTTGCGCGGGTCGACGCCGAGGCGGATGGCGACGTCGACGGACTCGTCGAACCTGCGCTTCGCGCCGCCCTTCACGAGAGAGATCGCTTCCGCGAGCGGGTACAGCTTCTCGCGATCGATGGCCTTGGCGGCCTCGGCGTACTTCTTGCCTGCCATCCCGTCCTCCTGTGGTCCGCGGCGGGTGGCGCCCGCCTCCCACGTGCTCGAGGTCTAGTCGACGACGGTGACGCCCATGCTGCGGGCGGTTCCTTCGACGATCTTCATCGCGGCCTCGACGTCGTTCGCGTTGAGGTCGGGCATCTTGATCTCCGCGATCTCTTTCACCTGCGCGCGACGGAGCGTCCCGACCTTGGTACGGTTGGGCTCGCCCGACCCCTTCTCGATCCGGGCCTTCTGGCGGATCAGCACCGCGGCGGGCGGCGTCTTCGTCACGAGCGAGAACGAGCGGTCCTCGTAGATCGTGACCTCGACCGGGATGATCTGTCCGGCCTGCGCCTGGGTCATCGCGTTGTACTGCTTGCAGAAGTCCATGATGTTGACGCCGTGCGGGCCGAGCGCGGTGCCGACCGGCGGCGCCGGCGTCGCCTGCCCGGCGGGGATCTGGAGCTTCACGTGGGTCATGATCTTCTTCTTACCGGCCATCGTCTCGCGCTCCTCTTAAACCTTGGCGACCTGATCGAAGCCGAGCTCGACCGGCGTCTCGCGGCCGAAGATGTTCACGAGCACCTTGAGCTTCGAGCGGTCGGTATCGATCTCGGAGATCAAGCCTTGGAAGTTGGCGAACGGCCCGGTGGTCACGCGGACCGGATCGTTGATCGACCACTCGAGCTTCGGCTTCGGCCGCTCCCCCACGGGCTTGCGCTGGAGGATGCGATCGACCTCGCGCTCGGACAGCGGGATCGGCCGTGCGCCGGAGCCGACGAAACCGGTGACACCCGGCGTGTTGCGCACCACGTACCAGGAATCGTCGTCGAGGTCCATGCGCACGAGCAGGTAGCCCGGGAACACCTTCCGCTGGACGACCTGCTTCTTGCCGCTTTTGATCTCCATCACGTCTTCCATCGGGATGACGACCTCGAAGATCTTCTCCTCGACGTTCATCGACGAGATGCGGCTCTCGAGGTTCGTCTTCACCTTGTTCTCGTATCCGGCGTACGTGTGGACCACGAACCAATCACCGGGCTGGAACGCGCGAACGACAACCTCGTCCTCCGCCTCGGCGCCGTCCGGCTGGGCGGAGACATCGGCCGTGTCGGGGGCCTCAACGGCCGGCGGTTCGGCGGCCGCGGCTTCGACGGGAGCCTCCTGCTCGACGGACACCGGTTCGGGTTCCGGCTCCGGTTGTTCCGCCGTCGCGGCGGCTTGGAGCGCGCGCTCGATGTCGGCGGCGATGCCCGAGGGCACTTCCGCGGGGGCCGCGACCTCCGCCGGCCTCTCGGGTTCCGGCTCGGTCGCCGACTCCTTCACCATCGGCTCGGGGACTACCTCGACCGGCTCGGGCTCGGGAACCGACCCACCGTGATCCGGCGCCGGCTCGGCGAGCTCCTCCGTGGGCGCCGCGGCTTGCGCGGCAGGCACCTCGGCCGGCGCTTCCGGCTCGGCCTGTGCATCCGGCTCGGCGGGCGCCTCGGCGGCAGGCTCCTCGGCGGCCGCTTCCGGCTCGGCCGATGCCTCCGGCTCGGCTGGCTCCTCGACGACCGGTGCGTCGACCGCTGCTTCGGGTTCCTCCAGGGTCGTCTCGTCCGGCTTCGCGCTGTCCGAGCCGTTCGGTTCCGGGTGCTGCGGGGCGTCGGACGCCGCGGCCGGCTCGTCTCCGTTCAGGGCGGAGTCGACCGCGCGGTTCTTGGGGTCGGGAGTCATCAAGGATCGGCTAGCGAGAGAAGACCTTCAGGACGCCGCGTGCGAATCCGTAATCCAATCCGAACACGAAGAGCGTCACGAACGTCACCGAGACGAGAACGACGATGGTGTAGGTCGCGACCTCTCCGCGCGTCGGCCACGCAACCTTCTTCAGTTCCGTGCGAACCTCACGTAGGAACTGACGCGGAGGGGTCCGTTTCTTCTTCTCGCCACCCGGCGTCACGCGCGCGGGCGCAGCCGGCTTCGCACCACGGTCCTGCGCAGCCTGCTGCCTTGCGAGTAGTCGTTTGGTTTGCCGGTTCATGACCCCAGTTCCTTACTTTGGACCTTTAGCAGGGCCGGAGGGACTTGAACCCCCAACCCCTGGTTTTGGAGACCAGTGCTCTGCCAGGTTGAGCTACGGCCCTCCGCGGTTAGGGACACACCCCTCCGCCGGAACGGCACAGTATAGGGTCGCGCGTTCGGGAGTGTAAAGCGAAGTGGAGCGCAGCGAGCGCTCTGACCTGCGGGGATGGGTCCTAGGTGGCGGTGCGGACGCGCGAGGAGCGCATCGCACGCCACAGCGCGTACGCGGCCCCGGCGGCGAGCGCCACGCCCGCCGCGGAGGTGAGCGCGTCGCGGTTCTCCTGCGCCAGCCGGACGAGCTCCGCCGGCACGATCGCGGGTGGGATAGGCACCAGGCGACGGCGGTGCTCGCCTTCGACGCGGTCGAGGATCGCGTCCACCAGGAACGCGGGCGGCTCGATCTCGCGCTCCGAAACGGCGGCGAGACCGGCGGCGACGGACCGGTAGCGCTGCGCTTCAGCCCGGCACGAGGCGCACGACCCGAGGTGCGCGTCGATCCACCGCACTGTATCGGCGCCGAGCTCGTCGCCGGCGAGGCCGGGGAGGTACGGAGAAATCTGTTCGCAATTCATCTCGAAGCCTTCTTCCGTTTCATCGGAACAACCACGTCGCTTCCGTACATCAGATCCGCGATCTTGCGTCGCGCCCGGAAGAGCCGCACCTTGACCGCCCCTTCCGTCGCGCCAACCTGTTTCGCTATCTCCTCCAGCGTGAACCCGTACACATCTTTCATCACGACAACCGTTCGCATCGGAGCCGGCAGCTTCGCCAGCGCCGCCTCCAGAGCCTCCGCGTCGGCCGGCTCATCCGGTGTTGCAACCGGGCGTTCCAGGGGCTCGAGGTCCGCCGGGTCGACCGGCGCCGCTTCGCGTCCCCGCTTCTTGAGGTAACTCACCGCGGTGTTGGCCGCGATGCGGTACGCCCAGGTCCCGAATCCGGCGTCGCCGCGGAAGCTCCGCAGCCCACGCCAGATCCGGACGTAGACCTCCTGCATCACGTCGGCCGCGTCGTCGTGGTTGCCGACGAGCCTGAAGACGAGACCGTAGACCGACCGGTGCGTCTCTCTGACGAGCTGCTCGAACGCTTCCGAGTCGCCCCGTCTGGCCACCTCGACGAGCGTGGCGTCTATGTGCAACAAGCCTCCCGCGCGTTGGACCCGTGGGGACGGCTCCAGGTTACGCCCGAAAGTCGGTCAGTCCTGATGGGAGAGCAGCAGCTCGTGGTGGTGTTTCCACCGGTCGAAGAAGACGTTCCAGTTCTTTTTGGAACGTTTCGCGCGCTCCTCCTCGCCGAACGCGTTCCAGCCCCGATGGGTGTGCTTGGCGACGGGGATCGGGACGACGATCGCTTTGGTCCCGATGGCGCGGAGTTGGAACGAGAGGTCGATGTCCGCGTGCCGGTACCAGCGGAACTTCTCGTGGACGAGACCCTTCGCGAGCAGTTCGCGGCGCGTCGCGAGGAAGTACCCCTCGATCGCGTCCACCTCCGGGCCGGGCGCCTCACGGAACTCGCGGAGGTCGTCGGACACGATCCCCCAGGGTCCGGCAACGCCGACCTGCGCATCGCGGAACGCGTCGATCGTCGGTGCGAGGACGTCGCCGGTCGGCTCGACCGAAAGGTCGGCGAGGATCACGACGCGCCCGCGGCTGAGCTTGAGTCCGGCGTTCCGCGCCTGCGCGTACCCGACCTCCCGGTCGAGATGCACGACGCGCACGCGATCGGACGCGAGTGATTCGAGCCACTCGCCGTCGGACGAATGATCGTCGACCAGCACGACCTCATAGTCGTGGTTCGCGCAGTGACGTTCGAGGCCGCCGAGGAAACGCGTCACGTCGTCGGGGAAGCCTTCGTAGAGCAGGTGGATCGAGACGTCGAGAACCGCGGGCTTTTCGAGCACGCTCTCGATACGCGATGGATCGATCGTCTCGAACTTGGGACGTTCCTCGAGCGTCGCTCCGCCGGGCGCGTCGCGGATCTCGTAGCCGAGATCGTGGATCTGGTCGCGCAGTGAGTCCGCGCGCGCGAAGTCCTTCGCTTCGCGCGCGCGCTGCCGTTCCTCCAGCAGGCGCTCGATGTCTTCTGGCACCGCGGGGCTCAGGCTTATCTGCCTCCCACCCGCCCTGCTTGACCCGATCGGTTACGCCAGTTCGACCTCGGCCTCGGCCTTGCCGACGTTGAGGTCGCCGACGGCCGCTTCGAGGTCTAGCGTGACGCGATTACCGTCCTTGCCGGCGACCTTGCCCGTCACCGTCACGGTGTTACCGGCGTCCTTCGGGACGATCACCATCTGCGTGAAGCGCGTCTTGAAGCGCACGACGGCCGCGGGATCGCCGGCCCAGTCGGTCACGTACTGACCGATCTTCGCCATCGTGAACATGCCGTGGCTGATCACATCCGGCAGGCCCACCTGCTTCGCGAACTCCTCGTTCTGATGTATCGGGTTCTGGTCGCCGGAGGCGTTCGCGTACGCGATCAGATCCTCACGCGTGACGCGGTACTGCCAGGGTTTCAGCTCCTCGCCGACAGAAACGTCGGCCGAGCGCACCTTCGCGGTCATCGTGCACCCTCCTCAGCGGTGCCTCGCGACACGATCGTCGAGCGCGCCACTCCGACCGTCTCGCCGGACGTCGTCTCGATCGAGGCCTCGGTGATAAGGAACTCGTTGCGGCCCTTGGCGAAGATGTCGGAGATCCTGGGCTTGCCGACGATGACATCGCCGGCGCGGACCGGCCGCGTGAACGAATACTCCTGGTCGCCGTGCACAACCATGGCGTAGTTCAGCCCAAGGGCCGGGTCGGCGAGCATCGCCGGGCCGTACAGGAAGTTGAGCTTCGTCAGATAGGTCGGCGGCGCGATAACCGCCGGCTGGCCGGCCGCCTTCGCCGCGGCTTCGTCGCGGTAGACGGGATTGGGGTCGCCGACGGCATCGGCGAACTCGCGGATCGAGTCGGCCGTGACCTCGAACGGTTCGTTCGGCGGGAACTCCCGGCCCTTGAAGTCTCTATTGAGCGGCATCGTCGCCTCCTTAGACGCCGAGCTGCGCGCCGGTGACGGGAAGCACGACCCCGGACACGAAGTCGGCTTCCGCCGAGCACAGGAAGAGGTGGGCATTCGCGATGTCTTCCGGACGGCCGGCGCGGCCGACCGCGATCAGCCCGATCGCCATGTTCCGGAGCGGCTCGGGGATACCGAGATCGGAGCCATCCTCCTTCGGAGCCGTCAGCCGCGTCTCGATGAATCCCGGCGCGATCGCGTTGACGTTGATACGGAAAGGCCCGAGCTCGCGGGCCAGCGTCTTCGTGAGCGAGATGATCGCGCCTTTGGCGGCGGTGTAGTTCGCCTGGCCGGGATTACCCGAGATCGCGACACTCGATGAGGTCAGCGTGATCTTGCGGTAGTAGGAGACCTCGCCTTTCTCGGCAAGCTCCTTTTTTGCGACCTCGCGCATGTGTGGCATGGCAGCGAGGATCGAGTGATACGCGGTATAGAGGTTGACCTTGATCGCCGAGTCCCAGATCTCCGGGGTCATGTTGTGAAACGTCTTGTCGCGCGTGATGCCGGCATTGTTGACGAGGATGTCGAGCCTGCCGAACTCCTTGACTGCGACCTCGACCATGCGCTGCGCGCCCTCGAGCTCGATGGTGTTCTCGATCGCGACGGTGGCTTGTCCGCCGTTCTTGCGGATCTCTTCGGCGGTTTCCTCGGCCGGATCGGCGTCGATGTCGTTGATGACGATGGCAGCGCCCTCGTCGGCGAAGCGGAGCGCGGTCGCGCGGCCGATGCCGCGCCCGCCTCCGGTGATGATGGCGACTCGATCATCCAGACGACCCATCTATGCCTCCCGTGCTAGATGCTTCGATTCCACCCACCCACCCCAAAAGGAGGCCGCGCCGGGCCGGGATGTCAGCGGGTTTCGCGGTGTTGCGTGTGATGACCGCACCACGGGCAGTACTTCTTGAGCGCGATGCGGTCGCGATCGTTCTGCTTGTTCTTCTGGGTTTGATAGTTCCGGCGCTTGCAGTCCTCGCAGGCGAGGGTGATGCCGGGACGGTTATCGGCTTTGGCCACCTGATTCCTCCGTGTTTCACCGGGCTGGGAACCCGGGGACGGGGCGAAAGTATAGCCTCGGCTGCTCGCTCGAAGCGACACGCGCCGTTTCGTAGCGGGGGGCGGAATCGAACCGCCGACACAGCGATTATGAGCCGCTTGCTCTACCTCTGAGCTACCCCGCCAAGGTCAAGCGTGGAGCTGGCGGCCGGAATCGAACCGGCGACCCCGGCCTTACCATGGCCGTGCTCTGCCGTCTGAGCTACGCCAGCGAGACACTGGATTCTATCGCCCCCGCCGGGGCGAGCCGTCACGAACGACGGCCGGGACGGCGCGCCGCCATGACGTGCGCGACGACCTGCGCGGCCAGCGCGAGCGACGCGGCGGCCAGCGGACCCCCGCGCGCAGGTCGGTGGGTTCGGGGCTCGCCCAACACGTCTGGGTGCACCGTTGGCGTCGCGGACGGCGACGCCGTCGCGTGGAGCGTGGCGCCCGACGACGTCGCGCCGGGCGTCGACGACTTGGGGGGCCGCAAGGCGCCCGAGGTCGCGGACGGAACCGGGCCGGATCCGCTCGACGCGAGGCTGACCTGCTTCGGCGTGGTCGAAGCCGGACCGATGCAGGGCGACGCGACCGTCTTGCATCGCGGATCGCCGCCGGGGCTCGTCCGGAAGGCCTGCAGCACATACCGGATCCGTCCGCCGGGCGGGTGATCGACGCACGTGAAGGTTGCCTCGCGTTCGGGCTCGCAGCCGGTCGTTTTCGTGGGGGCCGACGCGGTCACCGCGATCACCTTGGATCGGCCCGCCGCATCGGTGCGGACGTACCGGCACTCGATCACGTCGGGCTCGGGGTTGCGATACCAGCGGAGAGTGACCGCGCCGCCGGCAACCGACGGCTCTCCACGCCAGACGGGTGGCTGCGGCGGATTGTCGAGCCGGAGCGCGAAGGGAGACGAGCTCTGCGTCGCGTTCGAGCCGGACTCGGTCGCGACGACGCGGAACGAGAAGGAACCGTTGAGCGTCGCCTCGCCGTGCTTGTGCGGCGGGGACTCGGTGCAGCCCGAGCCGGGCCCCGGGAACGGCCAGTGGGCAGACGCCCATTCGATGGAGGCTTGGTGGTGATTCGTCCCTCCGAGACTCAGCTGACGGATGCACGACCACTGCGTGTCGTGGGGCCGATCGCCTCGAGGAGCAGCGAGCGGAGTCCGCCGAGATTGTCGTCGGCTCGGACGTCGAAGCGGAGGAGTCCGTGCGTGATGTCGCCGGACGAAAGCTGGTCGGCGTTCGATCCGCATGCACCGGACGGGCACTCGTAGACGGCGACGATCGCCGTGTTGGAAGGCGCGGCGCCGGCCGGAACGACGCACCACAGGGCGGCGGCGACCAGGACCGGAACAAGCAGAGCTCTCACCGCGTTCCCTTTCGACGATGGCCTGTTCCCGTCCTGCAGCGACGTGGCGAGAGACGGCCCGCTACGCTGACGCCGGGATGAAGACCGGAGGTGCATCCTGACACGCTCGTTCGCCGTGACGTTCGATTATCTCTGTCCGTTCGCCCGCAACGCGTTCGAGGCGATAGCGGCTGGACTCGCGGCCGGGAAGGACTGGCAGGTGCGGTACGTGCCGTTCTCGCTCTCGCAGGCCCACGTGCCGGAGGGCGACACGCCGGCATGGGATCGCCCGCCGGGCGACAAGTACACGAGCGGCGTGCTGGCGCTCCAGTGGGGCCTGGCGGTGCGCGACAACTTCCCGGAGGGGTTCCCGGCCTTCCACCTCGGTGCTTTCGCCGCGCGGCACGATGAGGCCCGCAACATCAGGGACGACTCAGTTCTGCGGGACGTCGCGGGCTCAGCGGGACTCGACGCGGATGAGGTCGCGAGGATCGTGGCCGGCGGAAAGCCGCGCGCGACCCTCATCGCGGAGCACACGGAAGCCGTCGAGCGCTGGAGCGTGTTCGGGGTTCCGACCTTCATCGAGGGTGACGAGGCGGTGTTCGTGCGACTGATGGAGCGCGGGAGCGTCGACGACCTCGAGCAGGTTCTCTCCCTGCTTCAGGCAACGCGCCTGAACGAGTTCAAGAGAACCACCATCGCGCGCTGAACACGCAAGAGGGTTCGTTCAGCGCGTCTCGGCTTCGATTCGGTCCGACTCGAGAACGATCTCCTCTTCGGCCCAGCCGGTGAACCACAAGAGTGCCCCCAGCACGCCCAGGAATCCGATCACCGCAACCACGAAACCCATCACGTGCTCACCTCGCGGGCGTTATTCCCGAAAGCGAGAGCGCATAAACGCGGACCGTGATCGCAGCAGACCTGCGGCCGCGCGATCGTGTGGTGGGGGGAGGGTTCGAACCTCCGAAGGCTGAGCCACCTGATTTACAGTCAGGCCCCTTTGGCCGCTTGGGTACCCCACCCCGGCGCCCGACCCGCGAGCGCGGTTCGGTAGTCTACCGTCCCGCGGAGGAGAGTTATGGCTAAAGACAGTTCGTTCGATGTGGTGTCGAAGGTCGACCGCCAGGAGGTCGACAACGCCCTCAACCAGACGAAGAAAGAACTCCAGACGCGCTTCGATTTCAAGGGCACCGGCGCGGAGATCGCGTGGACGGGAGATCTCCAGATCGAGATCAAAGCCAACACCGATCACCGCGTGACGGCCGGCGTCGACGTCTTCAAGGAGAAATGCGTGAAGCGCCAGGTGCCGCTCAAGGCGCTCCAGATCGGGCCGCTGAAGGAGACGGGCGGCGGGGGGTTCAAGATCACGATCGACGTGAACCAGGGGATCTCAACCGACAAGGCGCGCGAGATGGTGAAGTCGCTGAAGCAGAGCGGCTTGAAGGTGCAGTCGTCGATCCAAGACGATCAGGTGCGCGTGTCGGGGAAAAGCAAAGACGTCCTGCAGAGCGCGATCGCGTTCCTCAAGGAACAGGACTTCGGGATCCCGCTTCAGTTCACGAACTACCGCTAAAGGTGCGCCACGATCGCGTCGGCCATCCGGCCGGCCGAGCCGGGCGCCTTCGAGAAGAACAGAACGGGCTCGAAGGCCTCGAGCTCCATCAGCATCGCGATGCCGTTGGAGACGATCGTGTCGACGCGCGCGTATAGCAGGGGCGGATCGAAGCGGCGCAGGATCCGCTCGGCGAGGGCGAGCTCTCCGTCGCCGGGATCGGTCAGCGGCGTGCGGTCGAACGAGAACGGACGCCCGGAGAGCATCTGATCCTTGCGGATTGCGTGCGAGAAGCGGCCGTCGAAATGGATCAGCGCGCGTTCGCCGACGGTCTCGGTGGCGACGATGAACGGCTGGATCATCACGTCGCTCTTGGCGAGCACCGAGTCCACATGTTCTTGCCCGGGTTTGGTTTCCTCCCGCGAGACGCGCAACGCACGGCGCGCTCCGTTGTCGACGGCGGGCTTGACGACGACGTCGCGCCAGTCGTGCTCCTCCATGACGTCCGCGAGGGATGCCTCCGTCCCCGCGTCGATCCATACGGTTGGGACGATCGGCACGCCGTCGGCTTCGAGCTCGCGCAGGTAACCCTTGTGCGAGTTCCAGCGGAGCACGGCGCTCGGGTTGTATAGCGACGTCGTGGCTTCCACCTTCTCGGCCCAGGCGAGGAAGCCGTCCCGGTCCTGCGTGTAGTCGAAGGCGTAGCGGATGATCACCATCCGGGCCGACTCCCAGTCGACCGCGGGATCCGTCCAGAGCGCGGGCACCGCTCGCAGGCCGCGCGCGGCGAGCGCCTCGACGAGGAGCTCCTCGTCTTCCAGGCGGTCCAGGGCCTCGGCGGCGGTGGCGAGCAAGATGTCGGCGCGGTCGCTCATAGGGCGGGGATTACACCACGGCGAAGGGTCGGTCGCCGCGGTTATCATCCGGCCCCGTGCCCCGCGTGGGTTTCGCCGCCGCGAGCGCCGAGTTGGCCCGGCGCGATCGTGTCATGCGCGGGCTCGTGAAAGCGCACGGGCCGTGCAGGATCCCGCGCAGCACCGACGATCACTTCTATGCGCTGGCCGAATCGATCGTGTACCAGCAGCTCGCCGGCGCCGCCGCGGCCGCGATCTTCGGCCGCTTCCGCGCGATCTACGACGGTGACCTGACCCCAGAACGGGTGCTTCGTACGCGCGAGAAGACGCTGCGCGGCGCGGGACTGTCGCCGAACAAGCTCCTGTCGATCCGCGATCTGGCGACGAAGGTGCTCGACGGCACGCTGCCGCTCGATCGGATATCGCGCCTTCCCGACGAACAACTCATCGAGCGTCTCGTCACGGTGCGCGGCATCGGCCGCTGGACGGCGGAGATGTTTCTCATGTTCCAGCTGCGGCGGGGCGACGTGTGGCCGGTCGACGACTTCGGCGTCCGCAAGGGATACGCGCGCGCATATGGATTCAAGGACCTACCGAAGCCGAAGGAGCTGATGGCGCTCGGTGAGCGCTTCCGTCCGTATCGCACGACGGCGGCGTGGTACTGCTGGCGGGCGGTCGAGACGATGACGCCCGGCGGGGACGCCTAGCGGAGCGTGATCCCGGCTCCGGCGAAGACGCTGCCGCCGGACGGGGCGAGGAGCATCGGCGAGACAAACGATCCCGCGAGCGGCGCCGCCGACTCGTCGACGAAGTTCGAGGACAGGGAACCGACATCCGGGTCGCTCCCCCACGCGAGCGCGGCGAACGCCATGTCGAGGCCGAGCGATGACCCCGACGGGTCCAGCGCAAGCGGCCACAGCGCCGGAACCGGCGCGGCCGGCTCGCGCATCAGGTCGAAGACGCGTTGCCACCGAGCGGCGCCGATCCGGTTGAGCGCGTTGAATTCGACGAGACGGCGGTAGGCGTCGACGGCGCTCGTTTCGGCGTTGTTCAGCCACGCGTCGAGCGTCGGTTTCGGGGTGACCGGCAGGCCGCCATGCGGGTGCATCTCGAAGTGAAGATGTGGATACGTGCCGAGCGCGACGCCGGTGTCGCCAACGTAGCCGAGGACCTCACCCACGCGGACACGCTTCCCGGCGACGAGACCCGGCGCGTATCCGCGAAGGTGTCCGTAGTAGTAGGTGACGCCGTCGTCTCCGTCGAGCCAGAAGGAGATGCCGCCGATGGTGCCGTCGGCGAGCTTACGTATGACGCCGTCCACGCACGCGCTCACGGGCGTACCGGCGACCGCGAAGAGGTCAACGCCTTCGTGCAGGTGGAAGTACGGCTCGTAGCGCGGCGCGCCGTAGTCGTTGTGGTACCAGACGTAGCCGAGAACCGGGAACCGGCCGAAGCCGCGCGACAATTCGGCCTGCGTCAGCGGGACGCCGGCCGGCTTCACGAGGCCGAGAAGGTCGAGGAGGTGCTGCGTGTTGCGCGCGGTCCCTGCGATGTCGAGCACGTAGCCGATCGAGGAACGCAATCCGGTGAACGGCGCGGGAGCGGGACCCTTCGGCTTCGGCGTCGCGCTCGCGGACGAGGACGGTTTCGGCTTGGGCTTGGGTTTGGGTGCCGTCGACTTCGTCGGCGACTTCGACGGTGAGGGCGAGGGAGAAGGCGATGAGCAGAGGAGCTGCCCGATCAAGCAGTCGCCGGCCCGAGCTGCGGCCGGGGCGAGGAGCGTCAGCGTCGCGGCGATCGCGACCGCTGCGCCGACGGTGCGCTTGCGTTGCAGAGGAGACCTCCCGCTCGTTCCACCCGGCTCCATCGAGGAGACCGCTCGTTTTCGACGCTTCGAGCGATGAATCCTTCCGCTTGGCCAACGAGCGGCGAGGGGGCGTGGTTCCGAAACGGGACGCACCGATACAGCGCGAGCGTCGCGCGCGTGCGGTAATCGGACAAACCGAAACGGGCGCGACGAATCAAACGGCACCGAGCAAAGCGAGCGGCCCCGGCCTTCGGCCGGGGCCGCGGTCGATGCGCCCTGCGCTAGACCTTCGCGCCGAGCTCGCGCAGCTGCTCGAGGCGCTCCTCGAGCGGCGGGTGGCTCATGAAGAGCTTCGTGACGCCCTGTCCACGGAGTGGGTTCTGGAGGAACACGTGGGAGACGGACGGGTTCACATTCGGTACTGGGGTCTGTCGAGCGGCCGCGTCGATCTTCACGAGCGCGTTGGCAAGCGGCGTCGCGTCGCCCAGGAGCTCGGCGCCCGACCGATCCGCCTGCGACTCGCGCGATCGCGAGACAGCCATCTGGATCAGCAAGGCTGCGATAGGGGCCAGGATGATGAAAAGAAGCATGCCTGCGCCACCCAACGGGGAATCATCATCATCCCCCGAGCCTCCCAGGAAGAACAACGCATAGCCTAGGTAGCTGATGGCGGATGCGATCGTGGCGGCCGCTGCGCCTATTAAGATGTCGCGGTTCCTCACATGCGCAAGCTCGTGTGCGAGCACGCCTTCGAGTTCTCGCTCATCCAGAACATTCAAGATGCCTTCGGTTACCGCGACGGCTGCATGTTCCGGGTTCCGCCCAGTTGCGAAGGCGTTCGGCTGCGAGGCCGGCATGATGTAGAGCTTCGGCATCGGCATGCCCGCACGCTGCGTCAGGTTCCGCACGATGCGGTAGAGCCACGGCGCCTCCTGTTCCGTGACTGGCTTGGACCTCGTCATCGCGATCACAAGTCGATCGGAAGCCCAATACGTACCGAGGTTCATGAGCGCCGCAAGACCGAGGGCGATGGTCAACCCCCGCGAGCCGCCGATGATCTGGCCGCCGGCAAGAAGCAGGCCGCTCAGTGCCGCCATGAAAACGAACGTCTTTATGACGTTCTTGTTCACTGCAGACCCTCCTCTGGGCCCGGCCACCCTGGCTTCGGG
>JBIOTQ010000122.1:0-34996 GCA_044866075.1 Actinomycetota bacterium | reverse complement strand
CCGAGCCGCCGGTCGAAGCGGAGAAGATCACGCACATCACCGAAGCGCTCAAGGACATGGCACTCACGTACAAGATCCCCGTCATCTGTGTCGTTGCGGCGGACAAGGAAGGCCTTCAGTCTCCGCGGCTGCGCCTGCACCACCTTCGCGGTTCGTCGGCACTCATGTACGAATGCGACGTCGCCTTGATCCTCAACGACAAGTTCAGGACTGTGTCGAAGGTGCACCTCGCGTACGATCCCGTCCGCGCGGAGACGTTCCGCGACTGGGTCGTCTTCACGGTCGAGAAGAACAGGGGCGGTCCCAACCTCCTCGATCTCGAGTTCAAGAAGGACTTCCTGCACTTCCGATTCGAGCCGGAGGGCGGTATGGTCGCCGAGAAGCTGATCGACGAGCGCATCTACTCGGAGTAGTCGCCCGCCGATTCGAGGGGAGGGTGTCTTGTCGAATCGGACGCCCACTCTGGATGGTGTTTCTGCCGAGCCGCTGACGACGCCGCTGCGAGGACGTCCGCAACGAGATCAACTCCGGTGGCTGGTTCTTGCAGGCCTTTTCGGCGCGGTCTTCGCGATGTGTGCGATCGCGCAGTCGAGTGGAGGTCACGTCGATCGGATGACCTTCGGGGACGGCCGGTTGCATCGCGCCGTCGCGACGCATCTCGCGGCCGACGAGACCACGGTTCCATCTCTCGTGGCCCACAGCGGGCCGGCGATCCGGTATGGGCGCGTCGGTCTTCCCGCGACGCTGTGGGCATTTTCCGGCGGGAACGAGCGCGCGATGCGATATGTCCAGCCGATCCTCATGGTCCTCTGCGCGGCTGCGATCGCTGCTGCAGCACAGAAGCTCTTCCCGCGCGGTCCGTTGAACGTGGCGCTGGCTCCGTTCATTGCGATCGGGCTGACGGTGTCTCTCGCCGGCGGTTTCGCGGAGCCGCTCGCGATCGCCTTCGGGCTGTGGGCGATCGTCGCCTGGTCGCGCGAACGGCCGATCGCTGCCGCCACTCTTCTCGCCGCGGCGATGTTGACGCGTGAGAACACAGTGACGATCCTCATCGGACTTTTGGCGTGGGAGCTCTACCGGCGTCGTCCGCGCGCGCTTGCGGTGCTAGGCGCTTCGATCGTGCCGGTCGCGATCTGGCACATCGTGGTCGCGACGCGATTCGGCGGGTTCCCGCTCCTCGATCCGTGGTTGCGAGAGACAGGAACGATCCAAGCGCCTTTCATAGGAATCTGGAACACGTTCCAGGGCGGCGATTTCGAAGCGATCGCGGTCGTTGCCGGACACCTCGTCGTCGTCGCGATCAGTGTGGGTTTCTGGCGACGCGGGCCGCTCGCTTTACTCGCAGCGTTCGGCGCGCTCAGTCTGATCACGGCCGGACAAAACACGTGGCAGTACATCGGCGACGCGACCCGAGTCGCGTCCGTCTTCGAGGTGATGTTCGTTCTCGCAATGGTTGAGATGGTCTTGCGCCGTCGCGGCCGGGATGTGTTGAGCGGCCACGATTATCCTCTGGCGTCCGTCGACACAGGACAGGTCGCAGCCCTGTAGCGGAACGTCAGGCCGAAGCGCCGCCTGACACAAGGGAACGAGATCAGACGGCCTTCGAACACGCGCCACACCGGACGGTACGCGGGAAGGATCGAGCTCTCGGGTTGCCCGAGAGCGCCGTCGTCCACGATCACCGCAGCTGCACCGATCGCCCGATCGATGCGACTCAGGTTCGCCGGAGCCCGGGACGTGTCGGCGATCAGAAAATCGAGTACGGCCGCAGGCATGCGGTCCCGACCGGGCAGGAACGTCCCGAGGAACGGTTGCGTGTCGAACCGCGCGAATGACGTCGTCGGTCCGAGTGAACGGTCGAGGGCTGCAGCGGCTTGTTGATAGCGGTGAACCAGCCGCGCCTCGTCCAGGTTGGTCGACACGCTATAGGCGAGTGCAAGGATCAACCCGACGCTGCCGAGCAAAACGGCGAAGCGTCGTTTGTCGGCACTTTGCTGGAGGTGGGCCCGCGAGGCGGCGAAGAGCGCGACGCCGGGGATCGTCAGAGACCAGTACTTGTCGAAGGGCTGCAGGGACGCGAGAGCGGCGATCACTCCGCCGGCTACGAGAACAAGAGGCGCCATCCGTCGGCCTTCCTCGTGAAGTCGGCGGCTCCCGATGAAAGCAAGTGCGAGCGCGCCCGGAAGAAGCATGCCTCGGAGCGCTGCGTACAGCTGCGCGGGAGGATCCCACCCGGAGAAGCCTCCCCTCGTGGCGGCGTTGAGCTCGATCATCGAGTACCGAAGGTCCGGCATCGCGAGCACGGTGCCGGCCCATCCTCCGGCCAGCACGATGGCCGGGATCGCGACACGCATCGCTGGCCGGATCCCGAGCAGCTCGATCGCGGCGACGACGATCCCCGGGAGAAGGATGAGCGCGCGGATATCGAACCCGGTGGCCGATGCAGCGAGAACGCCGGCGGTGATGTCGTGCCCCGCGGTCATCGCCCAAAGCGCCACGATGAGAAGCGTCGCCGCTGGGGCTTCGAAGTTGACGACGAAAACCGATTGCAGAGCGATCGCGAATCCGAGCGCACACCCGATGATCGTTGCGGATCTGTCGTCACCGCCAAGCCGTCGCGCGATCGCCCGGACCGCGAGAGCGACGATCAACGTCAGCGCCCCGACCCAAAGTCCGCGGGCGACCGCATAGGGCCCCGGTACGGCATCGAGTCCTCGGACGAGACCGAACAGCGCCGGCGCTTTGTTGTCGGTGATGTCTCCATAGAGGGTCTCGCCGGCGGCAACGCGACGGGTGACGCCAAGCCAGTTGCCTTCGTCGTAACTCAGGGGGACCGCGAAGGAGCCCACCGTGGTTGCAGCCGCGACCGCGACGGGACCGATCCGGATGGAAAGCGGCTTCAGGCGAACCGGCAGGTCGTCGATGGCCGCTCGACTTTACCGCGCGGCCCGAAAGGACCATCCGAAGCGCGTCGGTGCTTCCTCATCGGCGCAGAATCGCCGTG
This sequence comes from Actinomycetota bacterium, assembly GCA_044866075.1. Classification (GTDB taxonomy): domain Bacteria; phylum Actinomycetota; class AC-67; order AC-67; family AC-67; genus JBASRP01. The sequence goes on along the minus strand of JBIOTQ010000122.1, from coordinate 31,992 downwards.
TTAGCATCTCGCCGATCCGACGGGCTTCCCGTCTCCTTCGTATGAGATCGCGATACATGGCCGCCGGGGTCGCCGCCGCCGCCGTCGCGGCTGCCATCATCCTCGCTAACTCTCGTGGCGACGTCGATCGGATGACGTACGGCGACGGTCTGATCTATCGATACGTCGCCGCCCATTTCGCGCAGGATCCAAACGACGTCTCTCCGGTCGTGCGCGAGCGAGGCACGTCGCTGCGTTACGGCCGGGTCGGGCTGCCCGCCCTCATCTGGGTCGCGTCGGCGGGTCGGCCGTCTGCGATGCCGTACGCGCAGCCCGCCATCATCGTGCTCGCCGCCGCCGCGGCCGGGATCGCCACTGCGCGGCTGCTGCCGCGCGCCGGCCCCATCGCACCAATGATTCCATTCCTGGCGCCTGGGTTCTCCCTGGCGGTCTCCGGTGGGTTCGCGGAGGTTGTGGCTGTTGCGTTCGCTCTCTGGGCCGTCGTGGCCGCGCGCGATGAACGGTGGGGAGTGGCCTCGGTGCTGCTCGCCGCCGCTCTCCTGACACGAGAGAACGCCGGTGCCGTCCTTCTCGGGCTCGCGGTCTGGTGCGTGCTGCGCCGCCGTCTGTCGGCGGTTGCGGTCCTGGCTTCGTCGGCGGGTCCGGTTCTCGTTTGGTACGCGATCGTCGCGGCGCGCTACGGGCACTTCCCCATCCTCGATCCATATCTCCGGGTCACGACGGACACGATCGGCCCGCCCGTGGGCGCGATCGCGCGTGCGCTCGTCGACTCGCCCGCGAGTTCGGTGGCGACGGCCGCGATCCACCTCGCTCTCGCGATCATCGCGTTCGCGCTCTGGCGACGCTCGATCGCGGGCGCAGTTGCCGCGGCGGCCGGTATTCAAGTTCTCGCAGCGGGCCGATTCTCTTTCGCCTTCGAAGGCGAAGCCTTTCGGCAGTTCGTGTTCCTCCAACTCTTCTTGATCGCGGCGTTGATGTGGAGTCGGTGGTCAGAGACGGCTGAGGGCACGAGCGGGTGACGACGGGGCGGCGCGTGCTCGCCGGCGCAGCCCTGGGGGCTGTTTTCGCCGTCGCCTTGATCCTGGCGTCGAGCCGAGGCGACGTCGATCGGATGACCTACGGCGATGGTCACTTCTATCTCTACGTGGCGTCACATCTCGATGCCACTCCGTCCACGCTGATCCCGACGGTTGCGGCGCGCGGCCCCGCGCTGCGCTACGGACGCATCGGGCTTCCGGCGCTGGTGTGGCTCTTGTCGGCGGGCCATCCCGCCGCGATGTCGTACGCCCAACCGGCCGCGATGGTCCTCTGTGCGGCCGCCATCGGCGCTGCTGCCGTTCTGCTCCTGCCCCGGGCGCCGGCCCCCGCCGCGCTGATCCCTTTCGTTGCCGTCGGCCTCACCCTCGCGATCAGCGGGGGCTACGTCGAGCCGCTCGCCGCGGCGGGGTGCCTCTGGGCGATCGTCCTGGCGCGCCGGCAGCTCTGGGTGGGGTCTGCGGCGGCGCTGGCGATCGCCGCCCTTTCCCGCGAGTCCGCTGTCGTCGTCGTGGTTGGTCTCGTCGTCTGGGCCCTACTCCAGCGTGACCGGCGCGGCGCAACTCTCCTCATCGCCTCTGTGCTCCCCGCGCTGGCATGGCACGCCGTCGTGCGGGCGCGCTTCGGGGTCTGGCCCGTTCTCGATCCCTACCTTGCGGCCGGCGGAGACGTGAGCCGCGTCCCGTTCAAGTCGATCGCGTCCGCCCTGCTCGACGGGTCGTGGGCCGTGCGCTTCGCCGCCGGCGGGCACCTTGCTCTCGGGGTTTGGTGCGTGACGCAGTGGCGCACATCGGCGCTCGGCGCCGCGGCGGCCGCCGCGTCCTTTCAAGTGGCGATCGTGCCCGCGTTGACGTGGAGTTATCTCGGCGACACCTTCCGGACGTTCGCTCTCCTTGAGTCGACGACCGTACTTCTCATCGCGTTTATCGTGATGAGCAGGCGACCCGAGGAGAGCCGAACGTGAGCCGGCGAGAAACGCAGCAGTCGTTGGACCTGCGCGGCGCCGCGAGCTCTCCTCTGCTGCGCACAACGGTCGCGATCGCGGCCGTCGCGCTCGGCATCGCGTCGGTCGTCGCGCACGCGAGCGAGTACGGGCGTGTCGAGCGCTTCTCGAAGGATTTCGCACTCGACTACTCCTCCGCGAAGGCGTTCCTCCACGGGGACGATCCCTACGCGCCCATCCAGGTACTCGTCGGTCGCTATCTCCATCCGCCCGCCGCGGTCGTCCGCTCGAACGTCTTGCCGGGTGCGAACTGGCACACGCCGTTCAAGCTCCTGGTCACGCTCCCGTTCACCGCCTTGCCGTACCAGGCCGCGGGGGTTCTGTGGCTGCTTGTCTCCGCCGCGAGCTTCGTGGTTGCGGGGACGGTGCTGGGCGCGGAGCTGGGTTGGTCGCGACGCGCGTCGCTCGTCCTCGGCGCTGCCTTCTTGGCGGTCCCGGTCGTGCAGATCGATCTCTCGGCCGGCCAGCTCAACGGACCGATGCTCTTGCTGCTCGTGCTCGCCTGGTGGTGGGTGCGGCGCGGGGACGACACCGTCGGAGGGATCGCGCTCGGCCTGCTCGTGGCCATCAAGTTCTTCCCGGCTTTCCTCGCCCTTCCGCTCATCGGCGCGCGGCGATGGAAGCCGGCGTTCATCGCTGCGGCGTGCGCCGTCGTGCTCTCCGATGTGGGCATGGCGCTCCTTGGCGCGGAGCACACTCGATCGTTCCTCTCCGCGGGACGCGGGAGCGAGGGGTTCGACTATTGGGATGCATCGCCGGCGAACATCGCGTGGTGGGGGATCGCAACGCGATGGCTTGTGCCGAACGGGTGGGTCGACACCGGCGTCGATGCGCGCGCCGTCGGTCTCACGATCGCGTCGGCGGGCATCGTCGTGTTGTGCGTGGCCGCCGCGTTTCCGAAGGCGCGCCTCACGCGGGAGCCGATGATCTCGGCCATACCGCTAATGCTCCTGGCGTGGCCGATCGTCTGGGAGCACTACCTCGCGCTGGCGTTGCCCTTCGTCGTTCTCTCCGTGCGGACCGCGATGCAGCGAGAGCGGGCGGGGTTGATGCTGCCCCTCGTCGTGGTGGTCGGTTTCCTCCTCCTGCTCGGTTTCCCGCCGGGAGGTGGGCCGCTGGAAAGAGCGTCGACTCTCGACGTCGTTCTTCGCTATCAGCTGCCGACCGTGGCGTTGTTGGCCGGCGCCGTCCTCGACCGAGCCGCCTTTCGATCTACAGAAGCGAGCGTCGACGCTCGAGCGACCGACTGACGTCAGGCGTCGGGCTCGCTAGTCATCGTCGAGGTCGCGCCGCAGGTCGCCGACCGCGCCGTAGAGCCCCGCCTTGCGGGCCAGCTCGTCCCGGCGCGCGGCGACGGCTTTCTTCCCGGCCTTCAGGACGCGGCCGACGACGGCCTCCAGCTCCGACGGAAGGAACGGCTTCGCGATGTGATCGGTGGCCCCGCCCTCGACCTCACGCTGGACGCCTTCCGGATCGTGTTTGGCGGTGACGACGATCACCGGGGTGTCGGCGCGCGACGGCATCGCGCGGATCTTGTCCAGTACGTCATAACCGCTCATCCGCGGCATCATGATGTCGAGTACCACCAGATCGAAGCGCGTCCGCTTCAGCTTCTTCAGCGCCTCGTCGCCGTCCGCGGCTTCGATGACGTTGTGTCCCGCTCCGCGCAGAGTGTGGAACAGAACCGTGCGTGCGTCCGGCTCGTCGTCGACGATCAGCACCTTCGCCACGAGACCCCCACGTGAGGAACGAAGGAGAGACTAGTCGCTGCGAGGAGGCGAGCTCACGAGTCCCAGACGGAACGCCTCCGCCACCGCCTGCGCGCCGGTCGCGACGCCGAGTTTCGAATAGATGCTCGTGAGGTGGTTCTTCACGGTCTTGATCGAGACGTACAACCTCTGCGCGACCTCCGCCGGGCGATTGCCTTCCGACAGCAGACGCAGGATCTCGAGCTCGCGCTCGGTGAGGCGCGAGCCGCCGCCGCCGCGCTTCCCGCCCGCGAGGTCGATCACACGGCGCGCGATCGCCGGCGACAGGTACGAACCGCCCTCCGCCACCGCACGGATCGCTTGCAGCAGCTCGTCGGTCGACGCGGTCTTCAGCACGTAGCCGTCGGCGCCGATGCCGATGGCCCGCGAGATCGACGCGTCGTCCTCATGCATGGTGAGGAACAGGAAGCGCACATCCGGTGCGGCCTGACGCAGCTTGGCGGCCATCTCGAGGCCGTTGCCGCCGGGCATCGTGATGTCCAGCACGGCCAGGTCCGGCTTCAGCTTCTTGATCAGCTCCAGGCCTTCGTCGCCTCGGCCGGCCTCGCCGACGATCTCGAACCCGGGCTCCGCCTCGAGGGTCTTCACGAGGCTCTGCCGTACGAGCGTATGGTCTTCGATGATCACCACACGGGTCATGCCGTTTCCCCCAGATCCGTTCCCGACCATTACCCGGTCTCCTCCGGCTTGTATTCGAGCGCCACGCGCGTACCGCCGCCGGGCCGGTCCCGGACGTCGAGTCGCCCGCCGATCGCCTCGGCGCGCTCACGCATCGCGTCCAGCCCGACCCCACCCCGGGCCGTCGCCAGCCTACGACCTTTGATGCCGATCCCGTCGTCCTCGACGACAAGCCGCAGGTAGGTGGCCCCGGCCTGGATCGTCACCCGAACCTCCGTCGCCGACGCGTGCCGCAGCGCGTTCGAGACGGCCTCCTGGGCGACGCGGAAGATCTCGGCCTCGACGCCGGCCGCGAGGCGCACCTCGCCGCGAGCCTCGAACACGATCTCCGGGCCGCCCAGCGAGCGGAGATCGGACAGGTAGGCGCGCAGCGACCCCACCAGCCCCTCCGCCGAGACCGACGAGCGCAGGCCGAAGATCATGGAACGCACGTCGCCGGCCGCGCGGTTGACGACGCGGGACAGCCGCTCGATCTCGCGCCGCACCGCGTCGGGCGTCTGGCCGCCGTGGCGGGCCATGAACTCGAGCTCGAACCGCAGGTGCGTCAACGCCTGCGCGACGCCGTCGTGGAGCTCGCGCGCGAGGCGCTTGCGCTCTTCGTCGATCGAGATCTCGCGCACGCGCGAGAAGAGACGCGCGTTCTCGACCGCGACGGCGGTCTCCTGCGCGATCTGCTGGAGCAACAGACGGTTCGCGGCGTGCTGTTCGTGTTCGGGGCAGGCTGCGAGCAGGAGCCCGAGCGGCACACCGTTGCGGCGCATCGGCGCGACGACCCAGCAGTCGAAGCCACCGAGCGCTTGCGAGGTCGTCCGGTCGAGATCGGTCTGCGTGACGATGCGCGCGGATCCGTGGACCATCTCCGCGAGGCCCTGCGCGCTCGTGGCGACGTTGTCGGGGTTGCGGATCCCGTACGAACCGACGACGGCCAGATTCCCGGCCTCCCACACCAGCATCGTTCCGGCCGTCGCGCGCACGGTGTCGCGGATCTCGAGCATGGCCGCGTCGGCGACCGTTCCCATCTCGAGGCCGCCCGGCAGCGTTCGTGCGATGCGGTACAGGGACGACAGCACACGGTTCGCTTCGGCCAGGAGGTCGGACGTCTTCTCGCCCGCGGGAGCCCGCCAGACGCGGGAGGCGAATCCGCCGGCGACGCCGGCCAGCGGGGTCAACGCGTACCAGGCAACGATGCCCTGCGCGTGGATCACGTGTTCGCCGACATCCGCCGCGATGAGGGGGGTGGACACGGCGGCGATGACGATCCCCGCGAGGCCGCCCCATCGCTCGTTGTGCGCGAGGCCGGTCGCCGCGGCGACGACGAGGGCGAACGGGATGTAGGGACTCGCCGTTCCGTCGGTGGCTGCGACGAGGATCGCCGCGACGGCGACGTCGGCGCCGACCCACACCACGGAGGGACGACGGATCAGCCACCGGATGGTCACATAGGCGAACGCCAGCGCGAGGATGATCGCGCGTCGCGTACTCACGGCCGTCCCGGCCACCTCCAGGATCGCGGCGACGATGATGGCGGCCATGCGAGCCGGGCCGATCAGCGATTGCGCCCGAAGAAGCTTCGGCCCCGCGAGGCCGGGAGACTCTTCGGGGTCTTCCATCCCGAGCGCGAGGCGGACGGTGCGGTGGAGCTCGCTCGGCACGAAGGGCCGCGTGAGGATCTTGTCGACGCCCGTCGTGATCGCCGTTCGCGCGGCCCGCGAGCCGTCCACCACCGCGAGGATCGTCGGCGCGGCCTCCGCCGCGAGCAGCTCGGGCAGCGGCGCCGACTGCGAACCGACGCCGACGATGACGAGGTTCGGTCGCAGGGCGAGCACTGCCTCCGGGTCGATCCCCGGCTCGGCCTCGATCACGTCCGCCTGCGGGAAGTTGAGGCGGAGCAGGAACGCCAGGTAGGGATCGGGCTCGAGGACCACGATCCGGGGGCCGATGGCGCGCTGCGGCCGGCGCTCGCCGTCCGGTCGGCGCCTCTCGAGGCGTGGCGAAAGAACGCTCAGGTTTCCCCCAGCACCATTACTAACGAGCCACAGTGACTACCCCGATATCTCGGCATCCTGGGCTTTGAGCTATACCGAATCGGGGCTCATCCACCCCGACCATATCGCTTCGGGCGTGCGTTTTCCCACTCTGGGTGGCGACCTGAACGCACATGAATGCCGGTTCGCCCTTTCCGTCGGCGGGCGTACCGCATCTTAGTGCTATTGCCCTATGGATTCCCCAGGACCTTCGATGCATCATGGCGTGCAGCTCAGACGACCACGGAGGGTGAGATGAGGTTGAGGATCGCTTTTGTTGCGACTGCCGTCGCCGTGCTCGCGGCGCTGGCCGTGCCGGCACAGGCGACGCACCGCTGGGGCAAGTACCACTGGAAGGGCACGGGGGAGCGAACGATCCCGCTGGTCGACAGCACCGTGTCGCCGTGGGGCTCGCACGTGAGTGAGGCCGTCAGCGATTGGAACGTGTCGCCGTGGATCCAACTGAACAAGAGCACCGCTCAGGCCGACCGCAGCAGCTGTCCCGCGATCGAGGGCAAGGTGCGGCTCTGCAACTACACGTACGGTGTCAACGGTTGGCTCGGGATCGCGCAGATCTGGCTCTATCGCGGAGGCTCCGGCCACATCGCGCAGGGGATCGTCGAGCTCAACGACACGTATTTCAACCAGGCTCCTTACAACACGGCCGCGTACCGGCAGTTCGTGACCTGCCAGGAGATCGGGCACACGTTCGGGCTCGACCATCAGGACGAGAATCAAACCAACACGAACCTGGGTACGTGCATGGACTACACACGCGACCCTGATGGCTCGATCAACAACCAGCTGAGCAACGAGCACCCGAACGCTCACGACTTCGAGGAGCTCGCCATCATCTACACGCACGACGACAGCGCGAAGAAGGGCGGATCACCGTTCGGCGCGGCTTCGAACGGCAGCAGCCGTTCGGTGCAGGTCCGTCAGGACGGCGCGTACACCCTCGTGACGTTCATCCTCTGGGCCGAGTAGAACGAAGACGTGCTGGAGCGCCCGCCGCGAGGCGGGCGCTTCGTTTGCGCGCGCATCGGGGCCTGCGCGTAGCATTCCCGCGTGCTGTTCTCCGCGAAGCTCGCGCCGACGTTCGATTACCCCGTCCTCGAGGAGTTCTGGCGCGCCGCGGACGAGCTCGGCTTCCACGCGGTCTGGAACTACGACCACTTCTACGGGCTGACCGACGCCGATGGCCTCACGTTCGAAGGCTGGACGACGCTGGCCGCGATGGGCTTGCTCGTGCGCCGCGCGCGCATCGGCTGCATGGTCACCGGCGTGACGTACCGCCACCCGAGCGTGCTCGCGAACATGGCCGTCACGGTCGACCACATCTCGGGCGGGCGCCTCGAGTTCGGCATCGGAGCCGCCTGGCACGAGCCCGAGCACAGAGGCCTCGGCATCCCGTTCCCGCGGCCGGGGGAGCGGGTCGCGATGCTCGACGAAGCGCTCACAATCATCACGATGCTGTGGACCCAAGACACGTCGTCATTCGAGGGCCGCTTCTTCCATCTCGACGACGCGCGGTGTGTCCCGAAGCCCGTCCAGAAACCGCACCCGCCGATCGTCGTCGGCGGGGCGCAACCGAAGATGCTGCGCGTGATCGCGCGGCACGCAGACGAGTGGAATACGCCGGGTCTCGCCGGCGTCGAGGAATGGACGCGCGTGAACAAGGAGCTCGACCAGGCCTGCGCCGAGGTCGGACGCGATCCCGGCGCGGTGCGCCGGTCGGTGCAGCTCTTCCTTCACCCGGGCCAGGAGGGTCAGGTGGACGCGCTCCTTGCCGACATCCCCGCGTACGCCGCAGCGGGGTGCGAGCACATCGTGTTGTCGTTCTACCAGCCTCCTTCGCGCGAGCTGCTGGAACGCTGCGCCGCGCTGGGATGAGGATCCGCTCCCGGCACCACGGGCTGTCGCCCGAGCGCTTCCGCGGGTTCCTCAAGGGATTGCCAGACGCCGACGGCTACGAGATCATCGTCCGCCCGCTCCGCTATCGCACGCGACCGCATCTCGCCGCGTACACGGAGTTCGACGCCAAGACGATCACCATCCAGGTGCCCGAGCCGTTCCTGCCGTTCGGCGAGATCGTCCAGTACGGCGCCAAGCGCATCGCCGGCAAGGGGATGCGCTTCGTCTGGCTCAGCGAAGGTCTCACGTTCCGAACGCAACGCGAGGTGGTGCGCTTCCTCTACTGCCACGAGTGGTACCACTGGTATCTGAAGGAAGTCCTCGGCCAGCGCAGCGGGGCCGAGACCGCGTGCGACCGCTTCGCCCTGCGCAATTACCGCCGCCGCGCCGTCACGCTGGACGACGCGCAGGCCGCTCTGCGCCGGGATTAGTGGCCCTATCTCCATCCCGCCCACCCCGCTTGGCCCGATCGCAACGCGTTAGAGTGACTCCGATGTCTCGACTGCGCGTCGGCGCGGGACTTTCCACGGATCCGGACCCCGTCGTCGCGGTGCGAACCGCCGCGGCGACGGCATCGGCGGGTCTCGGGGGCGAGTCGTGCGATCTTGCCTTCCTGTTCGTGTCGCCCCACCACCTCGCGGCGATGCCGATCGCGCTGGCCGCTGTGCACGAGGCGCTGGCGCCGGGCGCGCTGCTCGGGTGCAGCGGAATGTGGATCGTCGGCGGCGACCGCGAGGTCGAGGACGCGCCGGCGGTCTCGATCTGGGCGGGGCACCTGCCCGACACGACGGTGACGCCCTTCGGGCTCGACTACGACACCACGCCCGACGGCGACGCCTTCCTCGGCTGGCCCGACGAGACCCCCGCCGGCGCCACCGCCGTCGCGATCGCCGATCCGTTCACGTTTCCGGCCGACGCCTGGCTCGGTGGGTTGAACGAGAGCCATCCGGGGTTGCTCGTGATCGGCGGACTGGCTTCGGGCGGAAGCGCGCCCGGCGCCAACCGACTGATCAAGGACAACGAGATCCTCGCCGGTGGGTGCGTCGGCGCGCTGATCTCCGGACGCGTGAACGTGCGCGCGCTGGTGTCGCAGGGCTGCAAGCCGGTGGGCGCGCCGTACGCGGTCACCGCGGCCGAGCGGAACGTGTTGCTGGAGCTCGCGGGGCAGCCGCCTCTCGAGCGCGTCCGCGAAACGTTCGCCGGGGCCGACGAAGTCGATCGCCGGGCCATGCAGACGGGGCTTCACGTGGGCCGGGTGGTCAACCCCTACAAGACCGAGTTCGCGCGCGGCGACTTCCTCGTCCGCAACGTTCTCGGCGCCGACGAGCGCTCGGGCGCGCTCGCGGTCGGGGATCAGGTCGCCGTGGGCGAGACGATCCAATTCCACGTCCGCGACGCCGCCAGCGCCGACGCGGACCTCCGCACCATGGTGTCCGCCGTGGAGCAACCCGGCGGCGCGTTGCTGTTCACCTGCAACGGTCGCGGCTCGCGCCTGTTCGGCGCACCGGATCACGATGCGAGCGTCGTGTGCGGCGCCTTCGGCACGCCGCTGGCGGGCTTCTTCTGCGCCGGTGAGCTCGGGCCGGTGGGCGGGCGCAATTTCCTGCACGGCTTCACCGCGAGCTTGGCGCTGTTCTACGAGTCCTAGCGGTGCTGCTGTTCCTCGTCCGACACGCGCTGACGCCGCACACCGGCGAGAAGCTGAGCGGCTGGCTGCCGGGGATCTCGCTGTCCGACGAAGGCCGCCGGCAAGTGGCCGCCTTGGTCGACCGGATGAAGCCGGTGCACCTCGACGCGATCTACTCGAGCCCGCTGGAGCGCACGATCGAAACGGCGCGCCCGGTCGCCGCGTCGAAAGGTCTCCGGGTGCGCGTCCGCGACGGGCTGGGGGAGGTGCGGTACGGCGACTGGGAGGGGAAGCGCCTGCGCACGCTTGCGAAGACGAAGCTGTGGAAACAAGTCATGGCCCGGCCCAGCGAGGCCCGCTTCCCCGGTGGCGAGACGATCCGCGAGACCCAGGCCCGCGCGATCTCGACGATCGAGAAGCTGAACGACGAACACCCGACACAGTCGGTCGGCGTGTTCACGCATGCGGACGTGATCCGCGTCGCGCTCGCGCACTACGCCGGCGTACCGATCGACCTGTACCACCGTCTGATCGTCGCGCCGGTGTCGGTGACCGTGCTGTGGATCGGGTCCGGCGGGCCGCGCGTGCTGAAGGTCAACGACACCGGGACGCTCGATGGGTTCTCGCCGCCCAAGCGGCGCCGCGGATGAGCGGATCGTTCGAGCTCGACCCGGTGACGCGGCTCACCGCCGGCGCCGTCGGCGAACCCGGGAACCGGACCTTCTACCTGCAGGCGCGCTCGGCGGATCAGCTCGTGACGCTTCTCGCGGAGAAAGAACAGGTGCGCGCGCTGGCGGTGTCGATCGCGCAGATGCTCGAGGCTCTTCCCGGCGGTGAAGACGAGGGCACGATCCCGGCCGGCGACCTCGAGCTCGAGGAGCCCCTCCTGCCCGAATGGCGCATCGGGCCGATGGCCATCCGCTACGACGACGCGCGCGACCGGATCCTGGTCATCGCGAGCGAACTGCTCGAGGAGGAGGATTCTGAAGCAGAGGCAGCGACCGCGACGTTCGTTGCGAGCCGCGCGCAAGCGCGCGCGCTCGCCGAGCACGCCGAGGAGGTCGTCGATGCCGGCCGTCCGCGGTGCCGCTTCTGCGGGTTCCCCATGGACGCGGAGGGCCACGTGTGCCCGGCGATGAACGGCCATCGAGACACCTCCTGATGGCCACCGAGGTTTCCGCCGAGCGCGTCCTGTCGCTCCTGAGCCGCGGAACGCTGGAACCCGTCGGGCTCTTGCCCGGCGCGTCGAACGACACATTCCTTTCGACGATCTCCGAGGAAGGCCTCGAAACCTACGCGGTTTACAAGCCGCGCGACGGCGAAGCGCCCCTGTGGGATTTCCCGCAGGGGTCGCTGTACCGTCGCGAGATGGCGGCGTACGTCGTCAGCGAGGCGCTCGGCTGGGACCTCGTCCCGCCGACGGTGATCCGCGACGGCCCGATGGGCGTCGGCATGGTGCAGCTCTTCATCGACCACGAACCGTCCGAGCACTACCTCACCCTCGCCGATGCGTACCCGGACGTGTTCCGGCGCGTCGCCGCGTTCGACCTGGCCGTGAACAACGCGGATCGCAAGGCGGGCCACTGCTTGCTTCAGCGCGACTCCGGCCGGATCTACGTGGTCGATCACGGCGTCACTTTCAACGTGCAACCCAAGCTCCGGACGGTTATCTGGGAGCACGCCGGGGAACCGGTCCCGGCCGAGATCCTGGCCGATCTCGCGCGTCTTTCGTCCACGCTCGCGGCCGGCGACGTGCGCGAACTCGTGGACGAACTGCTCGCACCGGAGGAAGTGGACGCGCTCGAGGAGCGCATCGCGGCGCTGATGCAGCACGCGGTGTATCCGGAGCCGGGCCCGGGACGTCCGTACCCGTGGCCGCCGATCTGAACAGCGTGTAGAACTTGGGGACGATGCGCCGGCCACTCGTCACCGCACTCGTCCTCGTTCTCGCTGTGACAGGGTGCTCCGGCAAGAAGGAACGCGCGGCCACGCCGACGCCGAGCGCCTCCTCGACCTCCCCGCCCCCGTCACCCCCTCCGTCGCCCTCGCCTTCGCCGAAGTCCACGCCGAAGCCGACACCCAGGGTGACCCCGAAACCGACGACGGCTCCGAAGACGAGCGCGCCGGCTCCTGGGTTCAGCATCTCGCGCGTACGAATACGCCTTGCCCGTTTCGCGAGCGGCCTGGACCAGCCCCTATACATCACGCACGCGGGCGACGGTTCCGGGTTGCTGTACGTCGCGGAGAAGGGCGGGCGCATCGTCGTGCTGAGCAGTTCGGGCAGCCGCGTCTCGACCTTCCTCGACATCAGCGGGTCGGTGACCGGTGGGGGCGAGCAAGGGCTGCTCGGACTGGCGTTCCACCCGCGCTTCGAGAGCAACCGGCGTTTCTTTGTGAACTACACCGACAACGCCGGTGACACGATCATCGCGGAATACCACGCGACCTCGACGCGGAAGGCCGACGCGGGATCGCGGCGCGTCATCCTGAAGATCGACCAGCCCTACGCGAACCACAACGGCGGCATGATCACGTTCGGGGCCGACGGCTATCTCTACATCGGTACCGGCGACGGCGGCGCAGGGGGCGATCCCGGTAATCGCGCGCAGGACTTGGGAGAGCTGCTCGGCAAGATCCTCCGCATCGACGTCGATCACGGGTCGCCCTACTCGTCGCCCTCGACCAACCCGTTCCGGAACCGCAGCGGCGCGCGCGGCGAGATTTGGGACTACGGCCTGCGCAACCCGTGGCGTTTCAGCTTCGACCGATCGACGCGTGCGATGTTCATCGGCGACGTCGGCCAGAATCAATGGGAGGAGATCGACGTCGAGCGGTCCGGCGGACGCAACTACGGCTGGAGGCCGATGGAAGGCGCCCATTGCTACATCGCCGGCTGCAACCGCAGCGGCAAGGTCCTCCCGATCGTCGAATACAGCCACGCGAACGGCTGCGCGGTCGCCGGCGGCTACGTCTATCGCGGCCGCACGTACTCGTCGCTGCGCGGCGCCTACTTCTACGGGGACAACTGCAGCGGCAAGATCTGGGCGCTCGACGCCGCGGCCGCCCTGCGCGGGACCGCGCGCGTCCGCCAGGTGATGGACACAGCGCTGTCGATCGCGTCGTTCGGCGAGAACGAGAGCGGCGAGCTGTTCGTATGCGATCTCGGCGGCGCGGTCTACCGCGTGCGCGCCGCTTAGCCGCCGCCGAGGCCCGGCGCCACGATCCCGCCCCGCGTCATCTTCATCAGGTCGAGGGCCTCGTCGAGCTCTTTCTCGCCGATCCCCGCGCGCTCGAGCGCGACCTCGCGTATCGTCCGACCCGTGCGGTAGGCCTCCTTCGAGATCTCGGCGCTCAGGTCGTACCCGATCGCCGGCACCAGCGCGGTCACGATCGGGAACGACTGCTCGACGAGTGCCCGGCACCGCTCTTCGTCCGCCTGGAGGCCCGCGACGCAGCTGTCCGCGAAGAGCCGGCAGGCGCCCGCGAGCAGAGCGATCGACTCGAGCAGGTTGCGCGCGATCACCGGCATGAACACGTTGAGCTCGAACGCGCCCGACATCCCGCACACGGCGATCGCGGCGTCGTTGCCGATCACTTGGGCCGCGACCTGCGTGACGACCTCGGGGATCACGGGGTTGACCTTGCCGGGCATGATCGACGAGCCGGGCTGCAGCTCCGGCAGCTTCAGCTCGCCGAGGCCGGCGCGGGGACCGGATCCCATCCACCGCACGTCGTTCGCGATCTTCATGAGCGACACCGCGAGGGTGCGGAGCGCCGCCGACATGTGCACACAGGCGTCCTTGGAGCCCTGAGCCTCGAAGTGGTCCTCGGCCTCCGATACGTCGAGGTCGGTCCGCTCGCCGATCAATGCGATCGCACGCGGCGCGAACGCGGGGTCCGCGTTCAACCCCGTCCCGACGGCGGTGCCGCCGAGAGCGAGTTGATGCAAGCTAGTCGTCGCCCACAGAACGCGCTCGTGCGCGTTCGCGATCTGTGCCGCGTAGCCGCCGATCTCCTGCCCGAGCGTGATCGGCGTGGCGTCCATGAGGTGCGTGCGGCCGACCTTCAGGGCCGACGCGAACTCATCGGCCTTCGCCCGCAGCGAGTCGCGCAGGCGCGAGATCGCGGGCTCGAGGTCGGCGCGGATCACCAGCAGCGCCGAAAGGTGGATCGCCGACGGGATCACGTCGTTCGAGGACTGCCCGTTATTGACGTGATCGTTGGGGTGAACCGCCTTCGAGCCGCGCGCCTGGCCCAAGAGCTCGTCGGCGCGGTTCGCGATCACCTCGTTGGCGTTCATGTTCGTCGAGGTGCCGGAGCCGGTCTGGAAGATGTCGAGTGGGAACTGGTCGTCGAGCGTGCCTTCGATCACCTCCTCCGCCGCCGCGCGGATCGCTTCACTGCGCCGCGCGTCGACGAACCCGAGCTCCTCGTTCGCTTTCGCCGCCGCCCACTTGATGATTCCGAGCGCCTCGATGAAGCGCCGAGGGAAGCGCAAGCTCGAGACGGGAAAGTTCTCGACGGCGCGTTGGGTCTGCGCCCCCCAGTACGCGCCGGCCGGAACGCGAACCTCGCCCATCGAGTCCTTCTCGATCCGGAAATCGGTCACCCTGACCTCCTCGTTCCGCGAAACCCGCTCATGCTAATCGCTGCGCGACGCGTGCCCGAAACGGTTGAACGGTCTCAGAGGGCTGGATAGAGTCGCGCGCATGTCGGACTTCGCCTGGCGGCCGACGCCCGAGTACACGGAACACGCGAACGTGACGCGCCTGATGCGTGCGCACGGCATCGACGACTACTGGGATCTCGTGTCTCGATCGCAGGACGATATCGCGTGGTTCTGGGACGCGGTGGTGAAGGATCTCGGTATCGAGTTCTTCACGCCCTACCGCTCGGTCGTCGAGAGCCCGAACGGCATCGCGTGGTCGATCTGGTTCGCCGGTAGCACGATCAACGCCGCGCACAACTGCGTCGACAAACACGCGGCGGCCCGGCCGGACAAGATCGCGCTCGTGTGGGAAAGCGAAGAGGGCGAGGTCCGACGCCTCACCTACGCGGAGATGCGCGAGGCGGTGGACCGCCTCGCCGGAGGACTCGCCTCGCTGGGCGTCGGGATCGGCGACGCGGTCGGCGTCTACATGCCGATGATCCCCGAGAACCCCATCGCTCTCTACGCGCTCGCGAAGCTCGGGGCGATCTCGTTACCGATCTTCTCCGGCTTCGCCGCGCCGGCGGTCGCCGCGCGGCTGCAGGACGCCGATGCGAAGGTGCTCATCACCGCGGACGGTTTCCACCGGCGGGGGCAGGTCGTCCCGATGAAGGAAGCCGCCGACGAGGCGGTGGCGATGTCGCCGAGCGTGCAGCACGTCGTCGTCGTTCGCCGGTTCGGCCGAGAGATCCCCTGGGACGAGACGCGCGACCGCGACTACGGCGTGCTCGTCGCAGACCAGAGCACGGCCCGCGAGCCGGAGCAGCTCGACGCGGAGCACCCGCTCCTCATCGCGTACACGTCGGGCACCACGGGGCGCCCCAAAGGCGCCGTGCACGTGCAGGGCGGGTTCTCGGTGAAGATCGCCGAGGAGGTCGCCTACCAAGCCGACTGTCACCCCGACGACATCCTGTTCTGGTTCACCGACATGGGGTGGATCATGGGCCCATGGGAGGTGTTCGGAACACACGCGAACGGCGGCACGCTCCTGCTCTACGAGGGCGCGCCCGATTTCCCCAAGCCCGATCGTCTGTGGTCGCTCGTCGAGAAACACAAGATCACGATCCTCGGCGTGTCACCGACGCTGGTGCGCGCGCTGATCCCGCACGGCGAGGAACACGTCCGCGATCACGACCTGTCGAGCCTGCGCATCCTCGCCTCGACGGGCGAGCCGTGGAACCCCGACCCGTGGCTCTGGTACTTCGAGGTCGTCGGCAGGAGCAGGTGCCCGATCATCAACATCTCCGGGGGCACCGAGGCGGGCGCCTGCTTCCTGTCGCCGACCCCGCTCGTTCCGCTGCGGCCCTGCACGCTCGGCGGCCCGGCGCTCGGGATGGCGATCGACGTCTACGACCCCGACGGCAAACCGTTGCCGCCGGGAAAGGTCGGCGAGTTGGTCTGCACCAAACCGTGGCCGGGCATGACGCGCGGGCTCTGGGGTGACCCCGACCGGTACATCGAGACGTACTGGTCGCGCTGGCCCGACGTGTGGGTGCACGGCGACTGGGCGAGCCGCGACGAGGACGGCTACTGGTACCTGCACGGCCGCTCGGACGACACGCTGAACATCGCGGGCAAACGCCTCGGCCCGGCCGAGATCGAATCGCTCCTCGTCCAGCATCCGGCCGTCGCGGAGTCGGCCGCGGTCGGCGTCCCCGACGAGGTGAAGGGCGAGAAGGTCTGGTGCTTCGCCGTCCTAAAGCCCGGCGTCGAACCGGATGAGACTCTGCGCAACGAGCTCCGCGCGATCGTCGAGAACGCACTCGGCAAAGCGTTCCGGCCCGACCAGATCCGATTCGTGTCGGCGCTTCCGAAAACGCGATCGGCGAAGATCTTGCGGCGCGCGGTTCGCGCGGCGGCTCTCGGACAGGATCCGGGCGACCTCTCGAGCCTCGAGAATCCGGCCGCGCTCGAAGAGATCACGCGCGCTGTGTAGTTCCGCGGATGCGCTGACTAGACAGGTCGTGTCATTTTCGTTTCCGCGCGTCGCGACCTGGGGTTTTCGTGTTCTTGATTCCTTGACCGCGGCACGCGCGCCCCTACCATGGCAGCGATGAATCATCCGCTCGAGTTGAACGATCTATCGCTTCTCGTCCGCGCGCTTCATCGCGACGTGTCGGAGCTCGACTCCCGCTTGCGCCGGGTCGAGGAGATCGTTCACGAGCTCCAGGAACGCATCCTCCCAGACGCTCCGGAGATCGACCTTCGGCTCGAAGCCCTTCCCGGCGCCTGATCGCCGCGCGATCGGGCCAAACAGGGTGGGTGGATGCCGATAGGGTGAGCACCTCTAGCCGAAGGTGAACGTGTAGAGCCGGAACCCCTTATCCGCCGTCAGCGTCAGGACGTGTTCTCCCGCACGATCGAGCGCGATCAGGCGGTAGAGGTCCGACCGGGACACGCGAACCAGGCCGTTGGGCGCATCGGCTGCGAGGTCCGCCGCCGTTACCGTCGTGCCGTCCAGGGTCAGCCGGACCCGAACGGGCGCGGGCGAGGCTGCGACGAAGAACACGTCGCGCGCGAGGAAGTCGAGATCGAGCCGGGCACCGTCCCCCGCGGCCTCGAGGTACTCGTCGGTGACGCGCCACTTCCCGGCGAGGAAGACCTTCCCGCCGGGCCCCGCGTCGCGGATCGCGCCGGCCGGAACGCGCGCGTAATCGACGACCTGATCGGGGCGGTACCCCTCGCGGTTGCCGATGGTCCCGTTGATGCTGCCGCGCTCCAAGCCGGCGTAGATCTCCGGCGTCATATGCGCCGTCAGAGACGTCTCGGTGAAGTCCACCGGCGCGGGAAGGTGCGCGCCGTTCTCGGTCAGAAGCGCGCGCAGGTGCGTCTGGATCAGGTCGTCGCCGCCCTCGCCGATCTGGTCGAAGCGGATCGATCCTTTTGCGTCGATCAGGTAGACGTGTGGCCAGTAGTGGTTGTCGTACGCGGTCCAGGTCGCCATCTCGTTGTCCAGGGCGACGGGCCACGGTAGGTTGTTGCGGCGGATCGCGTCCTGCACGTTCGACGCGCTCTTCTCGAAAGTGAACTCTGGCGCGTGCACGCCGACGATCTCGAGACCGAAAGGCTGGTAGCGCGCATACAGCTGCCGCAGAGCCGGGAATGTTCGCACGCAGTTCACGCACGAATAAGCCCAGAAGTCGATCAGGACCACCCGGCCGCGGAGCTTGCGCAGCGTCAGCGGCTGCGAGTTCAGCCAGCCGGCGATGCCGGTGAACTCGGGCGCGGGGTCCCGGCGTTCGCCGCCCCGCGGGGTCGCCCCTTGCAGGAAGTCGAGGCGTGTCGCCGCGATAACGATCGCGATGCCGAGCAGCACGAATCCGAGCGGGACCAGGCGGCGCGCTCTGCTCATGCTTGCCATCGTAGGAAGTAGTCCTCCGAGGCGCCGGGACGTTACCGCCGGGCCCGGATCACGAGCAGCAGGATCGTTGCTCCGATCCCGGCGGCGATGAGGCCGACGAGCGCGTAGGTCACGCGCGCGGTTCTACCACGGCGACGCGGTATCGTGATGCGCCGTGCCCGAGGTTCCGACCCGCCTGCTGTTCGGCCCGGGACCGTCGGACGTCGCGCCGTCGGTCCTGGCGGCGATGGCGCGTCCCGTCATCGGCCACCTCGACCCCGCGTTCGTCGCGTTGCTCGACGAGATCGGCGACATGCTTCGCACGGTCTTCAAGACGAAGAACGAGGTCACGTTCGCCGCGTCGGGAACCGGGAGCGCCGGGATGGAGATGGCGCTCGTCAACCTCCTCGAGCCCGGCGACCGAGCGGTCGTGGGCGTGGCCGGCGTGTTCGGTGAACGGATGGCCGAAGTCGCGCGGCGCTGCGGCGCGGACGTCGTCGAGGTCTCCGTTCCGTGGGGACGGCCGATCGACCCTGCGGAGATGCGCACCGAAGTCAAGCGCGCCCGTCCGAAGGTCGTGGCCTTCGTGCACGCCGAGACGTCGACGGGCGTGCGACAGCCGGTCGACGAGATCGCGCGCACGGCCCGCGACGCGGGCGCGCTGGTCGTGCTCGACACCGTGACCTCGCTGGCCGGGATCCCGGTGTTCGTCGACGGATGGGGGATCGACGTCTGCTACTCGGGGACGCAGAAGTGCTTGTCCGTCCCGCCGGGCCTCGCGCCGATCACGTTCTCGCCGCGCGCCATGGAGGCGATCCGCGCGCGCCGTACGCCGGTCCAGTCGTGGTACCTCGACGTCGCCCTCATCACCCGCTACTGGGGCGCGGAGCGCGTGTATCACCACACCGCCCCGATCTCGATGCTCTACGCCTTGCACGAAGGCTTGCGGCTGGTCCTCGATGAGGGTCTGGAGGATCGCTGGAACCGCCACGAGACGCTCGGCGAAGAGTTGCAGCGCTCGGTCGTGGAGCTGGATTTCACGCTGCTCGCCGCCGAGGGGTTCCGACTCCCGCAGCTCACCTCCGCCGCGGTCCCAGGCGGCGTCGACGAGAAGATCGTGCGCCGGCGTCTCCTCGACGAGTTCGGGATCGAGGTCGGCGGCGGCCTCGGCGCCTTCGCCGGCAAGGCCTGGCGGATCGGTTTGATGGGCGAGTCGTGCCGTAAGGAGAAGCTCGATCGCCTGATCGACGCGATCCGAACGGTCCTACAGCCACCGCGATAAGCGGTTCCGACGAGGGCGGCGCCGCCTATAATCGGCGGTCACCATGTCCTCCCCGATCACGCCGTCCGCAGGCTACACGCTCACGCTTCGCGTGAACCTGGCGAACATGCCCGGCGGCCTGGGGCGCCTGACCAGCGCGATCGGACGCGCCGGCGGCGACATCGGAGCGGTCGACCTCGTCGAGCACCGCGGCAAGGTCGTGGTACGCGACATCACCGTGAAGTGCCGCGACGAGGCGCACGGCCAATCCATCGTCCGGGCCGCGCAGCGCGTCCAGGGGGTCGAGGTCCGCTCCGTCAGCGATCGAACCTTCGGCATCCACGCCGGCGGGAAGATCGCGATCGCTCCGCGCTTCCCGTTGAAGACGCGCGACGACCTTTCGATGGCGTACACGCCGGGCGTCGGCCGCGTGTCGCGCGCCATCGCCGACGACCCCAAGAGGGTGTGGGAGCTCACGATCAAACAGAACTCGGTCGCCGTGTTGACCGACGGCACCGCGGTGCTCGGGCTCGGCAACGTCGGCCCCGCGGCCGCGATGCCGGTGATGGAGGGCAAGGCGATGCTCTTCAAGGAGTTCGCCGACATCGACGCGTACCCGGTCTGCGCCGACACGAACGGTCCCGACGCGCTGGTCGCCGTCGCGAAGGCGATCGCGCCGGGATTCGGCGGGATCAACCTCGAGGACATCGCCGCGCCCGAGTGCTTCGAGGTCGAGGAGCGTCTCCGGGCCGAGCTCGACATCCCGGTCTTTCACGACGACCAGCACGGCACGGCCGTTGTGGTGCTGGGCGCTTTGCTGAACGCCGCGCGCGTCGTGGGGAGGCGTATCGAGGACATGACCGTCGTGTTCCTCGGGATGGGCGCGGCCGGCGTCGCGTGCTCGAAGCTCCTGCTTCACGTCGGGGTCGGCGATGTTATCGGCTGCGACCGCAGCGGCATCGTCCACACCGGCCGGGCCGAGAACATGAACGCGCAGAAACGCTGGATCGCCGAGCACACGAACAAGCGCTCTGTCACCGGCGGCCTCGAGGATGCGTTGCGCGGCGCCGACGTGTTCGTCGGCGTGAGCGGGCCGAACCTCGTGAAACCCGAGTGGCTCGCGAACATGGAGTCCGACGCGATCGTGTTCGCGCTGGCCAATCCGGTCCCCGAGATCATGCCGGAGGAGGTTCCCGCGAACGTGCGGATCGTCGCGACCGGCCGGAGCGACTATCCGAACCAGATCAACAACGTGCTCGTATTCCCCGGGTTCTTTCGCGGCTTGCTCGACTCGCGCGCCTCCGGCGTCACGATCGAGATGGAGGAAGCCGCGGCTCGCGCGCTCTCCTCGGTCGTGGGCGAAGGTGAGCTGTCGGAGGAGTACATCGTGCCGAGCGTCTTCGATCGCCGCGTCGTCGAGGCGATCGCGACCGCCGTGCAGAAGACCGCCGCCGACCAGGGCCTCGCCCGCCTCGGCCCGGCGGGCGTGTAACCGTCCCGCCCTTGACCCGCTTCTCCTCGGCGTTCCTCGATCGCCTGACAGTGTCCCTCGAAAAGAACCGCGACCCCGCGCGCGCTGCGGACATGACCGCGTACATGCGCGGGCAGTTCGCCTTCGTCGGCATCGGGTCTCCCGAACGCGAGGAGCTGATCCGCGCCGCAGCCGAGGGCCTCGGGAAACCGTCCGAGCGCGACCTCACCGATCTCGCGCTCTCGTGCTGGAAGAAGGAAGACCGCGACTACCAGCACGCAGCCTGCAAGATGCTGCGGCGTCACGCAACCGTCCTCACCCCGGAGTTCATCTTCGTCGCCGAGCGTCTCATCACGGCCAAGTCGTGGTGGGACACCGTCGACGAGCTCGCGGTACACGTGATCGGCCCTCTGGTGAGACGCCACCCCTCTCTGGGACGCACGATGGACGCGTGGATAGCGTCGGAGAACATCTGGCTCGCGCGCACGGCGATCCTGCACCAGACCCGCTACAAAGGCGGTACCGACGAGAAGAAACTCTTCGCGTACAGCCGACGTCGCGCGGCGGACACCGAGTTCTTCATCCGCAAAGCGATCGGCTGGGCCTTGCGCGAATACGCGAAAACGAACCCCACGGCGGTCAAGCGTTTCGTGGGCGAGAACCAGGATCTCTTGTCGGGCTTATCGAGGCGCGAGGCATTGAAGCACCTCGGCTAGGTGCGGAACGCGGACGTCTCCCGAACGAGGGTCTCGATGAGGTCGCCGGCCGCCGGAGGCAGCGTCCGCTCCGCGATCCAAGCGACGACGTAGTCGAAGTCGGCCGAGGTCCCGGCGCGGGCCAGCGGTACGGCCGTCACGTCCGAAGGCACGCGGACCGAGTCGGGGAGGACGCCGACGCCCCAGCCGCGCCTCGCCAGCGACAGGACGGCCTCCGGCGTCGCGTCGCGCAGCCGCACCCACAGGCGGAGGCCGGTGCGGGTCGCGAGGTTCGTGACGTGGCGCGTGACCATGAATTCCGGCGCGAGCATCAGCAGAGGATGCTCGGCGAGCTGCGTGATCGTGACGGAGCGACGCCGGGCGAGCGGGTGCTCGGGACGCACGGCGAGGACGACGCGCCACCGCGCCAGGCGGCGCGAGCGCATCGCCGGCTCGAGCGACGATCCCGGCAAGGTCGCGATGTCGATCTCGCGCTCGTGCAGGGCGAGGACGGCGGCCTCCGCGTCGAGCGTCCGGACCTCGAGCGCCACGTCCTCGTGACGATCCTGGAAGCGAGCGATCCCGCGCGCGAGCGCCGGGATCCCACCGGCCAGGCTCGACATGCGGATCCGTCCGGCGGCGCCGCGCGCGATCGCCAGGGCTTCCTCTCGCGCGCGGTCGACCTCCGCGAGCGTCCGCGCCGCCGCCGACGCGAGGGCCTCTCCCAGCGCGGTGGGGGCGGCGTGTCGGGGGAGACGGTCGAAGAGACGTCCGCCGAGCTCCCGTTCTAGCCGGGAGATCCGGCGTGAGAGGGCGGGCTGGGCGACCCGCATCGCGCGCGCCGCAGCCGTGAACGTACCGGTCTCGGTGATCGCCCGGACGGCGCTCAGATCCTCGAGATCCATCCTTACGAAGCATAACGCAGAGATATGGGAAGCTGATCTATCACATATTGGACAGCATGGTTCTCGTTGGGCGACGATAGGAGGCGGCTCCGACGGTGTGGGCGCCGACTGGTGCCCCGCGGCGGAGA
Organism: Actinomycetota bacterium; assembly: GCA_044866075.1. GTDB lineage: Bacteria > Actinomycetota > AC-67 > AC-67 > AC-67 > JBASRP01. Next base: position 9,434 of record JBIOTQ010000122.1, on the reverse strand, counting down.
CCGGAGATACTCAGCCCGGGTGCGTTTCACCCGGAATTTGAGCCGATCCGATCGGAGGACGTCGTGAGAGCTCGCAGGTCCTGCCTTTCCGTTCCGGGCTCGAGCCCGAAGATGCTCGCGAAGGCCGCAGGCCTACCCGCCGACGAGGTCTTCTTCGATCTCGAGGACTCGGTCGCACCGCTCGAGAAGGAGGCCGCGCGGGGCAACGTGGTGGAGGCGCTCAAAGGGAACACCTATCAGGCGCCGACGAAGGTCCTGCGCGTCAACGGCGTGTACACGAAATGGTGCGCGAGGGACCTCCTCGAGGTCGTCGAGGCGGTCGGGGAGCAGCTCGACTGCATCATGATCCCGAAGGTCGAGTCGGTCTCCGACGTGAAGTTCGTCTCGAACATGCTCCGCATGATCGAGGACAACATGGGCTTCGAGAAGCGCATCGGCATCGAGGTCCAGATCGAGACGGCGCTCGGCCTGAGGAACCTGCACGACATCGCGTCGAGCGACGACCGCATCGAGGACTTGATCCTCGGCCCGGCCGACATGAGCGCGTCCCTCGGCCTTCCGACCGTGACCGCCGGCGAGCCGATCCCCGGCTACGAAACGCTCGACCACTTCCATTACGTGCTCACGCACATCAACATCGCCGCCCGCGCCAACAACCTCCAGGCGATCGGAGGGCCCTATCTGCTGATCCGCGATCTCGAGGGCTTCCGCGCCGCAGCGATGCGCGAACGGGCGCTCGGGTACGACGGCAAGTGGGCGCTCCACCCCGACCAGATCAACATCTTGAACGAAGTCTTCGCGCCGACGCAGGACGAGTACGACAAGGCGGAGGCGATCCTCGAGTACTACGAGCACGTCACGACCGTCGACCGCAAGGGCGCCGTGATGTTCGGCAAGGAGATGATCGACGAGGCGTCGCGCAAGATGGCCGAGCAGTTCGCCGCGCGCGGCCGCGCGGCCGGCATGAAGCGCGTGAAGGGCGTCGACGACTTCCTGAAGGGGGACTAACGCTGGCCGAAGTCGCCCCAGTCGACGTCGCCCTCGCGGCCGCCGCCGGGCCCGGCGGGCGGCGGCTCCGGCGCGGCGACCTCGGGGAGGTCGCCTGTGAGTCCGTACTTCGCGCGGAACGCGTCGACGTCGAGGTGCAACACGTCGTCGAGGAGCTGCGTCTCGACGCGCTCGCCGTCCTCCCGGAGGTCGAACGACGTCGACCACACCGACCGGCCCGAGCGGTCGAGGATCTGCACGACGTCGTGAACGGCGAACCTCGGACTGGTCGCCATGTCCCCGTAGGTGGGAGAGCGGCCGCCCGGGCGAGGACGGGGCGGCCATTCTCTGGTGAGACCTTTCCGAGCCTCCGTCCCGACGTCGGACAAGGTCCGCTCGACGCGATAGTGCGCGTACGCTGGGTCGGCGGCCATCCACGGAGTATGACACGACCACCCACGAGATCGAGGTGACCCATGTCCATCCTCAACCTGACCGACGAGCAGAAGGCGATCATCGAGGCGGTGCGCGAGTTCGTCGAGCGCGAAGTGATCCCCGTCGCCGACGAGATGGAACACGAGGACGAATACCCGGAGAAGATCGTCGAACAGATGAAGGAGATGGGCCTTTTCGGGATGATGGTTCCGGAGGAGTTCGGCGGGCTCGGGTTACCCCTCACGACCTACGCGCTCGTCATCGTCGAGCTCGCGCGAGGATGGATGAGCCTGTCGGGGATCCTCAACACCCACACGATGGGCACCTGGTTCATCAAGACATTCGGCACCGAGGACCAGAAGCAGCGTTTCCTCCCGCGCATGGTCACCGGTAACCCGCGCGCCGCGCTGCTGATGAGCGAGCCGCACGCCGGCTCCGACGTCCAGGCGATCAAGACGAAGGCCGTCCGCGACGGCGACGACTACGTGATCAACGGGCAGAAGATGTGGGTCACGAACGGCTTGCGCGCCGGCATCTGCATGACGCTCACGAAGACGAACCCGGAGGCCGATCCCCCCTACAAGGGCATGTCGATGTTCATCGTCGAGAAAGAGCCGGGCGCGGAACGCTCGGGCGGCGTGATCGTCGGCAAGAACATCCCGAAGCTCGGCTACAAGGGGGTCGAGACGGTCGAGCTCGCGTTCGACGATCACCGGGTGCCGGCTGCGAACCTGCTCGGAGGCGAAGAGGGACAGGGCTTCATCCACAACATGGGCGCGATCGAGGTCGGGCGCGTCAACGTCGCAGCCCGGGCCGTCGGGGTCGCCCAACGTGCGTTCGAGGAAGCGATCCGGTACGCGCAGGGGCGCCGCACGTTCGGCAAGCCGATCTCCGAGCACCAGGCGATCCAGTTCAAACTCGCCGACATGGCGACGAAGATAGAGGCCGCGCGCATGCTGATGGTGAACGCCGCCGTGAAGAAGGATGCGGGCGAACGCACCGATCTCGAAGCCGGAATGGCGAAGCTGTTCGCGTCCGAGATGTGCATGGAGGTCTGCACCGAGGCCGTCCGCATCCACGGCGGCTACGGTTACTCGAAGGAGTTCACCGTCGAGCGGCTGTTCCGCGACGCGCCGTTCTTCCTGATCGGTGAGGGAACGAGTGAGATCCAGAAGCGCGTGATCGGCCGCCAGCTGCTCGACCGCTACAAGGTCGAGGGGTAGCGCGTGGCGGAGCCGATCGACGCGCTGGCCGCGGAGACGACTCGCGTCGGCGCGTTCCTCGGCGATGTTCTCGCCGGTCAATGGGCAACGCCGACTCGATGCCCGCCGATGTCCTTCCGCGAGGTCGCCGTCCACGCATTGCGCGGGGCCTACCGGATCATCGAGTTCCTGTCCGTGCCGTCCTCGGGCGGCGAGCCCGAGAAAGACGCCGTCACGTACTACCGGTACGACGCCGCCGCCGAAGGACCCGTCATCGTCAAGCGGGCGCAGGAAGAGTCGCGAAAACGGGCCCCCGACGCCGACATCCCCGGCGAATGGCGAGCCGTCTGGGACGAGGCTCTGACCGCCGCGCGGAAGGTGTCCGACGATGATCCCGTCGTCGCGACGCCCTTCGGCACCTTGCGGCTGCGTGAGTATCTCAAGACGCGTTGCGTGGAGGTCGGGGTCCACGCCATGGATCTTCGCGACGCGCTCGGCCTCGCGCCGGATCCCACGCCGGAGGCGATCGAGGTCGTCGGTGACGTCTTGCGCGGATTGCTCGGCGCGGATCTCCGCCCGCTCGGCATGGACGACGTGCGTTTCGCACTCGTCGGGACGGGCCGCGCGGAGCTGGCCGCCCCGGAGCGCGAGATGCTCGGCCCCCTTTCGGATTCGTTCCCGTTGCTCCAATAAACTCGCTCCCACAGGAGGAGAGTCATGGGTGAGGCCCGGCCCTTCGGCCGCTACTACGAAGACTTCGAGGTCGGCGACGTCTACAAGCACTGGCCCGGCAAGACGATCACCGAGTACGACGATCACCTCTTCTGCATGATCACGATGAACCATCATCCGCTCCACACGAACGCGCACTACGCGGAGACGCAGACGCAGTTCAAACGGAACGTCGTCGTCGGCAACCTGGTGTACTCGCTGGCGCTGGGCATGAGCGTCCCCGACGTCAGCGGGAAGGCCATAGCCAACCTCGAGGTCGAGTCCCTGAAGCACACCTCGCCCGTCTTCCACGGCGACACGCTGTACGCCGAGACCAAGGTGCTCGACAAGCAGGAGTCGAAATCCAAGCAGGATCGGGGGATCGTCAGCGTCGAGACCCGCGGCTACAACCAGGACGGCGTCGAGGTGCTCTATTTCCGGCGGAAGGTCATGGTGCCGAAGCGGAATTCCTATCCGGACGAGCAACCGGGGCGTCCCATCCCCAAAGAACAGACGTGAACTGGGTCGACCTCATCATCCTGGCCACGGTCGGCCTGGCTCTCTGGTCGGGATTCTCTCGCGGCGCGCTTCTCCAGGTCTTCTCCTGGGGCGGCTTCATCGTCGGTCTGATCCTCGGATCTCTCGTGGCCCCGTTGATCGTCGACGCGATCGACCCCGGCGACGCGACCACGCGGGCGTTCCTCGGTCTCGGGCTCTTCCTCGGTCTCGCGTTCCTCTTCGAGGCTCTGGTGGCGGCTCTCGGACTTACCCTGCGTAAGAAGATCACCAACCTCGGCGCGCGCAAGGTCGATCAAGTGGCCGGCGCGGTCATCGGTGTCTTCTTCGCGCTGATCGGGTCCTGGTTCCTCGGCTCGACGCTGAAGCGGGGCCCCTCCCCGACCATCGCGAAGGCGGTGAAGGATTCCGTCGTCCTCGGCGCGCTCGACGACGTCCTCCCACATCCGCCGGCGATCCTGGCCGAGATCGGCCGGTTCCTCGACCGGTCGGGATTCCCCGACGTCTTCGCACAGCTGAATCCCTCGCTCGCGCCCGGGGTGGAACCGGCCCCGGCCTCCCTCGCGGACGACCGCGAGATCCTGGCGTCGGCCGACGGGACGTACAAGATCGAGAGCAACGGCTGCGGCGGCAGGGTCGACGGCAGCGGGTTCCCGCTCGACGACCGCAACGTCATCACCGCCGCCCATGTGGTCGCCGGCACCTCGCGCACGCACATCATCGACGCGCGCGGCGAAGAGGACATCCGGGGGACCGTCGTGTACATCGACACCGATCGAGACATCGCCGTCATCCGGCTCTCGGAGGCTGCGAAGCACGATCTCCAGATGACGACGCGCAACGCGGCCCGGAGAAGCACGGGCGCCGCCATCGGCTATCCGGGCGGTGGCCCGCGAAAGATCTCGCCCGCCCGCGTGCGCGCGAAGACCGACGCGGTCGGGCGCGACATCTACAATCGCAAACTCGTCTCGCGGGACGTGTACGTGCTCGCGGCGAGGGTGCGGCAAGGGAACTCCGGCGGCCCGTTCGTGGACGACAACGGTGTGGTCCGGGGCATGATCTTCGCAGCGTCTGCCGACAATCCCGATGAGTCCTACGCGCTGACCTCGGACGAGATCGCGCGCGCCTATCAGATCGCTCGCACACGGACCCGGTCGGTCTCGACGGGCAGCTGCGCTCTGTAGCGGCTAGGCCTTCTCGGCCCGGGCCGCGATGAGATCCGCCAGCCGGCGCGCCCCTTGGACCGAGGGCTCCGGGTTGCCGACCCCGAGGACCGAGAACAATGTGTTGCCGACGCGGAACAACAAAGCGACGCCCGGCAGCGGGGAGTCCTCGAGGCTCGAGAAGTGGAACGAGAACGATTCCTTCCCCAGGTTCTCGGCGAGGATGGGCGTGAGATTCTTCGCGCGGCTCCGCAAGCGAGACCGGTAGTAGGTGAAACCCTCGTGTGCCGCGTCGGCGTCCCGCAGCACGATCGCCGACGCCCCGTACAGCGCCGATCCGGCCGGCGCCTTCGCCGGATCGGCCGGAAACGCGGCGGACGCGAACGTCGCCGTGTAGGCGACCTTGAAGCCGAGAGAGCGCAGCTTCGCCTGCACGTCCGTGGCGGCCACCAACTCGTCGAGCTTCTTCGGCCCCGAGAGCTGGGGGCGGATGTCCGTGCCGGCGGGCGCGTCGGTCGCGGACGGCATGATGCCCGCGAGTTCCTTCGACGTGACGTCCGGCTCGCCTGAACCGCAGGCGCCGAGCACCAGAACCAGCAGAGGGATGATACGGGCGAGTTTCACGGCGCCCGACCGTACGCGAGCGCTCGGGGGCTTGTCTAGGATGTTCGTATGGCCGTGCGTCCGCACGCGATCGTCCACTACCACGAGATCGGGCTGAAAGGCCGCAACCGATCCGTCTTCGAGAACATCCTGGTGCGGAACATGACGACCGCACTCGCCGGCGCCGGCAAACCCCGCAAGCTGCCCGGCCGGATCCTCGTGACGCTCGACGCAGAGGCCGATCGCGACCTCGTCGCCGAGCGCCTGACCCGCGTCTTCGGGATCGCGAACCTCGGGCTCGGAGTCGGCGGGAGGCTCGACCCCGATGCGCTCCGCGACGTCGCGTGGGATGTCGTCCGCGACCGCGACTTCGAGACGTTCGCCGTGCGCGCGCGCAAAGCCCACTCCGAGTTCCCGCTGTCGGCGCGTGAGATCAACGAGAAGATCGGGGCGCATCTGCTCGAGCGCAGCGGCAAGCGCGTCAACCTCTCACAACCGGACCTGACCTGTCACATCGAGATCGTCGGCGATCTCGTCGTCGTCTACGCGGACCGGATCCGCGGAGCGGGCGGACTCCCCGTCGGATCCTCGGGCAAGGTCGTCGCGCTCGTATCGAGCGGCATCGACTCCCCGGTCGCCGCAGCGCGGATCATGCGCCGGGGCTCGCGGGTCGTGTTCGTGCACTTCCACTCGCAACCGTTCACGGACGCGTCGAGCGAACGCCAAGCCGCCGAGATCGTCGAGATCCTCACGCGCTACCAGTACGCGTCGAGTCTGTACGTCGTCCCACTCGCGCCGTCGCAACAGCTGATCGCGGCGTCCGCACCGGAATCTCTGCGCACATTGCTGTACCGCCGGATGATGATGCGTATCGCGACCGACATCGCGCACCGCGAGAGCGCCGGCGCGCTCGTCACCGGCGACTCCCTCGGTCAGGTCGCGTCGCAGACCCTCGAGAATCTCGGCGTCGTGGAAGATGCCGCGGGGGTGCCCGTGCTGCGGCCGCTCGTGGGACGGGACAAAGAGGAGATCGTCGCGGAAGCGACGCTGCTCGGAACCTTCACCGTCTCGAGCGCGCCGTGTCAGGAAGCGTGCGTTCTGTTCGAGCCGAAACACCCCGCAACCAAAGCAACGATCGCACAAGCGCGTGCCGCCGAAGAGAGGCTCGACCTGGATCCGCTGGTCGCCGAGGCCGTGAAGGCCTCAGACGTGCGTACGTTCCGTTTCCCCTGACCACCCCGAGTGGTTCGAGCTGCGGGGGTTGCCTCCCTCTCCGAGGCCGTGTACTTTTCACGACCTCGGAGATTCCGATGACTTCCCCTAGGAACTCCTCGCGAGGCGGCACGAAGACCGCCGTACGCGCCTATGCGTCTCCGTCGCTAGAGGTGATCGGTCAATTGGAGGTCGCGAACTCTCTCTCCCAGCTCGAGGCGCGCCTCGATTCGATCGAACTCGACCTCGGCCGCGTCACCGCGAGCCGTGAAGAGGATCAGCGCCACGTCTCGGGAGAGATGGGCGTCATGCGCGCGCGCGTCGAGGACGCGCTGAACGCTGTGACCGATACGGCGCAGGATCTGCGCGACGCCTGGGTGTCGATCGACCAGAAGATCACGGACCTCGTCGACGGTCGCGTGGGTGATCAGCAGCGGTCGCTCGAGGCTCTGCGCGCTCAGCTCACATCCGGACTCGAAGCGACGCGGATGGCGATCGAAGCCGCGGAGGCGCGGCTGCACGGAGAAGTCGAAGCGTTGTCGGGGACGAACATCGAACAGGTCCGCGGGATCAGCGATCTGGTCGAGCAAGCCCGCGTGCGCATCGACGAAGCCGTCGCCGGGGTCGAAGGCCGCGTCGGCGAGGTCGTCGCCGGCGCGTCGACGACGAACGTCTCGTTCGACGAAGAGATCGCCACGGTCCGATCACAGCTGCGCGACGAACTGATCACGCGCGAGAAGCTCTTCGAGGAGCGCATCGCGGAGGTAGCCGAGAGCGTCAGCGGCGTCGCGTCGTCCTTCGACATGCTGATGAGCAAGCTCGCGGGCACCGAGGCCCGGGCGGCCGGAGGCCGCGCCGGCACCGACGCCAGCGTCGCGGTTCTCACCCAGCAGGTGCGTTCGCTCGAGGCGCGCCTCGGCGAGCTGGCGGAGACGGTCGCGACGTCGACGACCGAGAAGATGAACGCGATGTCGGGTCAGGTCACCGAGGTCCGGGAGGCGATCCTCCGGGTCGCCGAGCGGGTCGGCTCGACGGCGTTCCTGACGCGCCGGGTCGCCGACCTCGAGGTCCGTCTGGCCGAGATGAGCGCGAAGCTCGACCGGCCCGACTCGATCTAACGCTTCTTCTTCGCCGACTTCGCCTTCGCCGCGGGTTTCGCGGCCGACTTGGTCGTTTTCGTCGCGCTCGACTTGGCGTTGCCCGCGAGGAATCGGACCGACCCCGCGCCGGGCGCGATGTACGACTCGGCGCCGTCCTCCCAGCGGACGCGCATCAGCGGTCCGCTCATCTCGACGAGCGTCCCCTCCCGGCGTCCGCCGCCGACCTTCGTCCCCTCGATGACGACCCGGTCACCAGGCTTGGGCATTGCTGGATCCCCCCTGCTCAGGCTCGCTTTTCGACCGATGCTGTCCGCTCGGGAGGCGGTACGGAACCGGTTGCCATCCCACGAGCGAGGGCTATACTATCCCTCTGCCGTCCCCATGGACGGTGAAGGACCTTCCGGACTCCAGACCTCTGCGAATCGGGATGGCGTTCGGTTTTTTCTGCGCCTTGAAAACTGCATAGCGAGGGACACGCGAAATGGCTCGAGGAGCCGGTTCTTTCTTCGCCTCGTGCGGATGGGGGACCGGGAATCGAGCGTACGCAGAGCGGGTTATCCCAAAGTAATGCCTTGCTTAGAGATCAAACTCCCGATGGCTTCGGGCCTCCAAGGTCTGCGGCTATAGGGATGAGACCTCGATGGAGGGTTTGATCCTGGCTCAGGATGAACGCTGGCGGCGTGCTTAATACATGCAAGTCGAGCGATCGGACTCGGGGTAGCAATACTCCGGGTTACGGAGCGGCGAACGGGTGAGTAACACGTGAGGAACCTGCCTCGGAGACGGGGATAACGTTGGGAAACCAACGCTAATACCCGATGACCCAATAGAAGGACATCCTTCAGTTGGCAAAAGGTTGGGCAACCTTCTGCTCCGAGAGGGCCTCGCGGCCTATCAGCTTGTTGGCGGGGTAACGGCCCACCAAGGCGATGACGGGTAGCTGGCGTGAGAGCGCGACCAGCCACACCGGGACTGAGACACGGCCCGGACTCCTACGGGAGGCAGCAGTAGGGAATCTTGGACAATGGGCGAAAGCCTGATCCAGCGACGCCGCGTGGGGGATGAAGGCCTTCGGGTTGTAAACCCCTGTTGTGGGGAAAGAAGCCACGGGTAACCGTGGTGACGGTACCCCACGAGGAAGCCCCGGCTAACTACGTGCCAGCAGCCGCGGTAAGACGTAGGGGGCGAGCGTTATCCGGATTCACTGGGCGTAAAGGGCGCGTAGGCGGCTACGTAAGTCCGGCGTGAAATCCCACGGCTTAACTGTGGAACTGCGTCGGATACTGCGTTGGCTAGAGGACGGTAGAGGCTAGTGGAACTAGCGGTGTAGCGGTGAAATGCGCAGATATCGCTAGGAACGCCGGTGGCGAAGGCGACTGGCTGGGCCGATCCTGACGCTGAGGCGCGAAAGCTAGGGGAGCGAACCGGATTAGATACCCGGGTAGTCCTAGCCGTAAACGGTGGGTGCTAGGTGTGGGGGTCGCAAGACTTCCGTGCCGCAGCTA